>CAYYUQ010000021.1:0-39183 GCA_964474945.1 uncultured Halopseudomonas sp. | reverse complement strand
CAGGCGCATATTGCGCGAGCATTTGCCGATAACTGTGCTTTTTTACATATAAATCCAGATGCTCTTTCCTGGCGCGCCAAGCTGAAACCTGACGTGGCCACAATGAGTGATAACGATATTGGCATGCTAGCCAAAAAATACTTCGATGCATATGTGCGCAACGACCACCCAGCACATCCTTCAACCTGCCCAGACCCTGCTCTGTCAATCGTGATGCAGTTAGCATTTGGCTACCCTCAAGGCATGCAACAGACCATTCTGGATCATCAGTATGCGATGTGTGCTGAAAATGCGGTTGGTTCACTATTAGAACGCTATCTAGACTCACAACTTCGTCCCCATGGTTGGAGCTGGTGCTGTGGCGATATGGTGAAAGCAGTTGACTTCATAATGTATGACCAAAGCAAAAATCAGTGGTATGCATTGCAAATTAAAAACCGTGACAACTCCGAGAACTCATCAAGTTCAGCTATACGCAATGGAACTACTATTGAAAAATGGTTTAGAACTTTCTCCAAGAGACCAGAAACCAATTGGCATAACGTCCCACATTTGATGCAAGGTTATGGGCTTTCTGAAGAAAACTTCATACAGTTCCTATATACTTATCTCCGGTAAGCAGTCTAAAAGGGCTTGTAAAATGGCAGGCCCTTTTAAAACAGATTTGCTTGTTTTATGTCTGAAAACTTGTTTTGAAAATCTATATCCGAAGTGTTTTTATATCTTGAATACTTAAAACCCTCGATAGATTTTTCTTCTTTTCCATTCATATGATTAGTTATAGCTTTACCTATAGCTTCACCCAATCCAACTGGAACAGCATTTCCAAGTTGTTTATACTGCTGTAATAATTTCCCTTCAATGATCCAAGAATCAGGAAATTGTTGGAGCCTTTTATACTCTTGAACAGATAACGGCCTATTCTCCACAGGGTGTGCCAAATCAGTAGCTGGCATAGCTGGATGCGTAACAAGAGTAGGTGAAGGTTTATCCCAGGCAACTCGACGAAGAAAGCCTGTTTTTCCTCCCCCTAGATAATAAGCCTTTCCTAGCGCTTCAACCTGCAAAGCCTCAGGTAGATTTTTCCAGTTTTGCCCTTCTGTCAACATATTGTAATATTTTAATCTTTTTTCTGGAAAGGGTATATAATCTTGCTCTTCATCTAATTCTTTTGTTGCTTCTCTAAATGTTACCCAAGGTAATAGGCCATATTTTTTATCATTAGAATGGGTAGGAGCAAGAAAAGGAACTCTATTTTTATCACGACTGCAAATTATAATTACTCGCTCTCGTGATTGTGGAACACCAAAGTTAGCAGCGTTATACAAATTAAAAGAATATGAGTATCCTGCATCTTCTATCATTCTAATAATATAGTGTAGAACACCACCCGGTTGTTCTTCGCTTTCAAGAGGTGGATACAGATCACCTCTCTTATCATGAGGCCTATGTTTTAACGCAGCGGATAATAAACCACGAACGTTCTCAATAACAAAATATTTTGGCCTGATTTCAAAACATAAATCTAAATATTTTAAAAAAACATTACCTCGTTCATCTTCAAGTCCTAATCTTTTCCCAGCAGTCGAAAATGCTTGGCACGGGGGGCCCCCTGCTATCAAATCCACGTCCTCACTATTATTTATACCAGCTTCACTCAATATATCTTTTTTTGTGTAATTCCTTATATCACCTAGTAAGGGAATGTTCGGCTTATTCTTTTGTATGGTTTGTCGTGCAGAACTATCTATTTCTGACGACAAAACAGTTTTAAAGCCAGCTTTTTCTAAGCCAATATCTAAGCCCATAGCACCACTAAAAAAACTTAAAAGAACGGGTTTCAATGTCATACACCTTAAAAAGTCAAAAAGAAGCTCAGAAACTGTTGCCACAAGCAGAAATTGGCACAGCATCATAACATTTCCCAACTGGGATATTACCTTCCTGCTTGTTTGATAATAACCCCTACCTTTCGAGTCCGGCGTCATTCATATTGCACGGGCACGGGAGCAGCTGACCTTTCCCGCACAGTTTCAGCTGATTGCAGCCATGAATCCTTGCCCGTGTGGCTATCAGGGCGATCCATCGGGCCGCTGTCGCTGTACTGCAGAGCAAGTGCAGCGGTACCGGAGCAAGTTATCCGGCCCCTTGCTCGATCGTATAGATCTGCACCTGGCGATGCATAACGAACCCTTCAGCTTCTCCGCACAAACATTGGCCAAACCCGATAGTCGCGAAGCGGCAGCGCAAGTCGCCCGGGCGCACGCCTGTCAACTGGAACGCCAAGGACGTCTGAATGCCCATCTGGATCTGGGTGCAGTTCGACAGCACTGCCGACTGACCACCGAGGATGAGCGCTGGCTGGAACAGGCTGTGGAACGTCTGGGGTTATCGCGGCGGGCCAGCCATCGGGCGTTGAAAGTGGCTCGCACACTGGCCGATCTGGGACAGCAGGATCGTATTGGCCGCGCACATCTGGCTGAAGCCTTGCAGTATCGTCAGTTGGATCGGCAACCAGCCAGCTGAGCAACTAACTTCTTTTCCGGCGGTCTCAGCGCATCTTCACGGCCCATACTGTAGGCATCCACGAAATAGCACAGCTCGACAAAGGGCAATGCCGGACTGATGAAGAAACCCTGGATCTGGTCACATCCCAGCTCGCGTAGACACTCCATCTGCGCGCGCGCTTCAACGCCTTCGGCGACCACTTCCAGGCCGAGGCTATGTCCCATTTCGATCATGGCCGCGACCAGTTTACGATCAGCCGGACAGTCAACAATGCCCCGGACGAAACTCCGATCCAGCTTCAATAGATTGATCGGCAGACTATGCAAGTGAACGAAGGAGGAGAAGCCCGTGCCGAAATCGTCCAGAGAGAAGCGCAACCCCTGTCGGGTCATGCCAGCCATGGTCTGCTGAACTTGTTCAGGATGCTGCATGACAGCAGTTTCCGTCAGCTCGAATTCGAGCATCCGCGGATCTATACCGGTCTTCTGGATAAGCCGCTGGACTGTCGGCAGCAAGCGACTATCGAGAAACTGTCGGAACGACATATTGACTGCCACATTCAATGCGATACCCCGCCGCTGCAGGGTTCGCAGATCGTGACAGGCCCGGGCAATCACCCAGTACCCCATGGGGATGATCAGCCCGGTTTCCTCGGCCAGCGGGATGAACTCATCCGGCGCCAGAAAACCGCGAACCGGATGCCGCCAACGGATCAGACCCTCGACACCGACAATCTTGCCGCTGCGCAGATCCACTCTGGGTTGATAGTGCAATTCCAACTCATTGCTATGCAGCGCTTCGCGCAGCTGGGCTTCAAATTCGATCTGGGTGTTGGCCTGGCGATTGATACGTTCATCGTAGAAGTGGTAACTGCAACCAGGCTGATCCTTGGCCTGCTGCACCGCGACGCTGGCGTGCAGCAACAAGCTATCTACCGATTGCCCGGCCTCCGGGTAGGTGGCAATACCAAGACTCGAACCCAACAACAGGCTGTCGCTGCCCACGCCAAAGGGCTCACTCAGCGTCGCCACAATCTTCTTCACGATATGCATGAGATTGGCGGCATTGAGGTATTCCTCAACGATCACAGAAAACTCATCACTGCCAATGCGCCCTACCGTATCGGTCGCCCGCAACACGCCACGTAAACGGTCGGCCACCTGGCGGATGATGGCGTCTCCCGCGGCATGCCCGAGGGTGTCGTTTACATGGCTGAAGTTATCCAGATCCAGCACCATGACCGCCAATGGCTGGTTGGCGCGCAGGGCGCGCTGCATGCTGTGCTTGAGACGATCCTGCAGCATCTGCCGGTTGATACACCCGGTAAGAGGATCATCCGTAGCCGCCCGGGCTAACGCGCTCAGCATCTGTTGGCGATCATGGGCGTAACGTAAACAACGCAGCAGTTCAGTAACACCGACCTCGCAATGGATGCTGTCGACAACACCCGCGGGCAGCGGCTCGCTATCGGTCTGGCGGGTAAGGTGAACTACCGGAGCAGGACACTGCTCCGGTACAGGGAAGAAAAGATCACCAAGCAACACCACGCTACCCGGCTCCGCCGCCAGCGTTAATGCATGGTGCCAATCCGAAGCGAGGATGACGGCAGCGACTGCAGCCTGGCGCAGCCGCTCAACCACTCCGTCCTCGGAATACCCATCCAGCACTACAATCCGCTGCAATGATCTTTCGATATACAAACTCGGACCTCGCCTCAGGCAGGATCAAAATACCTAACAGTTGCAGCCTAGCCCTTGGCCATGACCATGTCGAGCTCATCGAGCGCAGCAGTAAGAATACCCTATGCTAGAATTGCGCGCCCAACCTTAACGAGGTGATCGTGTCGCAACTCAACCCCCGTCAACAGGAAGCAGTCCGCTACATCAGCGGCCCCCTGCTCGTACTGGCTGGCGCCGGAAGCGGCAAGACCAGCGTTATCACCCGCAAGATTGCCTATCTGGTAAAGGAATGTGGCATCCGCGCACAACATATTGTCGCGGTCACCTTCACCAACAAGGCCGCCCGGGAAATGAAGGAGCGGGTCGGCGCCCTGTTGCGCGGCGCCGAAGGTCGCGGCCTGACCGTGTCCACTTTTCATAACCTGGGCCTGAACATCATTCGCAAGGAACATAAGCGACTGGGTTACAAGCCCGGCTTCTCGATCTTTGACCAGCGCGATGCCGAGGCGCTGATCACCGACCTCATGCACAAGGACTACGGAGCCGATGACGGCGCCGAAGGCATTCAGGCGCAGATTTCCTCGTGGAAGAATGATCTGATCAGCCCCGAAGAAGCCCTGCAGCAAGCCAAAACCCCGCAGCAACAAACGGCCGCAAGCGTTTATATGCATTACAACCGCACGCTCAAGGCCTACAACGCGGTGGATTTCGACGATCTTATTCTTATCCCTGTGCAGCTGTTCCGGGATCATCCGGACGTATTGGAAAAGTGGCAATTTCGCATCCGCTATATGCTGGTCGACGAATATCAGGACACCAACGCCAGTCAGTATCTGCTGGTCAAGATGCTGGTCGGTAATCAGGCGCGCTTTACCGTGGTTGGTGATGATGACCAGTCCATCTACGCCTGGCGCGGTGCCCGCCCGGAAAACCTCGCGCAACTGAAGGAAGACTTCCCTTCACTCAAGGTCGTCATGCTGGAGCAGAACTACCGCTCCACCAGCCGCATCCTCAAGGCGGCCAACACCCTGATCGCCAATAACCCGCACGTATTCGAGAAACAATTGTGGAGTGAGCTGGGTTACGGCGATCCGATCCGGGTGATCCGCTGCCGTAACGAGGATGCAGAGGCCGAACGCGTCGCCACGGATATCCAGAACCTGCATTTGCAGCACCGGATTCCGTGGAAGGACATCGCCATCCTCTACCGGGGCAATCACCAGTCACGCCTGATCGAGCTCAAACTGCAACACCACCAGATCCCCTATCACCTGTCCGGCGGCACCAGCTTCTTCGGTCGTCAGGAGGTAAAGGATCTGATGTCCTATTTCCGCCTGCTGGTGAACCCGGACGATGACAACGCGTTGCTGCGTGTCATCAACGTACCACGCCGGGAAATCGGCCCGGCCACGCTGGAAAAACTCGGCACCTACGCCAACGAGCGCGGCGTCAGTCTGATTACCGCCTGTACTGAAATGGGGCTGGCCGAACACATGGAGCCTCGCTATCTGGAGCGCTTGCAGCGCTTTGCCAGTTGGCTGGACAAAGTGCGTCAGCAGTGCATGCAGAGTGAGCCAATAGCCGCCCTGCGCAGCATGGTGATGGATCTGGATTATGAAAACTGGATTCGCCAGAACTGCTCCAGCGACGAGATTGCCGCCAAACGCATGGGCAACGTCTGGTTTCTGCTCGACGCCCTGAAAACCACCATGGATCGGGATGAAACCGGCGAAACTACCTTCGAGGACGCCATCGCCAAGCTGGTACTGCGCGACATGCTTGAGCGTCAGGAGGAGGAAGAGGACACCGACCGCGTCCAACTGATGACCATGCATGCGTCCAAGGGGCTGGAATACCCGCACGTTTATGTGCTTGGCATGGAAGAAGAAATCCTCCCGCACCGCTCCAGCATCGAAGCCGACACTGTCGACGAAGAACGCCGCCTGGCCTACGTCGCCATCACCCGAGCCAAACGCAACCTGACCTTTACCTTCGCCGCCCGCCGTCGCCAGTTCGGCGAAATCATCGACTGCCTGCCCAGCCGCTTTCTTGATGAATTGCCGTCAGAGGATCTGGAATGGGAAGGCACCGAAGACGTGCCGGTAGAGCAGAAGCAAGCCCGCGGTAACAACGCCCTGGCCGATATCCGCGGTCTGCTCGGCCGCTGACCAAACACCACAAACGAAAAAGCCACCCGCAGGTGGCTCTCTCATCAGCACAGCAGAACTCAGTTGAGGGACAGAATCCACTCAGCCAGTTGTGCTGCTTCTTCGTCGTTCACAGCGTTCGGCGGCATCGGGATCGGGCCCCACACGCCAGTCGAACCGTTCTTGATACTGGCTTCGATATGCGCGGCATCGCCGGCGTACTGGGCAGCCACTTCTCTCATGGCCGGACCAACCACCTTGTTGTCGATGCTGTGGCAGGCCACACAGACCTTGGCCGAGAACAGCGCTTCACCTTGACCACCAGAAGCGGCACCAGCCTCTTCCGCACCACCAGCCGGAGCAGCGGCAACGGCTTCAGCGCAATGATCACCCGCTACACAGACAGTACCGTAGGGCTTGATGCGCTCAGCAATGGCTTCATCGGTAGTCGCTTGGGCACTGCCAGCGAACAGGGCAAGCACAGCTGCAGACGCAGCCAGAACATTCTTCGCAATCGTCACTTATCCATCCTCATCATGGCTATCGGTATGCGCCCAAGTACAGTGCCCGGACAGTTGAGCGAGTATACTGCGAAACCCGCATACGGCAAAATTACAAGCGCACGCAGCGACAAGGCGTCGCACCCGAACCAGCTATCGCGTTCCACAGCCGGATGTTGAAACCATGGACGAATGGCTTATCAATCGGTATCATGCCGCGCTCACGCACCCGTAGCTCAGCTGGATAGAGTACCGCCCTCCGAAGGCAATTGTCTGATGCGCACGATACACATTAGCTGCATTAATGCTGCCATAGTGCGCCGTACCCATCGGGCGCATTATCCCGGCATCCAGCAACTTTGCAATCTGATTGAGAATGTCATGCTGACGTTGCATGTCTGGCGTCTGGAACATCGAACGGGTAAACATCGACTCCCAGTGAATGGATATGCTCTTGGCCTTGAACAGGCGCAGGTCCAGCGGTTCTGGATCGTCAATGATACCCAACCGCCCCTGTGGAGACATGACCTCAGCCAATGCGGCCCAGACCTCGGCAGTGGTATGCGTGGAGAAGGCAAAATCCACCTCTCCCACACCCAAATCCTTGATCTGCTCCACCAGCGGCTTATGGTGGTCAACTGTATGCTGAGCACCCAGTTCGCTCACCCACTGCCTGCTCTGCTCTCGAGAAACGCTGGCAATGACCCTGGCACCAGCATGCCTCGCCAACTGGATAGCTGCTGAAGGCACACCACCGGCACCCCCCAGAATCAATACCACGGGTGGCTGTGCTGGATCGCACGAAAACGGCAAACCCAGCCGCTCGAACAGCATCTCGAAAGCGGTCAGCGTCACCAGCGGTACCGAGGCGGCAGCAGCATGCTCCAGTTGGCGCGGTTTGCGCCCCACGATACGTTCATCTACCAACTGATATTCAGCGTTCGAGCCGGGGCGCTCCAGCGCACCAGCGTAAAACACCTCATCACCTGGCTTGAACAAGCTCACCTTCGGCCCTACCGCCTCAACCACGCCCGAGGCGTCATAACCAAGTATCTTCGGCTGCTCTGGTGTAGCGCTGAAGGCCATCCGACTCTTGACATCCCGTGGGTTGACCGACACAGCGGCCACACGCACCAACAGGTCTCGTCCGCCTGGCTCCGGTGTCGGCAACTGCATATCAATCAGCAACCCGCCTTGCTCGCTCGGTAATTGCTCGATATAGCCGACTGCCTTCATCTCACCTCCTCGCTACCGGGCACACAGCTGCTCAACTCTGAATATAAGCCACCTGGGTATGGGTGTATTCATACAGCCCGTGTTTGCCATCCGCACCGCCGATACCCGAGCGACGCACACCAGCATGGAAGCCCTGGATGGCCTCAAAGCTCTCCCGGTTGACATAGGTCTCGCCGAACTTCAGACGGGATACAGCGCCCATGGCCGAGTTCAGGTCATTGGTGAAGATCGATGACGTCAGCCCGTACTCGCTGTCGTTGGCCAGGGCAATGGCCTGATCCAGATCATCTACCGGTTCGACCATCAGCATCGGCCCGAAGATCTCCCGACTGAGCACATCCATATCCGCCTTGACGTTGGTCAGCACCGTCGGCTCGAAGAAACAACCAGCCCCTGGCTCATAACCCCGGCCACCGGTCAGCACTTCTGCGCCCTTGCTGCGAGCATCGGCCACTTGTGCGGCCAGACGATCCACCGCAGCACGGTTGATCAGCGCCCCCATATCGATGTTGTCGGCCAGCGGATCACCCATACGGATGGTGGCGAAGTCGGTCTGCAGGCGCTCGCAGAACTCTTCATACACCTGCCGCTGTACATAGATCCGTTCGGAGCAGTTGCAGGCCTGACCACTGTTCATGGTCTTGGCCCAGCGCAGCGCAGCCACGGCGATATCCAGGTTGGCATCGGCCAGCACGATCGACGGTGCCTTGCCGCCCAACTCCAGACTGACCTTGGTCACGTTCTGCGCCGCACCAGCCATGATCGCCGAGCCCGCCGCCGAGCTGCCAGTGAAGCTGATCATGTCCACCTCCGCACTGGCCACCAGCTGCTGGCCGACGGTATTGCCGGCGCCGTTGACCAGGTTGAATACCCCCGGCGGCACCTCCGCCTGCTCGACCAGCCGGGCGAATTCGTAAGCGCAGAAAGGCGTTTCCTCGCTGGGCTTGATGACAATGGTATTGCCGGTAAGCAGCGCCGGTGCCACCTTGCGCACGATCATGAAGAACGGGAAGTTCCACGGCAGGATGCCGGCCACCACGCCCAGCGGGCGGCGGAACAGAAACATGTTCTCACCCGGCCGGTCGCTGCTGATGATCTCGCCCTCGATGCGGCGGGCCCACTCTGCGTAGTAATCCAGATATTCCGCTGCCAGCCCCACCTCCAGCTGGGCCAGGGCCAACACCTTACCCTGTTCCTGGGCGATGATCTGGGCAATGTGTGGCGCTGCCTCGCGGATCCCGGTGGCGATGCGCCGCAGATATTGCGCGCGGGCGATCGCCGGCTGCGCAGCCCAGGCATCCTGCGCCGCGCGCGCCGCGCCGATGGCCTCGGCGGTCAGTTCGCTGCCGGCGTCGGACACCGCCCCCAGACTCTTCTCGGTGGCCGGATTGATGACGTCGATCAGGCTGCCACGCCCTTCGACAAAGCGGCCGTCGACATAATGTTGAAAATGCAATGAACTGGTCATGAACAAGCTCCTGAGCGCGGTGCGCCAGTGGATACGAGTACAGGCCGCTGGACTGGCTGCAACTCAAGATGGGTAAGGATGCTGCGGTTCAGGTCATCGATGTGCGGCACCCCGATCAGCCCCAGGGTGCGCTCGGTTTCCCGTCGCAGCAGGTCCAGCATGCGCGCCACACCCGGTTGGCCGTAGGCGGACAGCGCGTATAGATAGGGACGCCCGACCAGACAGGCGCGGGCGCCGAGGGCCAGCGCCTTGACGATATGGTTGCCGCGACGCACACCGCCGTCGAGCACCACCTCCAGCCGGTCATCGACCGCATCGACAATATCGGCGAGCAGATCCAGTACCGCCGGGCTGCCATCGAGCTGGCGACCGCCGTGGTTGGACACGATGATACCGCTCACCCCGGCCGCCGCCGCGTCCCGCGCGTCGGCAACCGACTGCAGGCCCTTGATGATGAAAGGTTTACCCCAGTACTGCTGCAGTTGCTCGACCCGTGCCCAGGTAATGTTCTGCTCCATTTTCGTGGCGAAGTAGCTGGTCAGCGTACCCAGCGAACTGGAGCCATCCGGGGTCGGCACGTTGGGCAGGGTAATGCCTCCGTGAGCCAGATAGCGCAGCCCCCACAGCGGCCGCTGCATGAACGACAGGATATTACGCCGGTTGATCCGCGGCGGCACTGTCAGACCGAAGCGCAGGTCGCGTTCACGATTGCCCGCCACCACACAATCCACAGTCAGGCAGATGGCGTCATAGCCAGCCGCCTTGCAGCGATCGATGATTGCCCGGTTCAAGCCATCATCGTTGAGCAGATACAGCTGGAAGATCTTCGGGCCGGTAGAGCAGTCCGCCACCTCTTCCAGACTGGTGGTAGCCATGGTCGATAGCATATAACCTGCACCCACACGTGCTGCCTCCTGGGCAACGGCCTGCTCACCATCAGGATGGAACAAACGGGTCATGCCGGTGGGCGCCATGAATACCGGCCATTCCAGATCACAGCCGAATACCCGCCGGCGCATGTCCACCTGACGGATATCCCGTAGCTGCCGCGGCACCAGTTGATGACGTTCAAAAGCCTGAGTGTTGGCACACACCGTCAGCTCATCATCCGCCCCCCCTTCGATGTAATGGTACAGCGAGCCCGGCAGTCGACTGCGGGCGACCCGGGCGAAGTCCTGCGAGTTGAAGCAATCATGCAAGCAAGTCATGGCGCAATCTCGAACGGGCAGACCGCCTCAGCGGGCCTTGTAACGCACACGCAGCTTCTGCGGGCCACGGGCGAAATAGGAGTCCAGCCAGACCACCTCATCGGAGATCGGCTCGACCATTTCCATGCGCGAGAACACCACTTCCAGGGCCACCCGGGCCTCCATCTTCGCCAGAAAGACGCCAAGACAGAAATGCGGCCCCTGGCCGAAGGACATGATTGGCACTTCCGGCTTGCGGTCGATATCGAACATTTCCGCATTGGCGAACTTGCTCTCATCGCGGTTGGCCGAACCCAGCAGCGGCATTACTGCCTTGCCCTTGGGAATGGTTACCCCATGCAGCTCGACCTCTTCCTTGGTATGCCGGAACAGCATCTGCACCACGGCGTTATAGCGCACGGTTTCATCCAGCAGTGCCGGGATCAGACTGTAGTCGGCACGCACCCGGGCATATACCTCTGGGTGACGATGCAGCTCGACCATGGTGCACCCCAGCAGGTTGGTGGTGGTTTCCACCCCGCCGATCAGCAACAGGGTGGCCATCTGCAACACCTCAAGACGGGTCAGGGTCTCGCCCTGGACTTCCGCAGTAATGAAGGCCGAAAGCAGATCGTCCTGAGGGTCCTTCTTGCGCAGGTCGTACAGCTCTTCGAAAAACCGGCGCAACTCATCGGAATGCTGACGGATTTCCGCCAGACGCTCGGGCCCGTAGGCCGCACGGTTGGACGCTGCCAGCAGGTCATCGACCCAGACCTTGAATTCGGCCCGGCGGTCCGTAGGCACACCCAGAATCTCGCAGATCACCGTCACCGGATAAAGCGCCGTAAACTCCCAGACCCAGTCAAACTCGCCTTCCTTACCGTATTTGACAATCAGGTCGTCAACCAGCTCGGCGGCAATGGTGCGGGCACGATCCTCCAGCGCCGCAACCTTGGACGGCACGAACGCCTTGTTCGCCAGCTTGCGCAGGTGCATATGGTTCGGTGGGTCCATGGAGATCATCGGCGGCACTTCCGGCACCGGGTCATACTCACCCAGCAACTCCGGCCAGAAGTGCTGCGAGCTGAACAGCTTGTGGTCCTTGAGGACCTTGTCCACGCCGTCATAGCTGGCGACGGCATAAGCATCCATGTTCGGCAGATACAGTACCGGGTCGGAAGCCCGCATCTTCGCATAGTATGGATATGGGTTCTGCTTCACATGACCCTGCAACGGATCATACTTATCCGTCGGGATGACAGCGGTATTGGCTTGATTCATGACAGTTCCCCTCAATTATTATTTTTAGCCTATACAGGAGCCGAACATGGATTCGTTCGGATGCCTGGATTTTATGTAATCTCAAACTAGCCCCCAGCAGCAGCACACTCAATGACAAATCGTGACAGCAGGGTACTCCCCGTGCCATTCGCTTTCGCACCCAGCAGGGCTCTCCCAGAAAAGCGGATGTTTGGCGCAAATGGGTCAGTCGTGGCCTGAAAAGTAATGGGCTACCCAACCGCAGAGAGCTATAACAACATTGCAATTCCATATAGCAAAAACAATTACTGGAGTGTTCCCATGTACGGTCTTTACTCGAAGCACCTGGATGAAAAACACCTCGATGCACAACAGCGCAAGTACCTGCAGCAGCTCCGTACTGGATCGCCTTTGAGTATCGAAGGTGCCAGCGAAATGGCGGGCGGCAATAATCGCAAGAATTTTGCCACTGGCAGTGCCTGGTTATCTGGTTTTTTTGATAACGGCGCGCAGAACATTGTCGATATGTATGCAGATGAGTTCGTCTGGGAAGACATGGAGTTTGACCTGACCATTACTGACAAGGAAGAACTGTTCAAGTTCTTCACCGTATTCGATGATGCCGGTCCTGACTCCCCTCACGGTGTGCATATCTTCAACCTGATCAGTTATGACGGTCATCAGGTATCGCCTTCCCATGCGACCATCCGCACCGAAAGTGTGCCTGAAGGGTGGGATGAAGCCGAATACAAGCGGCTGGCCGGGCCGATCATGATCGGTTCTGACTTCGAGTACGATGAGTGGGGCTATATGCAATGGATCTGGCGCGCTCACCATAACGCCGATTTCTTTGGAATTCCGGCTGCTGGCAAGACTACAGTCACCCGGGGCACCTCCACTCAGTTCTACCGTAACGGCAAGATTGTCCGGTGCCGAACCCACTGGAACTTCCGTGAATTTGCTATCCAGCTGGGCGTGGTGCCCCGCACCTGAGCCCAGCGAGATAGAGCCCATGAACTATTCCATTCTCGGCCGCAGCGGCCTACGGGTGTCCAGACTCTGCCTGGGTACCATGACCTTTGGCCCGGGCGCGGACTGGTCCCGCTCGGAAGCCGAAAGCCGAACGGTGTTCGACACCTATGTCGAAGCCGGTGGCAATTTCATCGATACCGCCAACATGTACACCGGTGGGGAAAGCGAGCGCATCGTCGGTCGGCTGGTAGCCGACGACCGGGAGCGTTTCGTTCTCTGCAGCAAATACACCAATGCACTTCCCGGGAGGGCTGATCCCAATGCCGCCGGTATGCACCGCAAGAGCCTGACTCAATCGTTGGATGCCAGTCTCAAGCGCCTGGGGGTCGACTATATTGACCTGTACATGGTGCACTGGTGGGACTTCACCACCCCGGTGGAAGAAGTACACCGGGCTCTGGATGACGCCATCAGCGCCGGCAAGATCCTGCACGTCGGCCTGTCCGATGTGCCGGCCTGGGTGGTATCCCGAGCCCAGGCCTTCCATGAACTGCGCGGCCTCTGTCCAATCACCTGCATGCAACTGGAATACAGCCTGGTCCAGCGTTCGATCGAGCGCGAACACCTGCCGCTGGCCGATGCCTATGATATCGGGGTGACGGCCTGGTCGCCGCTGGCCGGTGGCATACTCAGCGGCAAGTACACCCGTGCAGCCAGCAGTGATGGCCCCAAACGGGCCGACTCCATGCAGCTACAAGCCCTGGACGAGCGCAACCGGGCTATTGCCATCGCTCTGGATCAGGTTGCTGACCGTCTTGGCCTCAGTTCCTCACAGGTTGCTCTGGCTTGGGTCATGTCCCGCGGGGTGATTCCCATTGCTGGCGCAACTCGACCGGAACAGATGCGCGAAAACCTCGCCGCCTGCTCCGTTCAGCTGGATGCTCAGACCTTGGCTGACTTGGATGCAATCAGTGATTTCGACCGCGGCCACCCCTACAACATGCTCGACTGGGACATGCCCATCGAACTTGGCTATGGCGGCATGTTCGAGCAGATAGATATACCCCGTTTCCCTGGACGCCGCCCCGCCTGAGCGGCTTGAGACTAAAACAAGATGAGGATAAACCCATGAGTAGTAACGCAGATGCAAAACTGATCGGCAGCAGCCTGGTCTACCACAGAGTCGGCTCCGTCGAAGCCCTGCGTGCCGGAGAGCCCATTGGTATCACGATAGAAGAACAGGCTCTTGCCGTATTTCTGGTGGACGACGAGGTCATCGCCACACAAGGCATATGTCCGCATGCCACCGGTCCCCTGCACGAGGGTGAAATTGATGGCCGCATACTGACCTGCCCCTGGCACGGCTGGAGCTTCAACCTGGACAGCGGTATCTGTGAAGACGACCCTTGCCTGCACCTCAAGCGTTTCCCGGTAAAGGTCGAGGGTGACGATATTCTGGTCGGGCTGTAACCGAACTACGTAGCAGTATCTTTCTTTGAGCGCCTGCGGGCGCTTTTTTTTTGGCTCACCACATTGTTACCGGGAAAGCGGTGCTGCCGAGGCCAGTGGTTGAACGCTTGCATGTCTGTGCAAGCCTCTGCGTTGGTGCATCCCTGCTACGACACGCCGTAAACACATCCCTGTGGGCTCGTTGATGTCATCCCTGACATCAAACGGTCGTATCAGGGACGTCCCAACGCAACGGCAGACGCTCCGAGTTGCTGAGGGTTTTCTCTAGCAGCACCTACAAAGTTTGCTGGCGTGCTGGGGTACAGGGTTGTGCCGACCGTCAGTTTTCAGGGATGAAAACCGCGAGCTTACATGGACGTACTTGCGGCGTGTCGGTACAGCCCTGCACCCTAGCACGACCCTGCATTGAATCGGTAGCAAAGTGGCTTCGCTTCGGTACCGGCCAGGATTCTTCCCTGCCATAAACGGCAAAAGCCGGCACCGCTATCCAAGGTGCCGGCCTTGTGCTGCTTCCTTCAATCAACTGGCGTAGGCTAGCGGTTGATTGCGTGACACCTTCGCCTCGGGCACCCGGGACTGCGGCGGTTGCTGAGCCGCAACCGTCTTGCGATCCGGCATCAAGAAGGTCATCAGACTTGGCACTATGATCAGCGCACCGAGCATGTTCCACAGGAACATGAAGGCCAGCAACATACCCATGTCCGCCTGGAACTTGATCGGTGACCAAGCCCAGGTAACCACTGCCGCAGACAGGGTGATACCAATCAACGCCACCACTTTTCCGGTGGAGCCCAGCGCTGCCAGATAGGCCTCGCGCACCGAAGCCCCGCGACGATAATGCACCAGATGCATCGTCAACAGATATAGCGCATAGTCCACTCCGATACCCACTCCCAGCGCTACCACAGGTAGAGTGGCGACCTTGACGCCAATGCCAAGTATCACCATCAATGCTTCACAGAAGATGGTCGTCACTATCAGCGGAATAACGGCAGAGACCACTGCACGCCAATTGCGAAAGGTAATGAAGCACAACACAATCACCGACGCATACACATACAACAACATGGTGACGTTGGCCTTCTTCACCGCAATATTGGTGGCGGCCTCAATGCCCGATGAGCCCGCCGCCAATAAAAACTGACGCTCAGGCGTATTGTGCTCAGCGGCAAAAACCTCAACCGCCTCAACCAGACGGCTCAGTGTCTCCGCCTTATGGTCGGCAAGAAAGGCAATGATCGGTGCTACCGAGCGTCCATCATTGAACAACTCCGGACTGGAGTCATACACGGTATTCAGGGCGTCCTGTACAACAAAGGGATCACGGTTGATCGTTTCCCATTTCAACGAGCCCTCAAACCCTGCCGAGGTGTAGCGGCGCGCCAGACTGGCTGCCGATACCGTGGTCTGCACCCCTGGCAGTTCACGCAGTATCTCCTCCAGGCGCTCCATCTCCAGCAAGGTTTCATGACTGATAAGCCCTTGCGGCGGTGTAGAAACAATCACTGCAAACTGATCGCTGGAAAGCTGATAGTGGCTGGTGATGTAAGCGTTGTCCTGGTTGTATTCCGAGTCGGCACGCAGTTCAGGCGCACCAGGGTCGAGATCACCAATCTGGACGTTCAAGCTGATAATGAACGCGATTGTAGTAAATATGGCGGTGAAGATCAGCACACCGGCTGCCCGACGCCGATCAGTGAAGCCACCGAACCAGCGTATCACCGGATGGATTGGCTGCTCGTCATTGCCCGACACCTGCTGACGTTTTCTGACTCCGGTGTACGACAGCAACACCGGCAGCAGAATCAGGTTGGTAAAGATCAGCACTCCGACACCGATACTGGCAGCAGCGGCCAGCCCGCGAATAACCGGGATATCGATCACCGCCAACACCGCGAACCCAACCGCATTGGCCAGCAGCGCGGTAAGGCCGGCAAGGAACAAGCGCCGAAAGGTATAGCGGGCCGCAACATATTTATGAGTGCCGAGCGCAACATCCTGAGTTACGCCGTTCATTTTCTGCGCTCCGTGGGAGACACCGATGGCAAAAATCAGGAAGGGCACCAGGATCGAATAGGGATCCAGGGCAAACCCGGCTAGCTGCATCACCCCCATTTGCCAAGCCACCGCCACCGCCGAGCAACCGGTAACCAGCAGGGTGCTGCGCCAACAGCCAGTGTAGAGCCTGATAATGGCTATGGTTATCAGTGCCGCCAACAGAAAGTAATTGAGCACCTGCCCCAGCCCACGGATCAGGTCACCCACCAGTTGTGCGAAGCCGATCACATGAATAGTGACACCCTGTTGTTCATAGCGCTTGAGGTCTTCGATGTGATCCCGAAACGCTCGATAGTCCAGAGCATTTCCGGTGGCGGCATCACGGTCGACAAGGGGGACGAACAACATGCTGGAGCGATGATCGTTGCTCACCAACGAACCGGCAATCCCGGCGCGCCCCACATTACGGCGCAGCTCCTCGATATTCTGCTCAGACCCTTCAAAGTTATCCGGCATGACCGATCCGCCCTGATAACCATCCGCAGTGATCTCTGTCCAGCGCACCACGGGCATCCACAACGACTTCATGAACGAGCGATCCACACCGGGAATCAGAAATACCTCGTCATTGATTTGACGCAGGGTTTCCAGGTATTGCGCATCATAGATATCACCATTGTCATTGCTGACCACAATGCGCACAGAGTTACCCAACCCCTTGAGCTCCTTGGCATGCTCCATGTAGTTACGAATGAACTCATGGGATTGCGGCATCATGTCTTCAAAACTGACCTTCATCGGCAGGCGCAGTGCAAAGAAACTCAACAGCAAGGTAATAACCAGGCACGCACTCGTGAGCAACGCTCTATGGTTGAACACCAGCCGTTCAATGAGGCCGCCGGTGTTTGTATCAAAGTCGCTAAGGTTGGATATGACCGGCATATCCTGTTTATTTATTGTCATTTTCATCTGCGTTATCCCGGGTCGGTTGGTGGATTATCTGTGTGCAGAGATAGACTGCACGACCTCAGACCGGATACCTTCGAGGCTAGTCATCAGGAGCTTCTCACCACCCAACGGCACTACTCCTGTATAACGGGCGAACGTTTTTCCAGGCTTGAACCGCAACCTGTTGCTATCCGTGCTGCCGAACAACATATCTCCTCGGGCATTGAGCAATACAAAGGTAGCTGTCTCCGCTAACCGCACTCCAGCAGTCAACGAAACACTGGAAGAATTATCCAGCGGCTCCCAGCTGACACCTTGATCGTCACTACGATAAGCCGCTCCACTCAGTCCGTAGGCGATAACACTGTTGCCAACCCCCAAGATACCGAAAAAACTACCGTCATAGCCGGTGTCAAGTTGTTCGAAACGCTGTGTCTGCTCATCCAGCTTGAACACCACCCCACGCTCACCAGCGATATATACCGTCCCCCCGACACTCTGGACAGCATTGAGATTGAGCAAGTCTTCGTTATCTATACGGTGCAGCCAAGGCTCCCAACTCTTACCGCCATCCCGAGTCGCTATCAGTGTGCCGAACGAGCCAACGGCAAAGCCATGAAGCGCATCAGCGAACCATACATCCAGCAGCGGCAGTGTTGGTCCAGAAGCATAGTTCAAACCAATAGCAGCCTGTGCTGACTCCAGCGCCTCGGGATCACCTGACAACTCCTCGTAGTACCGAGAGAACTGATCCTTGGCCAGTCTCCCGTCCAGCTGTTTTTCCCAGCTCAAGCCACCATCGCTACTGTGCAGAATCACGCCATCATGACCAACCACCCAGCCCTGTTGCGGGGTAGGAAATACCACTGCCAACAAGTCACTCTGCACAGGTGAGTTGCTTTGATCCCACTGAATTCCATCAGTAGAAGTAGCAATCAACCCCCGCGCACCAACCGCCACCAGTTTGTCTCCGGCCCAGGCCACTGCCTGAGTCGGGCGCTCTGCCACACGGCTCTGCTCATCAGCGGGCCAATCCAGCGGATCACGAAACTCGGCAAGGGTATGCAGAGAAACCAGCAGCAATAACAGCAGAAGCAGCACCCGCACCGGTTGCTTCGCTCCGTCATAGACATGCCAAAAAAATGTGTTCATGTTCGTCTCCTGCCAACCCGAAGCTATCTCTAACACCCGATCTTTGCGCCAGCCGGGGCGAAAGCTGAACTTTCGCCCCGGCTCTTCATCAGCGCACACTACCTCCGGATACCGCCCGCGGCGTCAGTCTTAAAACCAACCCCTTATCACTGTCATAGGCCCGCAGGAAGTTACCCGGCTCTTCAGCGCCAAAGTTGATCGCGACATAGTTTCCCTTGATCAGATCGTTGGCGACGAACGCGTTGTTGATCATGCCGCCGACATCGTAGGCCGGGAAGTTGTACAGATCCTGCACCTTCCACAACGCACCGCTGTTGTCATAGGACTCGGTCTGCACCAGGCACCAGCAATCCTCCTCAATGAGGAAAGTCCGTTTCTTGTAGGCGTGACGAGCGTTCTCCTTACGGTCTGCTTCAACCACCCACACGCGACGTTTTTCCCAACGTACAACATCCGGATTGATATGGTTGTCCGTCAGCACTTTATCGGAGTGCAGCTGCTGGCCAAACACGTTGTACGGTACGATCAGCTCCTTCTTGCCCACCAACTTGAAGTCGAAGCGATCCATCCGTCCCTGAAATCCCCAAGGCTCATCCCAGAACAACACCCCACCATAGGCAGCCATCGGGATGTCATAGGCAAACTCGGGAGCCTTGCGTACCCGCCGCTGTCCGGGGGTATAGATCCAGATTGGCGCTGCTGCCGCTGAGTCGGGCGTGTAATAGTTGAGGAACTGCGTACCGGCCGATGTTGGCGGCGCCGCCATCAAGGTATTGAAGCCATATACCGCATCATAGGTCTTGCCCCGGAATTCACCGCTCTGCTCTGACCAGGGATGCATGTAAGAGGCGTCATTGATAGCGAGAAAGTTACGCGCACCACCATGATCCACCAGCCAGTTACTGCTGCGGAACTGGGTCACTACCGGAGCAAAGCGGAACTGGTAGTTCCACATGGCTTCATAGCCAGTCTTGGGAATAGGGAACGGAATACCCTGAAATGGCATACCGTCAGCAGCGGCCCCCTCCACCTTGTCACCTTCCACTGCGCCACCCAGGCTGGCAGTCGTGGCATTCTTTACGGTGTTATCCAGAAACCAGTCGGCATAACCCATGCTGCGCCGGGTCGGATAGACATCCAGGCGATAGCTGGGAAAACGCTCCAGCATCGCTTTGGTGCCGGTAGACAAGCTAGCCTCATACTCCGCCATGTTCTGCGCAGTAATGCTGTAGAGTTTCTCGTCACCGGCAAAAGGGTCATCATAGATATCAGCACTGGCTTTCTGCTGACCGATCAAACCACCTTCATAGGCAGGAATCGAACCGTCAGCATTGCCCGCCTGCTCCGCGCCAAAGCGCGTCAGGTTTTGCCCGAGTGCTGCTGCTTCCTCTGCGGAAACCGCAGCATAACCAGTATTGGTGGCAAGGATGGTAATCGCCAGAGCAAGCACAGAGCGATAGCAAATCTTGGTCTTGTTATTTTTCATGATTTTTTCCTCAAAGTACTGCACAGACATCAGAAAGAAGACTTGTACATCAACGCTACCCAGCCCTTGTCGTTCAGCGCGACCGGGCCGTTACCACCGAAACCGGAGTAGGACTCACCCAGGCCCGGCACCATGGTCTTGGGACTGGTTTTCCAGTCATAGCCGTTGTACTGTAGAGTCACGGTATGCTTCTGTTGATAGGTGCCGCGAATACCGATGGAGTAGATCTTGGTATCTTCGGCATAGAAGGAGCCGGCCGCATAGGCTGGGTTACCGGATATACCGTAGGTCAGCGACATCGGCATACTCAGGTCCAGACCAGGAGCAACCTGCAGCCACTGCGGTTCAAACAGCACGGCAAGCGCCAGACTGTTACGCGTAGCACAACCGTCCCATTTATCACCAGGCTGGGTGCCGTCGACGCTGTCAACACAGCTGGCATGGCCTTCACCATTGAAGAACTGCTTGTTCTTGGTCACCCGATCCAGGTGGGTATAGGACAGTTCGGTCAGCAGTACACCGGTATCCCAGAGCGCGTTCTGCTGCAGGCTTATCAGGGCATTGGCAATCACGTTGATTACATCGCCGCGTGCACCCTCGCTGTAGAACTCACCCGGCTGCCCATTGGTGAATGCACTGGCCAACGCAGTATCGGTCCGATAGGAAACTTCCCAGCCAGTACTCACCGTGCCAAAGGTGCGCTCATAACTCAGGCCATAGAGTTTGACCTTGTCAGCGTAAGTCAGATGGACCTGCCCACCGCCGCCGGCGTACATGGTACCGCCCGGCCAGGGCTGTACCTCATCGAACTGGCGATAATAGAAGCCCAGATCACCCTTGGCCCAATCTGCGGCCCAGTCGACCTTGATGCCGAAGTTGTCATTGATGTCATCCGGCTCATATTTATGTCCGGCAGACACCGGACCACCAAACATGCCTGCTACCGCACCGCCACTGGTGGGCCCGCTGTAGAGAATATCGAAGGGTGCCAGATAGGTGCCGCCCTCTGGGAAGCGGTTGGCGCGAAACTCCAGGAAGTACTGCGCAGACACCGACACATTATCGTTGAGGTCAGCTGTAGCCATGACCTGAGTGCGCGGCAGAAACAGCTCCTTGACCTCGGACCCGGGCTGGGTGAAGGATTTCAGGAAGTCGACCGGGTGCTGAGAATAGCCAATATTGGAGAACGCGAAGAACAGGGCGTTACCCCACTGCTGAGTAAAACGCCCAGCACGCAGATAAAGCGGAGTATCGCCAATCTCGGTGTTATGGAAAACAAAGGCATCCAGAATCTCACCACCCTGGATATGGTAGCGCTTGGTCTGACTGGAATACTTGCCGTCTGGATAACTGAGAATGCCTTGGAAGTTGGGGTTGGGATTGGTCTCTACATCGTCATCGTAAGCGAAATCCTTCCATGCTGAGCCGGACAGACGGAAGCCGGACCGCCCCTTGTAGACGCCTTGCAATTCGGTCAGTGCCTGAAAACGGCTGGTGACCATGTCCCCCTTGTCAAACTTGTAGTTACTGGAGGCATAAAAAGGGTGATTGGCAATTCCTTTATCGCGTCCATGCGCACGCCAACCAGCAGTATATTGCACGGTGGTATCCAGATTGATAGTCCAGTCTGGATGGGCGTGAATCTGAAATGCCTGGGCATGGGGTACAACACTTGTCGCAAGTATCGCCAGCGGCAAGAGTTTCAGCTTTGGTAGAACTTTTTTTCCGACGTTTCTCATGACACACCTTCTTGGATTTATTATGAGGTTACTGTCTTCCGGCCCACGATCCAGTGGGCCATCTGCATGCTCCGTAATACTGACTTACATGAAATTGATCACAGCGACTCCTCCGCCGGTAATTGACGAACAGGGATGAAAGTGCCTACTTTTCCCGTAGAGGGATTGTCAAAATTGGCCAGCAGTTGCGGCTCCATAGCCCTGACTTGCGCGACGTTAGCCTCCTTGACGTGGCCAAAACCTCGAATTTGGGCAGGCAGCGATGCAATCTGTACCGCAGTCGCGTGATTAGCCGGAGTCAGGCGTCCGATCAGCTCTAATAGGCGTTGCTCGTACTGCTCGATCAACTGGCGCTCCATTTTGCGTTCAGCGGTATGACCGAATGGATCAAGCAATGTGCCACGCAGCACCTTGAACCGCGCCAGCACCGGGAATACACGGGCAACCCAAGGACCAAACTCACGTTTCTGCAAGTTTCCGGTTTCCGGGTCGCGCTTTGAAAACAGCGGCGGCGCGAGGTTATAGCGGTAGTTCGCCCCATCAGCAAAAGCTTCACGCAGTTGCTTCTTGAACGCAGGATCACTATGCAACCGGGCTACTTCGTACTCATCCTTGTAACTCATCAACTTGGCGAAGTTGCGCGCCACCGCCACCGCCAGCGCCTGGCTGCCAGGTACCAGTCGCTGTTCAGTCTGGGCAACCTTTTCTACCAGGCTGCGATAGCGTTTGGCCCAGCCGGTGTTCTGGTACTTGGTCAGCAGTGCAACCCGGTGGGCGACGATATCGTCCAGCCCGGTCAAGGGCTTGAACTCCTTCTCGGGTAGCCGATCACTGGTCGCTTGAGCAATCCGTTCGGGGTCAATCGCCTGCAAGCGCCCCAAAGCAAAGGCTTCCTTGTTGAACTGCACGGCAACACCGTTGATCTCCACTGCCCGCTCGATGGCCTCGGGCGAGAGCGGTAGCAGCCCAAGCTGGGACACATAGCCGACCATGAACAGGTTGGCGGCGATGCTGTCGCCCATCAGCGCCAGGCCTAACCCTGATGCATCCACCGAATATAATTCCCGGGACAGGGCCTGCAGCTGATCGGTGATACTCTGACCATCGATGACCAGATCCGGGTTGCGCTGGAACGCTGGTGTCGGGGTGATACGGCTGTTGACCACCGTGCGGGTATGCTGCGGGTCATAGGTAATCGCCGGTTCTCTGGCCAGCGCCGAGACGGTATCGAAGGCCAGCGCCAGATCCGCTTCACCGATGCCCAGCTTCTGCGCACCCAACTGCGAAGACTCGCTGGCAATACGCAAGTGGCTGTAGACTGCACCGTTCTTCTGACTCAAACCGGTCATGTCGAAGATGGAGCAGGCCTTGTTTTCCAGGTGGGCGGCCATGCCCAGCAGGGCACCCACGGTGACCACGCCGGTGCCACCGATACCGGAGATCATGATATTGAAAGAACCATCCAGCGGTGCCAGCGGCGGTGTGGGCAGGCCCTTGATCAGCTCGGCGATCTGCGAGGATTTCTCCGGCTTGCGCGGCTCGGCATCCAGCACGGTGATGAAGCTCGGGCAGAAGCCCTTCACGCAGCTGTAATCCTTGTTACAGTTGGACTGGTCGATCTGCCGCTTGCGACCCAGCTCGGTTTCCTTGGGCCAGACGCTGACGCAGTTGGACTGCACCGAGCAATCGCCACAGCCTTCACACACGTCCGGGTTGATGAACACCCGCTTGGCGGGATTGGGAAACTGGCCGCGCTTGCGCCGGCGACGCTTTTCCGCGGCGCAGGTCTGCTCATAGATGATGACGGTGACACCCTTGGTATCGCGCAATTCACGCTGTACGGCGGAATAGTCATCCCGGTGGTGCACGGTCACGCCCTGCCCCAGACCGCTGTCGCGGTTGTAGTTGTCCGGGTTGTCAGTCACCACCACGCAGCGGTTCACGCCTTCGGCCAGCACCTGTCGAGAGATGTCGCCGGGAGTCAGCGGGCCGTCCACCGGCTGGCCGCCGGTCATCGCCACCGCGTCATTGAACAGGATGCGGAAGGTCATGTTGACCTTGGCCGCGACCGCTCCGCGTACCGCCAGCAGCCCCGAATGGTAATAGGTGCCGTCGCCCATGTTCTGGAAGATGTGCGGCATCTCGGTGAAGTGCGCCAGGCTGTACCAGTGCGCACCCTCGCCGCCCATCTGGGTGTTGGGCAGCATTTCCGGGCCGCTGTACATGGCCATCGCGTGACAACCGATACCACCGGCGGCCATGCTGCCTTCAATGGTCTTGGTACTGGTGTTGTGCGGGCAACCGGAACAAAAATACGGCGAGCGGACCACCTCACTCGACGCGCTGTCGGCGATACGCTGCATCTCCCGCTCAAGCCGGGCACGGCGCTGATCCATCTCCTGGTCCACCACGCCCAGACGCCGCAGTCGCTCGGCGATAACCAGCGCCAGCTGAATCGGCTCCAGCTGCACATCGGACGGAATCATGAACTCGCCGTTCTCGTCCTGCTTGCCGACGATCAGCGGGGTGTCCTGGCGGCCATAGAGAATGGCCTTGGCCTGATTCTCGGTCAGCCCGTCCTTCTCCTCGATGAACAGCAGTTCATCCTGATCACGGGCAAAGCTGGTCAGTCCTGATGCTTCCACCGGATAGATGCAGCCGAGCTTGTACAGCGAAATACCCAGCGCACCCGCACTCGCTTCATCCAGACCCAGCAGCTGCAATGCCTGGACCACGTCCTGCGCGGCCTTGCCGTTGGTGACGATGCCCAGACGGCGCTGGGGCGCATCAATGCGCACTTCGTCCAGACCATTGGCGGCCACGAACCGGCTCACCAGCGGCCAGCGGTAGCGCTTGACCACCACCTCGGACTGCTGACGGTCAAGGTGTGTCGGGAAGTTATGAATACCACCGGGTGGCAGCTCGCCCCGATCCGGCAGCACTGCGGACGGTGTGGCCTGACCGATATTGATGGTCATGGTCTGCTCGAGCGTTTCGTTGCTCATCTTGAAACCGGTATACAGACCGGTATAGCGGGACATGGCAAAGCCCAGCAGGCCGAAGCGGATCACATCATGCACGTTGGACGGCGCCAGGATCGGCATGCCCGCATGCATCAGCGCCACTTCACTCTGGTGTGCCACCGTCGAGGATTTGCCCGAGTGATCGTCACCGGCGACGATCAGTACCCCGCCGTTGGGGTCCGTACCGGCCTGGTTGCCATGCTTGAACGGGTCGCCCGAACGGTCCACACCCGGCCCCTTGCCGTACCAGATGGCAAATACACCATCTTTTTTCGGCTTGGGGGTGGACCTGAGTATCTGCGTACCCCACACAGCGGTCGCCGCCAGATCTTCGTTAACTCCCGGTTGGAACAGGATGTCGTTCTGCTCCAGCAGCTTGTTCACCCGCCACAGCTCCAAGTCGTAGGTGCCCAATGGCGAGCCACGGTAGCCGGAAATGAAGCCCGCTGTATTCAAACCGGCCCGGCGATCCAGCTCACGCTGCAGCAACGGCAGGCGTACCAGCGCCTGGGTGCCGGTCATCAGCACCTGGCCGTCCTGCTCGGTGTATTTGTCTTCAAGCTTCACGTCACGCATCTTTATTGTATTCATCTGATCATCAACCTCTGATCGACCGTGCCGAAGCTGACGCACGCAGTGCGTTCAGGTCTTCAGCCGGGAAAGGATAAGCCGCCTGTTTTTCTGCCAGATAGCTGCCGAACACCTCGGCAAAGGCGCCCAGCACCTGCAGCGAGCTGGGGCGCTGCGCCATGCGCTGGGCCCAGTCGGACAAGCCCAGTTCCTGCAACAGGGAGCGCTGATACACATGCCGACTGACCCGTTCTGCCAGATCCAGGCAATAGAAGGTGAACAGGTCGACATGGCCGACCTGCTCGCCGGCAAGCCATGGCTGCGGGCGTGCCAGCTGACGCAGGGCCGCGGTGGACCGGTCCAGAGTCTGGCGCGCAGCGGCGATGGCCGACTCGCTGTTCTCTCCCCCCATGAACACGCCCGGGTACAGCGAGCGCATGGGCAGCTCGACATACAGTTGCACCACGTTGATCAGTTGCAACTGCCGGGCGCGCTCGAAGGCGTTGACCGGACGGGTGTGCTCAAAGCACGCCTCGATGTACGCGAGGATGGCAATAGTCTCGGCAACCCAGCCGTCAGGCGTTTCCAGTACCGGAATCTTGCCCATGGGGTTCATCTGCAGAAACGCCGGCGTCTGGCTGGCGCGGCATTCGACGATCTCGAACGCTGCGCCGCTTTCCAGCAGGGCGGCGTGGGCAATATTGAAATAATTGCTCACCGCATAGCCGTGCAGGCGCAACACCGGGGCCGCAACGCTGTTCATTTCGCGGCTCCCGCATCCACACTGTGATCCAGCACCTTGCCCGGATTGAGAATGCCGTTGGGGTCCAACAGTGCCTTGAACTGCTGCATGACCAGGCGTTCGACCGGGTTACGGCTGATCGGGAACCAGCGTTTCTTTTCCAGCCCGATGCCATGCTCGGCAGAGACCGAGCCGCCGAACTGCGCCAGCGGCTCGTACACACAGGCTTCGACCTCTTCCCGCTCCTCGGCGCTGCCGGCACCGATGGCGATGTGCAGGTTGCCGTCACCCACGTGACCGAGAAAAGCAATGGCCCCTTCCGGCCAGCGGCTGTGCAGACGCTCGGTGGCCAGGCGCATGTACTGCTCCATATCGCCCACCGGCAGGGAAACATCGAAGGCATAGAAAGGCTGGAAGTCGCGAACGATATGCTCCAGATCCTCACGGATATCCCAGATGCCCTGCTTGTCCCGTTCGGACTGGGCAATCACCGCATCCTCGATCATGCCCAACTCGATACCCTGCTCCAGGGCACGGGAGAACATCTCGGCATCGTGCTGCTGATCCGAGCCCAGCGATTCGATAAGGGCGTAATACGGCTTGTCCGTCGGCAGCGGCGGCTGGTGGCGACCGGGTGCGGTATTGACCCTGTAGAAGTTGTTGTCGAGCAGCTCGAAGGCGCTCAACTGTCCACCCAGTGCACCGTCCATATGCCGCAGCAGGCGGGCGATCTGGTCGAAGCTGCTGGCACAGACCAGCGCGGTATTGCTGCTGGAAGGCTGCTCGCGCAGACGCAGCACCAGCCGGGTAATGACTCCCAAGGTGCCTTCGCTGCCGATAAACAGCTGCTTGAGGTCATAACCGGTGTTGTTCTTGATCATCTGGTTGAGCGAGGACACGACACGTCCGTCGGCGAGTACTACTTCCAGACCCAACACCTGCTCACGCATCATGCCATAGCGGATCACCCGAACACCGCCGGCGTTGGTCGCTGCGTTGCCGCCCAGCTGGCAGGAACCACGTCCGCCCAGATCCAGTGCAAAGATCAGGCCGTGCGGTTCAAGCTGATCCTGCAGCGTCTCCAGCACCACCCCGGCCTGCACCACTGCAGTGCGGTTGGCGGTATCCACCGACTCGATCCGGTTCATCCGTTCCAGCGACAGGGCCAGATCACCCGGCCGGGTCTGGGTAGCCCGCACCCAACCGGACATGCCGCCCTGCACCACCACCGGCTGACCATATTCGTTGCACAGAGCCAGGATTGCCGAGACCTGCTCGGTGGTGGTGGGCCGGATCAGCGCCTGTGCTTCAATACGGGACATGAACACGCCGGGATGGCGCGAATGGACATCCTCACCCAGCAACAGACCGGCTTCATCAACGATGCTGCGCAGTTGCGACAGCAGCTGTGGATCGATCCGGTGTGCATCGACCCAGCTCGCTGCCTGGGCCTCGACCGGCTGAATGCTATTGGCATCTTGTGCTTTCATCGCGTGGCTCTTTTATCAATTCTTCTGCCTCTCCCCGGTGCTGAATGGACAGCGCTACGGGGAACCGTTGGACCGATTCTTGATAAAACAGCGGTTACCGGCGATGGCAACCCGGAGAGGAAAACAGCATTTCGTGCCAAAAACAGGAAGCGCGACAATCCTTGTGCCACGGGGCTTTG
The DNA here is from genome assembly GCA_964474945.1 of uncultured Halopseudomonas sp. Taxonomy (GTDB): domain Bacteria; phylum Pseudomonadota; class Gammaproteobacteria; order Pseudomonadales; family Pseudomonadaceae; genus Halopseudomonas. The sequence goes on along the minus strand of CAYYUQ010000021.1, from coordinate 11,429 downwards.
ACAGGTGTCACGGAAGGTCAGGGACTGTCCTTAATGGCAATGGCCTGACCTATCGGGAGGATCTAGAACAGTGGGTCAACCCCTTTGTCCGGAGTAACACATGAATGATCTTCAGCAGCGTCACCAGATCAGTAACCTGCTTATCGAATACGGCTGCGCACTGGATGCGCGGGACTGGAGTGGCCTGGGCCGGGTCTTCACCGAGGATGCCCGGGTGGATTACGGCAGCCTCGGCGTGTTCGAAGGGCGGAAAGCCGTGGTCGCCATCGCCCGGCAGTTTATCGAGAGCTGCGGCGCCACCCAGCACCTGATCGGCAACATCCGCATCGAACTGGAGGGAGACAATGCCCAGGCACGCTGTTACGTACAGGCCACTCATGCCAATCGGCCGTCGGCCCCGGCCGGACTGATGACGCTCTGGGGCGAGTACCGTGATCAGTTGGTGCGTCAGGGGGATGGCTGGGCCATCACTGCCCGCAGTCTGGTTATCCAGCATATCCATGGTGATATTGGTGTGGCTCTGAAAGGAGATCAGTAGCAATAAAAAAAGACCGGTAAACCGTTGCCGGTTACCGGTCATCACCCAAAAGAACCACAAGACCTACATGAACAAGCTTCAGCTGAAAACGGGTTTACGCCGGGCAAAGAAGGCCGTTATGCCTTCATGGAAATCCTCACTGCCGGCACATTGGACAAAGGCCCGGAGCTCATCATCCAGTTGCTGTGCCAGGCTCTGACAGGAGGACTGACGCAGCAACCGCTTGATTGCCGCCTGGGCCGTGGCAGGTCCAGCCGCCAGTTGCGCAGCCAACGCCTGTGTACGCGACGGCAACTGGTCGGTGGGCACCACCTCGGCCACCATGCCCCAGACCAGCGCCTGCTCCGCCGACACCGGCTCGTTGAGCAGGGCCAGACGCATCGCACGCTGCAGCCCTACCTGCCGCGGCAGGTGCCAGGAACCGCCACCGTCCAGACTGGCGGCAATGGCACTGTAGGCCAGACAGAAACGCGTGTTGTCGGCGGCCAGCGACATGTCGCAGCCCAGCGCCAGGCTCATGCCGGCACCGGATACCGCGCCCTGCACACTGCCCAGCACGATCTGCGGCATCTGCTCCAGCAAGCGCAGCGCCTGATGCAGCGGTTCGATGATCGCCGTGGCCATTTCCGCCGGTGCGGCAGCCTCGCGGAACGCCGCCAGATCACCGCCAGCCATGAAGGCCCGGCCCGCACCGCAGAGAATAATCACCCGAATATCAGTACGCTGCTGTAACTGCTGGCAGATTTCCAGCAGCCGGCTTGCCAGCGCCACATTGATGGCGTTCAGGGCATCGGGCCTGTTGAACTCGATCCGGGCGATGCGCCCCTCTATATGCAGATTGATCGGCATCAGGCAGGCACCGCCAGCGATTTCAAGGGCACCGAGGCATCCGCCAATGCACCGGGATCCACCGCCACCCGATTCTTCACCAGCGCCTTGCCCTGCACGAAGTCGCGCACCAGATTCACACTGTCCAACGCCAACACACAGCCATCCTTCAGGTAGATCACCGAGAAGCTGGCAGCGTCCGGATCGCCTCGCAGCACCACCTGATCATGGCCGACGGAAAGGCCCACTGTCTGCAATTTCAGGTCGTACTGGTCGGACCAGAACCAGGGCAGCGCGTTATAGGGTTGCGGGTTGCCAGTCAGGTAGTCGGCTACCACTTTGGCCTGATCGTTGGCGTTCTGCACCGATTCCAGACGCATCGGCCCGGCGATAGCGCAGAAGGCGTTGTGATGGGCTGCGCAGTCACCAATGGCAAATACATCCGCCACACTGCTGCGGCAGAATTCATCCACCATTACCCCGCCGGCCTGAGTCTCGACCCCGGCCTCAGCCAGTGGCGCGACAGCGGGCAGAATGCCGATACCGACAACGACCATCTGCGCCGGCATTACCCTGCCATCGCCCAGCCTGACACCCTTGACCCGACCACCGTCACCAAGAATCTCCTCGGCCTGGGTATTGAGCTGAATATCCACACCACGGGCACGGTGAGCGCCTTCGTAGAAGCGTGACAGGGGTTCACCCGCGACCCGCGCCAGCACCCGGTCCTGGGCTTCCAGCACGGTCACCGACTTGCCCCGGGTGCTGAGCACCGCCGCCGCTTCCAGACCGATATAGCCGCCACCGATGACCACCACCTCATCCACGGAGTCCAGCTCCACACGCATCGCATCCACATCCGCCCGGGTGCGTACATAGTGGATACCCGCCAGGTCATGACCGGCGCAGGACAGACGCCGCGGCGCGCCACCAGCGGCCCAGATCAGATTGCCATAACCGATGGATTCGCCGCTGTCGGTCTGCAACTGATGCGCCCCGGTATCCACCCCGACGATCCGCGTGTTGCGCAACACCTCGATTTCGTGATTGGGCCAGAACTCCTCCGGACGCAGCAACAGGCGTTCGAAGGGCTTTTCCCCCGATAGATACTCCTTGGACAGCGGCGGGCGATCATAGGGCAGCTCCGGCTCCTCCCCGACCATGGCCACCGATCCGGTAAACCCACGCTGACGCAACAGGCTGGCCGCCTGTGCACCTGCATGGCCCGCTCCCACAATAACCACATCATATGCCTGCATGCTTTGTCTCCTTGCTACACCGCTGGCTCAGTCTTCGGGGGCAATCTTGATGCGGATGCCATCCATTTCATCGCTGAACACCACCTGGCAGGCCAGCCGCGAGGCCCCGGTGCGATGATCCGAGCAATCCAACAGATCGTTTTCATCATCACTGGCCGCGCCAACCAGTTCAGCGAACTCATCGTCCACGATGACATGACAGGTGGCGCAGGAGCAGGTACCACCGCAAAGGGCGAGGATTTCTTCCACGCCGTTGTCACGCATGATATCCATCAGCGTCAGCGATGCCTGGGCCGGCAGTGTCAACTGCTGACCGGCACGGTTTTCCACAATCAGAGTACTCATCTTGTTGTTCTCTCTCTTGACCATAGGATGATAAAGGCAGCCCTGCGCCGTTCAGGCGTACAGGCTCTGCCCTTCCTCTAAACGACGCAGTAGCCCGGCCGGCAAGGCAAAGCGCGCGCCATGTTCCTGTTCGAAGTGCTGCGCCTGGGCCACGAAATTGGCCAGCCCTTCGATCTCGATATACCCCAGCGGCCCACCGGTCCAAGCGGGGAAACCCGCATCGACCGCCCCCAGATCCGCTTCCAGCGGGTCCTGCACTATGCCTGCATCCAGGCAGCGAGCCGCAGCCAGCGCCTGAGCATACAACAGGCGGCGCTTGAGCTGCTCAATCGCCGGCAGCTCCACCACCTTTGGTTCGGCGTTGATTGTTGCCGGCAAGCGCTTGGTAGGCAGAGATGTGACCCGGCACAGATTGGCTACCAGAATATCTGAATGGCCTTCTTCCAGCATGGCCTGCTGCTCCTGTTCGGATACCTGCTGCAGAACACCCAGATAACTTTCCAGGTCTTCCCGAACCGTACGCCGACTGAGGGTCTGACGGGCAATGAAGAAGGTTCGCGCCATGGCTCGCGCCTGAGGCTGGCGCAGGGTATTGAAGAAGTACCGCGCCTCGATGCGCAGCCCCGCATCCATAGGCACCTGACCGCCCTCGTAAATGCATTTGAGGATATTGCCCAGCGACGGATGCTCGCTGGCAAAACCGTTATGCCGCGCGGCGATCAATGGGGCGAAATGCCGGTAGCCCTCCAGGGAATGCGGCCCACCTTCGGGCAAACGGAAATGCTGTTCATCCCAGGGCGCCTTCGCCTCCGGATGCTCCAGCACCCAGCGGCGGGCGTCTTCCAGTGCGGTATCAGCCGCCATGACTGCATGTACCAGCCCTCCGGCCAGCGCGTCTTCCAGCGAAATCACCTCACCCTCCAGCAACCAGGGCGCGGCACGGCGCAGGCCGACCAGGCGGGGAAGACGCTGGGTCGCACCACCACCGGGCAACAGGCCGACGCCGACTTCAGGCAGTGCCATGCGCAGCTTGGAATCAGCCACCGCCACCCGGTAATGGCAGGCCAGTGCCAGTTCCAGGCCTCCGCCAACGGTTACGCCACCGATGACCACTGCCACCGGCTTGCCACAGGTTTCCAGCTCCCGCAGTCGCCGCGACCAACTGCCGCTTTCCGCCACGCCACAGGCCAGCTCTTCATCACTCTGCATGGCACACCAGCGCTGCATGTTATCCAGCAGCTCGGGCAGGTCGGCACCGGCGCAGAAGCCACCGGCCTTGCCGGAGCGGATCACCGCGCCTCGCACCTGGGGTTCGCCCAGCGTCGCCAGCAACTCATCGAACTCGCGCTGAACCTCGTCACTGATGACGTTCATGCTCTTGCCCGGCACATCGAAAGTGATGAGCGCCACGCCGTCCTGATCGATATCGATCGAGAAACTCTTCATTGTCCGCTCCTCATACCCGCTCGATGACCGTGGCCGTGCCCATTCCCGCACCCACGCACAGGTTGATCAGCGCGGTCTGCTTGTCGCTGCGCTCGAGCTCATCCAGCGCCGTACCCAGAATCATGGCTCCGGTGGCACCCAGTGGATGGCCCATGGCAATGGCGCCGCCATTAACGTTCAGTCGGGCCGGATCCAGTTCCAGTTCGCGCCGATAGCGCAGCACGACCGAGGCAAAAGCCTCGTTCAACTCGAACAGGTCTATATCGTTCAACGTCATGCCAAGTTTCTTCAACACCTTGCGGGTGACCAGAGCTGGCCCGGTTAGCATGATGGTGGGTTCCGAACCGATCGACGCCATGCCGATGATCTTCGCCCGGGGCTTCAATCCCAACGCCTCACCCGCCTCCCTGGAGCCGATCAGCACTGCGGCAGCACCGTCCACCACACCGGAGGAATTACCGCCGTGGTGCACGTGATTGATCGGGCCAGCTTGCAGGTAGCGGGCCTGGGCCAACTGGTCATAGCCGGATTCACCCTGCCCGACAAAGGCCGGTTTCAACGCTGCCAGCGAGTCCAGCGTGGTCTGCGGGCGCATGTGCTCATCACGCTCGAGCAGTACCAGACCCGCCTGATCGCGCACCGGTACCACGGAGCGGGAAAAACGGCCTTCGTCCCAGGCCAGCGCCGCCCGCTGCTGACTCTGTACGGCATAGCTGTCCACATCCTCACGGGTCAGGCCGTCCAGCGTTGCGATGAGGTCCGCACCGATACCCTGCGGGGCATAGTAATGATCGAAAGCGAAGCTCGGGTCGACCAGCATGGCGCCACCGTCGGCACCCAGCGCCACCCGGGACATGGACTCCACGCCCCCGGCAATGACGAACCGTGCCTCCCCACTGGCCACCTTGCCGGCAGCCATGTTGCAGGCTTCCAGCCCGGATGCGCAGAAGCGATTGACCTGTACTCCAGGCACGCTCTGATCGTAACCGGCCACCAGCGCGGCGATACGAGCCATGTCACTGCCCTGCTCACCCACCGGCATGACGCAGCCGAGAATCACATCATCCACCAACGCAGTATCCAGCTGATTGCGGTCACGTAGGGCCTGCAGCACCTGGCTGGCCAGGTTCAGGGAGGTTACTTCATGCAATGCGCCGTTGGGCCGACCGCGTCCCCTGGGCGTACGGACGGCGTCATAGATATAAGCTGTGCTCACGGTTTTCCCCTCAGCGTGGAGCCATGCGCAGCGCACCATCCAGACGGATGGATTCGCCGTTCATATAGCTGTTGGTAATGAGGAAGCGCGCCGTGTCGGCGTATTCCTGTGGGTCGCCCAGTCGCTGCGGGAAAGGCACGGTGCCGGCCAGGGATTGCTGCACGTTCTCCGGCAAGCCGGCCATCATGGGGGTAGCGAACAGGCCAGGCAGGATGGTGTTGATGCGAATGCCATCACCCATGAAGTCCCGGGCAATCGGCAGAGTCATGCCGACCACACCAGCCTTGGACGCCGCATAGGCGGATTGCCCGACTTGGCCGTCCTGGGCGGCGACACTGGCAGTATTGACGATCACCCCCCGCTCGCCGTGCTCCAGGGGATCCAGTGTCAACATACCCGCCGCAGAATGCGCCAGACAGCGGAAGCTGCCGACCAGGTTGATCTGGATGACCTGGTTGAATGATTCGCTGGGGAACATTCTGATCTCGCCGGTCTTGCGATCACGCCCAGCGGTCTTGATGCCCTTGGAGATACCGGCGCAGTTCACCAGAATGCGTTCCTGCCCATGGGCTGCACGGGCGCGGTCGAATCCCGCCGCCACCGACTCGTCGGACTGCACATCCACTCTGCAGAACGTCCCGCCGATATCAGCTGCCACCATCTCGCCACGCTCGGCATTCATGTCGAAAATGGCAACCCGTACCCCTTCCGCTGCCAACTGACGTGCCACCGCCTCACCCAGCCCCGAGGCTCCGCCGGTCACCACCGCTGCAATATCTGCTCCCAATTTCATTCATACCTCCTGCGGCCATCGGAATTTCCGGCCAATTGTTTTTGTCGTCTGGGGCTTCATTGTGTGAGTTCCGGCGCGGGACTCCTTGTCCTTAGGTGCCAAGAGGTAACTTTTCATGCCATAAAATGTCTTCCGACAGCACAATTCGTGATTTGACAAGAGAGCCTGCCTTGTGTCTTATTCTTAAGCCCAAGGCCCGACCACAACTATAAAAAGCGTTCATCTCGAATAATGCTGGGCCTGTAGTCCTGTGAGGAGATTTAGCATGAAGTCCGGACACTCTGGCTGGGTACTCGCCATCGCACGTACTCTGGATGCCTATAGTCTGTCCCATGAAGACATCTTTCATCAGGTAGGCATGGACCCGGATATGCTCCGGGATGCCAATAGCCGCTATTGGCAGGAAATGATCAGTCGACTGTGGTGCACTGCCGTCAAGGAAACCGGTGACCCCAACTTCGGCCTCAAGGTGGCCAGGCGGATCCGCCCCTCTTCCTTTCATGTGGTGGGACATGCAATGAGCTGCAGCGCTACTCTGGGCGCTGCCATTCACCGCTTTGCCCGCTATGCCAAGCTGATTTCCAGCTCGGCGATGATCGGGCTGAAGGAAAGCGATGAGCAACTGAAACTGACCTTTGCCTTCGATACCGGGGATATGCCGGTACTGCCGGAAACCATGGATACGGTAGTCGCAGGTCTGGTGTGCTTCAACAACTGGATCGTGGGTGATGACGTCCCCCCACTGGAGGTCCGCCTGCGCCGCCCCCGCCCCGCCGACACCGAGGAATATCGACACCTTCTGCAATGTACAGTCCTCTTCGAGCAGGAGGAAGACAGCATTATTTACCAACAGACCGACATGCATCGCCCGATGCTGTCTGCCGACGAGCAGCTGGCATCGACTCTCGACAGCATGGCCGTCACGCAGATGGCACAATTGTCCGAACGCTTTGCCCGCAAGGTACGCGACTGTCTTCTGATGCAGCTGGAGCAGGAAAGCGAAGTATCGCGCAAGGCTACAGCCGAATTGATGCACATGACCGAGCGCACTCTGTTACGGCGTCTCAAGGAGGAAGGCACCACCTTCCAGGAAGTGCTGGATAACCTCCGCGAAGAACTCGCCTACCAGTATCTGCAGCGCCCGGACTGCACCGTGCAGAGCGTGTCCTTCATGCTTGGCTTTTCCGACGCCAGCACCTTCTCCCGCGCCTTCAAACGCTGGACCGGACGCCGACCAAGTCTGGCGCAGCACGACATGGCCCCCCACGACCCCTGATGTGTGGTAGAGAGGGATGCCGACCTCTCATTCCTTCCACATACATAATGATTGTCACATTACGCCCGAAGATGGCTCACCCGGCCATCGCCGCGCCGTGCAAGGCCGAATAGGGTTGAAGCATCTTTCTGCACTACAACAACAATCAGGAGAGTCATCCCATGAACCTTGAATGGTCCCAGTACTGGATTGGTCTGTTTGCCGGCAATACCGACGAGCTGATGACGCTATATGCCGAGAAATTCGAGTTCGAGGACGTCAATCTCGAGGTCCACATCAAGAATGATCTGGCTGCTCTGCGCCGCTTCTTCAGTGGTTTCAACAACGACGACAAGGCCAAGTCACAGGATGTCTTCAAGGTGTTCGACTACGTCGGCGACAACCGCCTGGGTTCTTTCCAGTGGACCTGGGAAACCGTGCACGCGGGAGACTTCCTGGGCGTCGCGGCTGCTGGCAAAACCACCAAGACCCGCGGCGTTACCGTCATGGGTTGGGACGAGAACGGCAAGATCATCCTGGAGCGCAGCATCTGGGATGCGATCCCGGTATTGCGCCAGCTTGGCGCTATCACCTGAACGGCAGGTCTGAGGACGCAGCGCATGACTGATATTTATACGGAGCTGTTTTCCCTGTCGGGCAAGACCGCACTGGTTACCGGCGGGGCCAAGGGCATCGGCGCGATGATTACCCGTGTACTGATCCGCGCTGGCTGCCGGGTCTTTGTTACCGGGCGCAGCGGTAAAGCAGCCCAGGCGCTGCAGGCGGAGCTGGGCGAGGCCGCGCCGCTGACCTTTCTCCAGCATGACCTGTCGCGCCAGGAGGATATCCAGGCGCTGGCCGATGAGCTGGCAAGCGCCAGCCCGCAGCTGCATATTCTGGTCAACAACGCGGGCACCTTCAATGCCGCGGCCCTGGGCGAAACCGCAGCAGACAACTGGGACGCGCTGATGGGCCTGAATTTGCGCGCCCCCTTCATGCTCACCCAGGCGCTGCTGCCCCTGCTGGAGGCGGCCGGTAGCGCCAGCGATCCGGCACGCATCATCAACCTGGGCTCGATCGGCGGGTTAATGCCGCAGAGCAACGGCGGCGCCTATGCCTATGGCTGCAGCAAGGCGGCTATCCATCAGCTGACGCGCATGCTGGCGTCAGACCTGCGTGACCGCCATATCAACGTCAATGCCATCGCGCCGGGGTACTTCCCAAGCGACATGACCTCCGGCTTCTTCGAGGCAGTACCAAATCTGCGCGAGCAGATGCTGGCGCAGATACCCGCAGGGCGTTTCGGCAGTGAAGAGGATGTCGGCGGCATGGTGGTCTTCCTCGCATCACGCGCTGGGGCCTACCTGACCGGATCGATCACCGCGCTGGACGGCGGTCTGCTCGCTGCCCCCTGAGAGGAACAACAATCATGGCTTCAGTTACGACAGTAGCGCTGCTACGCAAGAAAGACGTCATGGATATGGCCCTGTTCAGCAAGTACTGGCGGGACGTACATGGAATGCTGGCTACCCGTATCCCGGGGTTCCGCTCCTATGTACAGTACCACCTGGATACGGCACATACGGCCAGCCTGCACGGCATCGCTGTGGTCGACTTCGACAGCGAAGATCTGCGGGGAGGGCTGGCTGACAGCGAGGTGGCCGCCCTTATCCGCGAGGATGAGGTCAACCTGTTCCAGAGTTCACTGCTGTACAACCTCCCTTCGGGTGCTGACGAGCTGTGGCAGCAGTCCGCCGCACCGCAGACACAATTGAAGCACGGGTTCCTGCTGCTGCGTGGATGCGCAGCAGCCAGCACCGAGCTGTTGTGCCAGACGCTGCAGCAGCACTCGGATATTCAGAGCCTGCGCCACTTCGCACTGGATCGCGGTGATGCCGGGCACTGGAAAACCCCGGGGGTTGATAACCAACTGTCGCCTGACAACCAGTTCGATCTCATGCTGCAGATCACCGCTGCGAACTCCTTTCCCACTGGCGCAGTAGAGCAAGCCGTGCAGTCACTGCCCGTCGCTCCGACGCAAGTGCAGCTGTACCCAGTGCAGTCGACTTATGCCATGGTCGCCGATGGTCGCCCAACGCATCTCGGACTGCGCGGGCTGGATGTATTGCAGACCATCGAGGCCGCAGGAGCGGATAATCAACTGGATTCCAAGCTCCTGCAATGCCTATACGGAGTGACGCCCTGAGCCTGCCCTACGAAGCCTTTGCCGACCACAATATCGGGCGCTATGGGATATATCGGGTGATGGAGGCGACGAGGTTGTCGACGTTCTGACCTGCTGCCAACGCGCCCCAAATGGCGTGTCGAGTTCCATCTCGACACAATGCACGCAAGCTCCCAGAGCAGCAGCTACTTCCTTCCGGCTCTCAATCCCCCAGACAACTGGCCAGAATATCCATCCCCTCCTCCACCTCCACATCAGTGGCGGTCAGCGGTACCAGGATGCGGATGACGTTGGCGTACTGGCCGCAGGAGAGCAGCAGCAGGCGTTTTTCCCGGGCGCGGATGACCAGTCGGCTGGCCAGTTCCGGGTCGGGGTGGCCGTCTTCGGTGAACAGTTCGAAGGCGACCATGGCGCCCAGTCCGCGCACCTCGGCGATGCGTTTGTCCGCTTCGGCCAGCTGATTCAGGCGGCGGGTCAGCATGTCGCCCAGGGTACGGGCGCGGGCCAGCAGGTTTTCCTCTTCGAATACTTCCAGTACCGCCAGCGCCGCTGCGCAGGACACCGGGTTACCGGCATAGGTGCCGCCCAGTCCACCGGGGGCGATGGCGTCCATCAGCTCGGCACGGCCACAGACTCCCGACAGCGGAAAGCCCCCGGCCACCGATTTGGCAAAGGTGGTCAGATCGGCGCTCACGCCCATCTGTTCCATGGCAAAGAAGGTACCGGTACGTCCGGCGCCGGTCTGCACCTCGTCGGCAATCAGCACTATACCGTGCAGATCGCACAGGGCGCGCAGGCGTTGCATGAAGGCCGGGGAAGCCACCCGGAAGCCGCCTTCGCCCTGCACCGGCTCGACCACCAGCGCGGCGATATCCTTCGGCTCGGCATCGGTCTTGAAGATCTGTTCGATGCTGTCGATGGCGTCGTCTTCGCTGATGCCATGCAGCGCATCCGGGAAGCGCGCGCGGAACACGCCGCCGGGCATCAGCCCCATGCCGGATGAGTAGGGCATGACCTTGCCGGTCATCGCCAGGGTCATCATGGTGCGGCCATGGTAGCCCCCGGCGAAGGCGATCACCCCGGCGCGACCGGTGGCAGCCCGGGCGATCTTCACCGCGTTTTCCAGCGCTTCGGAGCCGGTGGTGACCAGCAGGGTCTTCTTGGCGAAATCCCCCGGCACCAGTTGGTTGATCCGTTCGCACAGCGCCACATAGGGCTCGTAGGCCACCACCTGAAAGCAGGTATGGGTATAGAGCTCGAGCTGGCGCTTGACCGCATCCATCACCTTCGGGTGACGGTGCCCGGTATTGAGCACAGCAATGCCCCCGGCAAAGTCGATGTGCTGGCGGCCTTCGACGTCCCAGATGCTGGCGTTCTCGGCGCGCTCGATGAATACCGGGTGGATCTGCCCCACCCCTCTGGCGACGGCCTGTTCACGCCGCAGCATCAGGGACTGGTTGTTCTCGGTCATGGCGATACTCCTTGCGATCGGCGGTCAGATGCCGCCCAGACACAGGTATTTGATTTCCAGATACTCGTCGATGCCGTACTTCGAGCCTTCGCG
>CAYYUQ010000020.1:0-39398 GCA_964474945.1 uncultured Halopseudomonas sp. | reverse complement strand
TACATCATGCGTGATGTGGAGTACGGCTGGCTGCTGCGTTACCTGCACTCCACCGGTGCCTCGGCGTTCTTCGTGGTGGTCTACCTGCACATGCTGCGTGGCATCATGTACGGTTCCTACCGCAAGCCGCGTGAACTGGTCTGGACCTTCGGTATGCTGATCTATCTGGCGCTGATGGCTGAAGCCTTCATGGGGTACGTACTGCCCTGGGGTCAGATGTCCTACTGGGGTGCCCAGGTGATCATCTCCCTGTTCGGTGCGATCCCGGTTATCGGCGGCGATCTGGTCCAGTGGGTTCGTGGTGACTACCTGATCTCCGGTATTACCCTGAACCGCTTCTTTGCGCTGCACGTGGTTGCTGTGCCGATCGTCCTGCTGGGTCTGGTCGTGCTGCACATCATTGCCCTGCACGAAGTCGGCTCGAACAACCCTGACGGTATCGAAATCAAGAAACTGAAGGACGCTAACGGCGTACCGCTGGACGGCATCCCTTTCCACCCTTACTACACTGTCAAGGACATTGTCGGCGTAGTGGTGTTCCTGTTCGTGTTCTGCACCGTGGTGTTCTTCTTCCCGGAGATGGGCGGCTACTTCCTTGAGAAGCCGAACTTCGAAATCTCCAACCCGCTGAAGACGCCTGCCCATATCGCACCGGTGTGGTACTTCACTCCGTTCTACGCGATTCTGCGTGCCGTTCCTTCGGTAGCCGGTTCGGCTCTGCCGGGTGTGCTGGCTATGGGTGGCGCGATTGCCGTGCTGTTCGTACTGCCATGGCTCGACCGTAGCCCGGTCAAGTCCATCCGCTACAAGGGCTGGATGAGCAAGATGTGGCTGGTGTTGTTCTGTGTCAGTTTTGTGATTCTCGGCGTGCTGGGTGCTATCCCCGCAACTCCGGGTCGTACGTTGCTGGCGCAGGTGTGCACCGTTCTGTACTTTGCCTTCTTCATTCTGATGCCATTCTACACCCGTATGGAGAAGACCAAACCGGTTCCGGAGAGGGTTACTGGCTGATGAAAAAACAACTGATTGCATTGATGTTTGCCCTGCTGCCTGGCTTTGCCATGGCAGCCGGCCCAAGCGTGGAACTGGCCAAGGCCAATATCGACCTGTCCGACAAAGCCAGTCTGCAGGACGGCGCCCGTACTTTCGTCAACTACTGCATGGGCTGTCACTCGGCCCAGTATCAGCGTTACGAGCGGGTTGCCACCGACATCGGTATTCCTGAAGAACTGATGATGGAAAACATGGTTTTCACTGGCGCGCTGTATGGCGATCACATGAAGATCGGTATGCGCCCGGAAGACTCCAAGGTGTGGTTCGGTGCTGCGCCGCCGGATCTGACTCTGGTCGCCCGTGTGCGTGGCGAAGACTGGCTGTACAGCTACATGCGCTCGTTCTACGAAGACCCTGCCCGTCCGTTTGGCTGGAACAACACGGTGTTCGAGAACGTAGGTATGCCGCACGTACTGGCCGAGCTGCAGGGTAAGCAGGTCAAGGGCTGCGCACCGGCTCCTGTAGTGGAGAACGGCAAGGTGGTTCGTGATAGCCTGACAGGTGAGTCCATGCTGACCGAGCAGTGTGATGTGCTTTATGTGGAAGAGGGCACTGGTGCCATGACTGCAGAAGAGTACGACACTACCGTCCGTAACCTGGTGAACTTCCTCAGCTACTCTGCTGATCCCATCAAGGAAACGCGTGAGCGCATTGGTGTTTATGTACTGCTGTATCTGGCCTTCTTCTTCGTGTTTGCGTATCTGTTGAAACGTGAATACTGGAGAGACGTCAAGTAACCATCCTTTGGTTGGCTTGATAACACAAGAACGCGCCCTTCGGGGCGCGTTCTTGTTTGTGCGGTATCTGTCTCGCCCCAGTGCAGCAACCGGGGTGCTTGCAGTTTATGGTACAATACTCGCTTTCAATCAGGCCGCAGGGATGGCGATGAACGCCATGGGCTTCTGTAGGATGAGGGTTGATATATGAGTGTTAGTGCCAACAAGCGTTCCTCGATGGCTTTCTTTTCTGACCCGAATGACCATTACTGTCATCGAGTACGTATTGTGCTGGCTGAGAAGGGGGTAACTGTCGACATTGTGAATGTGGAGCCCGATAGCCACCCACAGGAGTTGGCTGAGGTTAATCCCTACAACACCGTTCCCACTTTGCTTGATCGTGATCTGGTGCTCTACGAGCCAAACATCATGATGGAGTATCTGGATGAGCGTTTTCCTCATCCGCCGTTGTTGCCGGTTTATCCGGTTGCCCGCGCCAATAGCCGTCTACTGATGTTCCGTATTCAGCGCGACTGGTGTGGGCTGGTTGACGTGCTGACCAATCCGAGCAGTCCTGCTGCAGCTGCCACCAGGGCGCGCAAGGAATTGCGCGAAAGTCTGGTCGGTGTCGCGCCGGTCTTTTCCGAGATGCCATTCTTCATGAGCGACGAATTCAGTCTGGTGGATTGCTGTCTGGCCCCCATTCTGTGGCGTCTGCCGCAACTGGGTGTGGAGCTGCCCCGTCAGGCCAAGCCGCTTCAGGACTACATGGATCGCATCTTCGCCCGTGAGGGCTTTGTCGGCAGTCTGTCGGCCGCTGAACGCAACATGCAATAGATCGTGCGCAGAGGAGTTGAGACCATGCAAATGAGTTCCAGCCGCCCCTATCTGATTCGGGCTCTGTACGAGTGGATTCTGGACAACGACTGCACGCCCTATGTGCTGGTCAACGCCAGCTACCCGGGCACCGCTGTGCCGGATGGTTTTGTTGAGGGTGGGCAGATTGTGCTCAATCTGTCGCCCAGCGCCATTCGTGCTCTGGACATGGATAACGAGCGTGTCTGCTTTGATGGGCGTTTTGGTGGGGTGGCGCAGCAGGTGTGGATTCCCACCGGCGCGGTCATGGCCATTTATGCACGCGAGAACGGCCAGGGTATGGTATTCGAGGTCGATACCGAGACACCGCCACCAGAAGATGATCGGCCAAGTGATGAACCACCCAAGCCGACGGGCAGACCCTCGTTGAAAGTGGTCAAGTAATCAGTAACAGAGAGCGCTATCGACACAAGAAGGCCGGGTTTTATCCCGGCCTTCTTGTGTCAGCCTGACTCGCTTTCGTCAGTCGATATATTCGAACAATTTGACGATGCGCTGTACCCCGCCTACCTGTTGTACGGCTGCAACGGCTGCGTTGGCCTCAGCGTGGGTCACCAGACCCATCAGATACACCACGCCGGCTTCGGTAGTCACCTTGACCCGACGGCCGGGGATGGTGCTGTCGGCCAGCATACGGGTCTTGGCGCTGGACGTGATCAGAGCATCGTTATTGCGAGCCAGCAAGGGCAGTCGTGGGCCGACAGACAATTCGTTATGCACTACCTTTACCCGCTGAACCCGTTTGGCAGTATCACCGGCCAGCTGCACGAGTTCTGCCCGGGGTGCCTGGCCCGCCAGCAGAACGACGCCGTTATAGCTGGTCACGCTGACGCGCGCCTCGGACTCCAGATCCGGGTGAGCCTTGGCGATATTGACGCTGGCGCGGGTCTCGATCAATTGATCGTCAATACTGCTACCCAGGGTTCGCGTGCCATGATTGGATTCAATCGGCGTATCCCGGGTGGCGGTCAGTATGCCGCTGCAACCGGTCAGGGTCAGGGCGAGCAATACGGCGGTAAAGCGGATCATTCTTCACTCCCGAACAGTTGGCGGTCGATCAGGTCGCACAAGCAATGGATGGCCAGCAGGTGCACTTCCTGAATGCGTGCTGTAGAGCGGGCAGGTACGCGGATCTCGACGTCATCGGGCAGCATCAGCGAGGTCATGGCGCCGCCGTCTCGACCGGTCAAGGCGACAACGCGCATATCCCGATCGTGGGCCGCCTGGATGGCCTGCATCACATTGCCTGAGTTGCCGCTGGTAGAAATCGCCAACAGCACGTCGCCGGACTGGCCGAGGGCGCGAATCTGTTTGGAGAAGACTTCCTCGTAGCTGTAGTCATTGGCAATGGAGGTGATCGTTGAACTGTCGGTGGTCAGCGCAATGGCCGGCAGGCTGGGACGCTCGCGCTCGAAGCGGTTAAGCAGTTCAGAGGAAAAATGCTGGGCATCGCCGGCGGAGCCGCCGTTGCCGCAGGTAAGAATCTTGCGCTCGCTCAGCAGGGCGTTAACCATCAACTGGCTGGCCTGCTCAATGCTGGGGCCGAGCACGTCCATGGCGCGGGTCTTGGTTTCGATACTGTCAGTAAACAGTTGTCTGATACGGTGTTGCATGTCCATAGAAGAAGGGCTCGCTAGCAAGTAAAAGCTTCCCGAATCCAGCGGTAGGAAGCTGGATCCGCAGGATCGCCAACAGCGGCGACGACATCGAAGCGACAGGGTTGGTTGGCCAGGTGAGGATGGGTCAGCAGATAATGATGGGCGGCAGCGATCAAGCGTTTCTGCTTGCGCCAGTCCACCGTCTCCGCGGCATCGCCCCACAGGGCTCGTCGCCTGTAGCGCACTTCGACAAATACTACTGTATCGGCATCCCGCATGACCAGATCAAGCTCGCCCTGTTTGCAGCGATGATTGCGTGCCAGCAGGCGCAAGCCGGCATTCAACAGCATCTGCTCAGCCTGGCGTTCGGCCAGGTTGCCGCTGATCTGGCGTTCGGTCTGCCGGACTGCTACCACGTCGCAGGGTCAGGCAGGGGATGAAGTTGCCCGTCCTTTATCTGGCCCCAGGAGAGCTCCCGATGTATGCGGCCATTCTGATCCAGGGACAGATTGCCAGTAGCACCGGCGATACGGGTGTCGGGCTGCTCCTGCATTTGTAGCAGGCGGCTGAAGATGCGCTGGGCATCAACACCCATGGCATACAAGCGGCCCATGGGCCCGGCTGCGGATGGCCAGGAGCTGACCACAGTGTCGTACAGGCGGTCGGAGTTGTGCAGCAGCCATGGGATCTCGGCGATCATCAGGCCATCAACGTCTTCGTTTGGCTCGCCGTGCACGGAGAGGCGGTAGGCGTGGGATGTGGCATAAACCGGCAGGTCACCAGCATATTGGAATGCCAGCGTCGGCTTGATCTGACGGGCCTGCAAGGGGCTGGCGGCAAGGAATAGTGCTTCCAGCTCCGGGCGTGGTGTGGGTTGTACGGTAACACTATCACCCAGCACGTTCTGTATGCGTTTATTACGGCGCTCACTGTCCTGTACTCGCAATAGTTGGGCGATCTGGCCGGCGATAGCGGCAGGCTGGTCGATCCGTTCATGACCAACCAGAGTGCCTCCCAGTTTCTGCCATTGGGCAGCAAAAGCATGGGCTGCGCGGTTACCCCAATCTTCGCTGGTAGCCAGGATGGCCATCTGGCGATGACCGTCCTGCCAGGCGCGCAGCGCTGCCGAGCGGGCTTCATCCTCGGGTGACAGACCAAATTGAAACAGCCCGGCTGGGGCAGTGCTGGCGTCGTCCGCATAATTCAAGGCCAGCGTTGGCAGCGGTAGTCGGGGCAGGGCTGCCAGCCGTGCGACCTGCTGCCGATCCAGTGGTCCGATGACCCACTGCACGCCATCGGCTTGGGCTTGCTGGTAGAACTGCACGAGATCCACGTAGTTGCCGCTGTCGTACATGCTGATCTGCGGCTGCTGCAGCCCCTGACTGAGGGCGTTGTACTGAGCTGCGAGGAAGCCATCACGCAGGGCATCTGCTGCACCTGCAAGGTTACCGTCGAACGGCAGGAGCAGAGCGATATGCTGCGGGCGTTGAGCGTGCAGTTCGAGCAGGCGGCTGATACCTTCCGGCGGGCTGGTGACGGCAGGGTGCTGGGGATATTGAGCCTGCCATTGCTGAAGAGCGTGTACTTGTAGATCGAGATTGCCATGCTCGCGCTGGATCAATGCCAGTGACAGCCAGCCGGCGGTCTCGCCACTGGCGGAAGCATTGGCCTGGCGTAGCTGCTCGGTAGGTGTCTGGTTCAATGATTCCCAGATAGCCGCCAGGTTCTGTGCTTGGTCTGATTCAGGCAGCAGGTTGTGAATAAACATGCGCTCCTGCGCGGCGTTCATATGCTCGCCGCTGGCAGCCATGGTTTCCGCACGGAGTAACTGGATACCCAGCTGCGTCTCTGCAGGCAGCGTATCGAATTGCTCCAGTGATGGATGGCGTAAAGCGCGCAGGGCGGCTGCCGGTTGCCCCAGTGCCAGCTCGCTACGGGCCTGCAATTCGCTGAAGCGCTGCTGTTGATCCAGCGGTAGATCGCTTTGCGGGATCATTGCCAGAATGCTGCGAACCTGATTCGCCTGATTGCGATTCCATGCGGTCTGGGCTGCATGCAGGCGTAACAGGTTGGCTTCTGCGCCGTCTCGGCGTTCGGCCCGACGCAATATGTCTTCTACTGGGGCATCGGTAACGGCAGGTAACTCGGAAAGCTGCCGGGGCGGTGATGAGCAGCCAGCGATCAGGGAAGCGAGAATCAGGCCAGCAAGCGGAAGACGGATCGTGCGAAGCATCAGGCAGGGTACCTTGAATGGGCGCTGTATAGGCATGCTCGCGCAATCAGTAGAGCCTTGAGTGCGCGAACAACTGTCGCGACATAGTGTAACCAGACAAACCCCTGCTCGCCATGTGCTTGGCGGGAAACCGGTCACGTCCTGTACAATCACGAGTCACGTTTTTCAGGATTCGCTATGCCTTCCCAAGCCGGTACTCTTTACGTTGTTGCCACACCGATCGGCAATCTACAGGATCTGACGCCGCGTGCGCTTGAAGTGCTCAAGTCGGTGAGTCTGATTGCGGCGGAGGATACCCGCCATAGCGCTCGCTTGCTCCAGCACTTCGGCATCACTACCGCGACCACTGCGTGCCATGACCATAATGAGCGGGACAAGAGTGCACGATTGGTGGAGCGGCTATCAGCCGGTGACGATCTGGCGCTGATTTCCGACGCGGGTACGCCGTTGATTTCCGATCCTGGCTTTCATCTGGTGCGTCAGGCGCGTGAGGCAGGTATACGTGTTTGTCCGATACCGGGAGCCTGTGCCTTGATTGCGGCGCTCAGCGCCGCGGGGTTGCCTTCGGACAGGTTCAGTTTTGAAGGGTTTTTGCCAGCCAAGGCGCATGGTCGCCGCCAACGCATCGAAGCGTTGGCAACTGAGCAGCGCACCTGGATGCTCTACGAGGCGCCGCATCGTTTACTGGAATGCCTGGAAGACCTGCTGGAGCTGCTCGGTGGGGAGCGGCAGGTCGTGTTGGCGCGGGAATTGACCAAGACGTTCGAGACCATCAAGGGCGCGCCGCTCGCTGAGTTGGTGGAATGGGTGCGAGCCGATGCGGATCAGCAGCGTGGGGAGTGTGTGCTGGTGGTTGAGGGCGCACCGCAGCATGATGACGATGATGCGCTGGATCCGGCGGCGCAACGGGTGCTGGATATATTGCTGGAAGAGCTTCCGGTCAAACAGGCCTCGGCATTGGCAGCGCGGATTACCGGGGTGAAGAAGAATCGTCTGTATCAGCTTGCTCTGGATAAGGGGCGCTGAGGCCTGAGCTGGTACTGGTGTGGTCGTACCCAGATCAAAGGTCGCGGCCTCGCAGTGGCTGATGGGTTCGAAATCCCGCAGCGGCGAACAATTCTATTGGTGCGGTTGGTCGGCAGGGTTGTGTTGACCGTCGTGTCGCCATGGATGGCGACCGCGAGCTTACAAGGATGTACTTGCAGCGTGTCGACACAGCCCTGCCGATTGACCGCGTCCCTGCACCGAGCCTCCAATCATCAAGTCACCTTGATTCAGCGGCCTCGCCACCCAACAATCCCTCGCCCTTGAGCTATCAATGCTTGCCGTTAAGCTTCAATCCCGCTAACCTTGCGCGCAGGAGTTGGCTGGACAGTCGCTGTATCGCTTTGGTGATATGGAGGAAAGTCCGGGCTCCATAGGGCAGAGTGCCAGGTAACGCCTGGGAGGCGTGAGCCTACGGAAAGTGCAGCAGAGAGTAGACCGCCTAAGCGCGCAAGCGCCGGTAAGGGTGAAAGGGTGCGGTAAGAGCGCACCGCGCGACTGGCAACAGTTCGTGGCATGGTAAACCCCACTCGGAGCAAGACCAAATAGGAACCCTGAGGTGCGGCCCGCACTGGGTTCGGGTAGGTTGCTACAGGCAGTCAGTGATGGCTGTCGCAGAGGAATGGCTGTCCTCGACAGAACCCGGCTTACAGGCCAACTCCTTATTTTTTCCCGCCTGTTGCTTCTCCTGAAAAATCAGAAAAATATCTCAACCTCATGTTTGACTTTAAGTTACATGGGTATCCCCTTGTTATCGTTTTAAATTCCCATCTCTGTTGTTGTTATTTCTCCGCTAAAAGTCGCTAAACCCTCGCCATATAACACTTTTTCGTGAACTGGTCACTTGACGCTGTATGGGCGCCTTTCTATAGTGTCGCGAAGTGGAAGAAAGTGGGGTGCGGTGGATTTTTTTGGGTTTCTGGTTGTCACAGCAATGGACTCATCAGGGGAATAACAAAAAGTGTTTCGTGGAACGAGCGCCGTCAATCTGGACGCCAAAGGCCGACTCGCAATGCCTGCAAGGTATCGCGAACGCCTGCTCGAGTCCTGTGGCGGGCAGCTGATAGCCACCACTGCCCTTGGTGATCGTTGTTTATGGATCTATCCGATGGCGGCTTGGGAAGAAGTAGAAGCCCAGTTTCGCGATGCGCCCAACATGAACCCTGCGGTCAAGCGCTTCAGTCGCATGTTGATTGGTAATGCCAACGAAATTGAACTCGATGGTAATGGTCGCTTTGTCGTGCCGCCGCTGCTGCGTGAGTACGCAGGGCTGGACAAGAAGGTCATGCTGGTAGGCCAGTTGAATAAATTCGAGCTGTGGAGTGAGGATGCCTGGCTATCCCTCAACGCAGCCTACCTTGAACAGGATCAGGGCCTTGGCGAGCTGCCAGCGGAACTGCATATGTTGAGCCTATGAATCAGCAAACCGAATTGAACCACATCAGTGTATTGCTGAGCGAAGCATTGGAAGGCCTGGCAGTGCGTCCTGACGGCCTCTATATAGATGGTACGTTCGGGCGCGGCGGGCATAGCCGGGCCATACTCGCCCGGCTGTCTGCCGAGGGCCGGCTGCTCGGCTTCGACAAGGACCCGGAGGCAATCCGGGTCGGCAATCAGCTGGCGGCCGAAGACGGCCGCTTTGTCGTTGTACAGCGCTCATTCGCGGATATGGCTGAGGAACTGCGAACCCGTGGCTTGCATGGCCAGGTAGACGGCGTGCTGCTGGATCTGGGTGTATCCTCTCCGCAACTGGATGACCCCGAGCGCGGCTTCAGTTTTCTGAACGACGGCCCGCTGGATATGCGCATGAACCCCGATGTGGGCCAGAGCGCTGCCGAGTGGATCAACAGCGCCGATGAATCGGATATCGCTACCGTTCTCTGGGAGTACGGCGAGGAGCGCTTCTCTCGCCGTATGGCCAAGGCGATTGTCAGTCGTCGTGCCGAACAGCCGTTCACCCGCACTGCCGATCTGGCAGAAGTGATCAAGGTGGCTAATCCTGCCTGGGAAAAACACAAGCATCCGGCTACCCGCGCTTTCCAGGGCATTCGTATTTTCATCAACCGGGAACTGGAAGATCTGGCCGAAGGTCTGCAGGCCGCGCTGAGCGTTCTGGCACCTGGCGGACGCCTGGTGGTGATCAGCTTCCACTCGCTGGAGGATCGTCAGGTCAAGCAGTTCATGCGCCGCGAAGCCAAGGGTGCTCCGCTGCCGCGCAATCTGCCGGTTCGTGACGCCGATATCAAGGTCAGCATGAATCTGGTCGGCAAGGCCATCAAGCCGTCCGCCGAAGAAGTGGTCGCGAACCCCCGCGCTCGCAGCGCCGTGTTGCGCGTGGCGGAGAAGCGCTGATGACTGCACCCGATCACTCGCCCGCAACTACTCGCTCCGGCCTGCCCGCCGGCAGTGGCTGGTTGCTGCTGGTGTGGGTGCTGACCCTGGCCACTGCGCTGGCTGTACCGTACAGCGCACATTGGAGCAGGCAACTGCTCAATGAGTTGGCTGCGGAGATGCTGCAGCGTGAAAAAGCGCAGGCAGAGTGGGGGCGTCTGGTGCTGGAGCAAAGCACCTGGACTGCGCACAGCCGAGTCGAGAACATTGCTACCCGGCAGTTGGGTATGCGCGTACCAGAACCCAGTGAAGTGATTCTGGTGCGGCCATGAAGAAATTTTCTTTCAAGTCCCTTATCCCTCGTACCAACGGCAGCCTCTACCCCTGGCGCTTCCGGCTGGTCATCAGCATGCTGGTGTTGTGCAGTCTGGCTGTGTGCTGGCGCATTGTAGAACTGCACGTGCTGGACGAAGGCTTCCTGAAGAATCAGGGCGACAAACGCAGCGTGCGGCATGTGCCGATTCCTGCGCATCGCGGGCAGATCACTGATCGCAACGGCGAGCCGTTGGCGGTCAGTACGCCAGTGCTGACGATCTGGGCAAATCCAACGCAGCTGATTCATCAGCAGGCCCGCTGGGCTGAACTGGCACAGGTACTGGGCACTGATCTGAGCACGTTCAGTGAGCGACTCAAGGCCAACGCCGACAAGGAATTCATTTACCTGCGTCGGCGTATGGTGCCGGCAGATGGCGAAGAGGTCATGGCACTCAAGATCCATGGCGTCTACAGCACTGAAGAGTACCGTCGCTTCTATCCCGCCGGTGAGGTCGCAGCCCATCTGGTTGGGTTTACCAACGTGGACGAGAAGGGTCAGGAAGGTATCGAACTGGCCTATGACCATTGGCTGGAAGGTGTGCCGGGTAAACGTCAGGTACTGCAGGATCGCCGTGGCCGTCTGATCAAGGATGTGCAAGTGGTGAGCAATGCGCGTCCGGGTAATGACCTGGCGTTATCCATTGATCTGCGTCTGCAATATCTGGCGCACCGCGAATTGCGCGACGCATTGCAGGAGTTCGAGGCGCAAGCGGGTTCCATCGTCATGCTGGATGTGCGCACCGGCGAAGTCCTGGCCATGGTCAACCATCCCAGCTATAACCCGAACAACCGTGCCAATCTGAAGCCGGACATGATGCGCAACCGTGCGCTGATCGACGTGTTCGAGCCTGGCTCCACAGTCAAGCCGGTCTCCATGAGCGCTGCTTTGGCCACCGGCCGTTGGTCGCCCACGGATCAGGTCAATGTGTATCCCGGCACCCTGCAAATTGGCCGCTACACCATCCGTGACGTATCCCGTGCACCGGGCGGCGTATTGGATCTTACCGGCATTCTGCTCAAATCCAGTAACGTGGGTATGAGCAAGGTGGCCTTCGACGTAGGTGGTCCGGCGCTGCACGAGACCATGCATGCGGTGGGCTTTGGCCAATACACCGGGCTGGGCTTCCCCGGTGAGCGCGTGGGTAATCTACCCAGTTACCGTGAATGGCGTCAGGCAGAAACCGCCGCGCTGTCCTACGGCTATGGGCTGTCCGTTACCACCGTACAACTGGCGCAAGCCTACGCTGTGCTGGCCAATGATGGCCGCAAGGCGCCCATGTCGCTGCTGCGGTTGACTGAAAAACCGGCCGCTGAGCAGGTCGTGCCCGAAGATGTTGCACGAACCATTCAGGGCATGCTGCAGGAAGTTGTTGAAGGCACTGGCGGTACCTTCCGCGCGCAGGTACCTGGATACCATGTGGCGGGCAAGAGCGGTACTGCGCGCAAAACCAACACTGGCAGTAAAGGCTACAAACAGGATTCCTACCGCTCCCTGTTTGCCGGGTTTGCGCCCAGCAGCAATCCACGACTGGCCATCGCTGTGGTGATCGACGAGCCAACCAAGGGTGGCTATTACGGGGGGCTGGTAGCTGCTCCGGTATTCAGCGGTCTGATGTCCAACGCCCTGCGCCTGTTGAATATCACACCGGATAATCTGAACGAACTGCAGCAGGTTGAACTGCCCAGTCCGGATAGCCAGGAGGGGCGCGGATAATGCAACTACAGCAGTTGTTCCCCCAATGGCAGGGCGAGGCGGTGGACATCACTGGCCTGACAATGGATAGCCGCAAGGTTCAGCCCGGTAATCTGTTTCTCGCCATACCCGGCCTGCATCATGACGGTCGCCAGCATATCGAGCAGGCAGTGGCCGCCGGTGCCGCTGCTGTTGCCTATGAGGCTTGTGACGGGTTTGTCTGCTCCGCCGTCGTGCCGCTGTTGCCGGTGGGCCACCTTGCGACCCAGTTGTCCGCGATTGCCGGGCGCTTTCACGGCGAACCAGCTCGCGAGCTGAAACTGGTCGGCATTACCGGCACCAACGGCAAGACCAGTGTCAGCCAGATGCTGGCGCAAGCATTCAATAATCTCGGTCAGCCCTGCGGTGTGGTTGGTACCCTGGGCAGCGGTATGCCCGGTGCGCTTTTCGAACATGGCATGACGACTCCCGACGCGCTGAGCTTGCAGCAACAGCTGGCGCAGATGCGTGACCAGGGCGCCTGCCGGGTCAGCATGGAGGTGTCTTCCCATGCGTTGGATCAGGGGCGCGTGGCAGCGGTGAATTTTGAAGTGGCGGTGTTCACCAATCTCAGCCGCGACCATCTGGATTATCACGGCGACATGGCTGCTTACGGTCAGGCCAAGGCGCGGATTCTGGATCAGGCCGCGTCTGCGGTAATCAATATTGATGATGCATTTGGTCGCCAGCTGGCGGCTGAGGCGGATTTGCCGCTGGTGCGATACAGCCTCAGCGATGCCAGTGCTGATCTGTACTGCAGCGATGTTCGTTTTGACGCTGAGGGTATCAGCGCTCGACTGCATGCCGCCAACGCCAGTGCCGAGCTGCGTAGCCCCTTGTTGGGCACTTTCAATCTATCCAATCTGCTGGCGGTGGCCGGTGTATTGCTGGCGCTGGAGTTACCGCTGGCGCAGGTGGCTGTGCAACTGGGGCAACTGCTGCCACCTGCTGGTCGCATGCAGCGCCTTGGTGGTGCAGGCCAACCGCTGGTGGTGGTTGATTACGCTCATACCCCTGATGCGCTGGAGAAGGCGCTCGCTGCGCTGCGTGCCCACGTCGCTGGCCGGCTGGTCTGCGTATTTGGCTGTGGTGGAGATCGGGATCGGGGTAAGCGTCCGTTGATGGGGCAGGTAGCCGAGCAGGGGGCTGATCTGCTGGTCGTCACCGACGATAACCCGCGCACCGAAGCGTCTGCGGCGATTATCGAAGAAATCTGTGGCGGTATTGAACGTACCGAACACCTCACAGTCATAGCCAACCGTGCTGAGGCCATCGCCCAGACCATTGCTCGCGCAGCCGCAGATGACATCATCCTGCTTGCTGGTAAGGGGCACGAGACTTATCAGGAGATCAATGGGGTGCGTCACCCTTTCAGCGATATCGAACAGGTCGAACGCGCTCTGCAATGCCGGGAGGATGACCATGCTTGAAGCCATGCTCCTCTCGGCCCTCATTAAACCGCTCAAGGGCCAACTCAACGGCAGCGATGTGCGTTTTAACAGCGTCAGCATCGATGCACGCCAGGTGCAAGCGGGTGGTCTGTTCGTGGCGCTCCCCGGTACCCGAGTGGATGGTCATGACTTTGTAGCTCAGGCCCGCGCCCGTGGTGCGGTGGCTGCTCTGGTGCAACGGCTGGTGGACGATCCGTTGCCACAGCTGCTGGTGGCCGATTGCCAATGGGCACTGGGGCAGCTGGGGGCGCTTAACCGCGCTGCCTTCAAACGGCCGCTGGTTGCCATCACCGGCTCCAGCGGCAAAACCACGGTCAAGGAAATGCTTGCGGCGATTCTGCGCGAATGCGGCTCAGTGCTGGCGACCCGCGGTAACCTGAATAACGAGCTGGGTGTACCGCTGACACTGCTGGAGCTGAATTCGGAACACCAGTTCGCGGTCATCGAAATGGGAGCTGGCGCTGTCGGTGATATTGCTTATTGCATGAGCCTGGCCAAACCGCAGGTGAGTGTGCTGACCAACGCCGGTGTGGCCCACATTGGCCGCTTTGGCAGCAAGCAAGCCATCGCCCAGACCAAGGGTGAAATCTTTTCTGCGCTGGATAGCGACGGCCAGGGCGTCATCAATATGGATAGCCGTTGGCAGGCAGATTGGCTGGCCACTTTAGGCTCGCGCAAAAGCTGGAGTTTTAGTCTGAACAATCCGGCCGCAGCGCTGCACGCAGAAGATCTGCAGATCGACAGCCGTGGTTGCCCGGGCTTCCGTATGGTCACGCCGGTGGGTGATGTTGCTATCCAGCTCAACCTGTTGGGTCAGCATAACGTGGCGAACGCCCTGGCAGCGGCGGCAGCGGCCCTGGCGCTGGATGTTTCCCTGACGGCCATCGCTACCGGACTGGCGGCGTTACAACCGGTGACCGGGCGCGGCAAGCCACTGGCGGGCCATGGCGGGGCGTTGATCATAGATGATTGCTACAACGCCAACCCGGCTTCGGTACGCGCTGCGATTGATGTCCTGGCTGGTCTGGACGGTCGCCGGGTATTGGTGCTGGGCGATATGGGCGAACTCGGTGACACCGAACAGCAAGCGCACCGGCAGATAGGCGAGTACGCCCGTGACTGCGGTCTGGATGGGCTGTACGCCACCGGCACCCTGTCATCACTGGCGGTTACCGCGTTTGGTGAGGGTGGGCGCAGCTTCGTTGATCGCGGTGCGCTGGCCACAGCATTGAAAACCGAATTGAACCCGCATACCCGGGTTCTGGTTAAAGGCTCGCGTAGTGCGGGTATGGAAGAGGTCGTCGCCGCTCTGGTGGAAGGCTCGCAAAATCAGGATGAGGGCAAGCCGACATGCTGCTGATACTCGCGCAATACCTGCAACAATTTCACACCGGCTTCGGGGTATTCCAGTACCTGACGCTGCGTGGCATTTTCGGCGTGCTGACTGCATTGGGCATGGCATTGTTCCTGGGCCCGTGGATGATCCGCACGCTGCAACTGCGCCAGATCGGCCAGGCAGTGCGTAATGACGGTCCGCAGTCACATCTGTCGAAGAAGGGTACGCCCACCATGGGCGGGGCGCTTATTCTGACCGCTATCACCATCAGTACTTTGCTCTGGGCGGATCTGAGCAATCTGTATGTGTGGTTAGTGTTGGGCGTCACCCTCAGCTTCGGTGCCATCGGCTGGGTGGATGATTACCGCAAGGTGATAGAGAAGAACTCCCGCGGCTTGCCATCGCGCTGGAAGTACTTCTGGCAGTCGGTGTTTGGCCTGACTGCTGCAGTGATCCTGTACATGGCGGCTGACACGCCGGCTGAGACCACCTTGATCGTGCCCTTCTTCAAGAGCCTCGAATTTCAGCTCGGCGCCTTCTTCATTGTGCTGAGCTACTTCGTGATTGTCGGTGCCAGTAACGCGGTCAACCTGACTGACGGCCTGGATGGGCTGGCGATCATGCCCACGGTCATGGTTGGTGGCGCACTGGGCATCTTCGCTTATCTGTCGGGCAACGTGCAGTTTTCCCAGTATCTGTTGATTCCCTATGTGCAAGGCTCGGGCGAACTACTGATCTTCTGCGGTGCGCTGATCGGCGCCGGGCTGGGCTTTCTCTGGTTCAACACCTATCCCGCTCAGGTCTTCATGGGCGACGTGGGTGCGCTGTCACTGGGTGCGGCATTGGGTGTCATCGCGGTCATCGTGCGTCAGGAAATTGTGCTGTTCATCATGGGTGGCATCTTCGTGGTCGAGACCCTGTCGGTCATCGTCCAGGTCGCCTCGTTCAAGATGACCGGCCGCCGGGTGTTTCGGATGGCTCCGATTCACCACCATTTTGAATTGAAAGGCTGGCCCGAACCTCGGGTCATCGTACGGTTCTGGATCATCACCGTGATACTGGTGCTGATCGGGCTGTCCACGCTGAAACTGCGTTGAGGAATACAAGGTGTCGCTGATCTCCACGGACAAGCAACGGATCATAGTCGGACTCGGGGTGACCGGTTTATCGGTAGCCCGGTATCTGGCTGGCCGTGATTTGCCGTTCGCGGTCTGCGATACCCGCGCCAATCCGCCTGGGCTGGATAAGCTCAAGCGCTTCGCACCCATGGCTGATCTGTATCTGGGTGAGCTGGATGCCCGGCTGCTCAGCTCGGCTGATGAACTCATCGTCAACCCCGGTATTGCCCTGTCCACACCGGCCATACAGGTCGCGATACAGGCTGGCGTGCGGGTGGTAGGCGATATCGAGCTGTTTGCCCGTGCCGCTGACGCGCCCATCGTGGCGATTACCGGCTCCAACGCCAAAAGTACGGTCACCACGCTGGTGGGGTTGATGGCCGAGAAGGCCGGCAAGCGCGTGGCGGTGGGCGGCAATATCGGTACCCCAGCACTGAATCTGCTGGATGAACAGCCGGATCTGTATGTACTGGAACTATCCAGTTTTCAGCTGGAAACCACCGACCTGCTGAATGCGGAAGTGGCCACCGTATTGAACATCAGCGAAGATCATATGGATCGCTACGCTGACCTGGCCGCGTATCACTTGGCCAAACACCGCATCTTCCGTGGTGCCCGCCAGGTCGTGGTGAATCGCGATGATGCGCTGACGCGCCCGCTGACCGCAGACACCCTGCCGTGCTGGAGCTTTGGTCTGACCAGGCCCGACTTCAAGGGCTTCGGGTTGATCGAACAGAACGGCCAGAAGCACCTGGCTTTCGAATTCAACACGCTCATGCCGGTCAGCGAACTGAAGATCCGTGGTGCGCACAATCAGGCCAACGCTTTGGCCGCGCTGGCGCTGGGGAATGCGGTTGGTCTACCGATGGCTGCCATGCTGGACGCCCTGCGGGAGTTCAGTGGTCTACCGCATCGCTGCCAATGGGTTGGTGAGCATGCCAGTGTGGATTATTACGATGACTCCAAGGCCACCAACGTCGGTGCCGCGTTGGCGGCTATTGAAGGCTTCGGCGGCGATCTTCAGGGCAAACAGGTATTGATTGCCGGTGGCGACGGTAAGGGTGCTGATTTCTCCGCTCTGGTTGAGCCCATCAGCCGTCATTGCCGCGCTGTGATGTTGCTCGGCCGTGATGCGGAACGACTGGAGCAGGTACTCAGGGGCCGGGTGCCACTGCATCGTGTGACGACACTGGAAGAGGCGGTGGATGTCGCTGCTGCCGTGGCACAACCGGGCGATGCGGTATTGCTGTCACCGGCCTGCGCCAGTCTGGATATGTTTGCCAATTTCGAAGAACGTGGCCGGCTGTTCGCCGCCGCGGTCGGGAGGTTATCCGCATGATAATCACCGACGCCTTGCATCGCTCCTTTGCTCCGCTGGTTGGCGAGCGCCGTTTTGATATGGACATGCCGCTGCTGATCGCCAGCCTGGCGCTGCTGTCCCTTGGCCTGGTCATGGTCAGCTCCGCTTCAATGGAAGTGGCTGCCGGCCAACTGGGTAACCCCCTCTATTACATGAAACGCCAGATTGTCTACGTCACCATCGGCATCCTCGCGCTGCTGGGAACGCTGGCGATACCGCTGCGGTTGTGGGAGCAGTTCCGCTTTCCGCTGCTGTTCCTTGGTTTCGCGCTGTTGATCCTGGTATTGGTGCCTGGCGTCGGCCGTGAAGTTAACGGTAGCTGGCGCTGGATCGCCGTGGGCCCGGTCAACGTGCAGCCCTCCGAATTGGCCAAACTCTTTGCTGTGGTATTCCTGGCCGGCTATCTGGTGCAGCGCCGGGATGAGGTCAAGCAGGAATGGTTCGGTTTTATCAAACCCTTCATGGTGCTTGGCCCCATGGCCTGGCTGCTGATTATTGAGCCGGACTTCGGTGCGACCGTGGTGCTCATGGGCGCGGCCACCGGCATGTTGTTCCTCGGCGGCGTCGGCCTATTCCGTTTTGCGCTGCTGTTTGGTTCGCTGGGCGGCATGGCCGCATTACTGGTGCTGTTCGAACCCTATCGCTTCCAGCGTCTGACCAGCTTCCTCAACCCCTGGAATGACCCCTACGGCACGGGCTATCAGTTGACCCAGGCCTTGATTGCCTTCGGCCGTGGTGAATGGCTGGGGGTTGGCTTGGGCAACAGCATCCAGAAGCAGTTCTATCTTCCTGAAGCGCACACCGACTTCGTGTTTGCGGTGCTGGCCGAAGAACTGGGCATGATTGGCGCGTTGGCGGCTTTCGCCCTGCTGATCTTCGTGGCTGGCCGGGCACTGTATATCGGCCTCTGGGCTGAGCGTGCCGGCCGCTACTTCTCCGCCTATGTGGCTTACGGTCTGGCGATCATGTGGTGCGGCCAGGTGTTGATCAACGTGGGCGTGAACATCGGCCTGTTACCGACCAAGGGGCTGACCTTGCCCTTCCTCAGTTACGGAGGCAGCTCGCTGGTGGTGTGCTGTATCAGTCTCGGCTTGTTGTTGCGTATCGATTGGGAGCGCCGGCAGGCGCTGCGGGAGGCTGCCCATGGCCAGTAAAGTGCTGATCATGGCGGGCGGTACCGGCGGGCATGTATTCCCGGCGTTGGCCTGCGCGCGTCTCCTGCAGGAGAAAGGCTACGAGGTGCACTGGTTGGGAACCCGTCGCGGTATCGAGGCTGAGCTGATTCCACAGGCGGATATTCCGCTGCACACCATTGATATTCAGGGCCTGCGCGGCAAGGGCAAACTCGACCTGCTGATGGCTCCGGGACGCCTTGTGCGGGCGCTGTGGCAGTCGCTGAAAGTGGTGCGCGATCTGCAGCCCGTTTGCGTACTGGGGGCGGGCGGTTATGTTACCGGGCCGGGCGGAGTCGCCGCCTGGTTGCGCCGGATTCCGCTGGTCATTCACGAGCAGAACGCCGTGGCAGGCACCACCAACCGCCTGCTGGCCAACATCGCAGCCCGTCGTTGTGAAGGCTTCGAGGGCAGTTTTGCGGCCGGTGCCACACGGCGCACCACCGGTAACCCGGTTCGCGAGCACATTTTTCAGGTGCCATCGCTGGTGTGGGACGGCCTGCGTCAGCCGCGCCTGCTGGTGCTGGGCGGCAGCCTGGGCGCCTTGCCACTGAATAAGTTGCTGCCGCTGGCGTTGGCATTATTGCCCGCTGGTCAGCGTCCGCAGGTACGCCACCAGTGCGGGAAACAACATGTTGAAGCGGCCCAGCAAGCCTACGCCGCGGTGGGTGTGAAGGCCGAAGTCGAGCCCTTTATTGCGGATATGGCGCAAGCCTATGCCTGGGCTGATCTGGTTGTCTGTCGCGCTGGCGCGCTGACCGTGGCGGAACTGGCTGCTGCTGGGCGACCCTCGCTGCTGATTCCGCTGCCCCATGCGATTGATGATCACCAGACCGCTAACGCGCGCTTTCTGGCCGATCGCGGTGCAGCCGAGCTATTACCGCAAGCAACCCTTACTGCCGAGCTGCTGGCTCAGCGCCTCGGCACACTACTTGGTAAACCGGAGACTGTACGACTGATGGCAGAACAAGCCCGCAATCAGGCGAGACCCGATGCAACCGCAGACGTGGTTCGCGCCTGCCTGGAGGTCGCCCATGGCCGCTGATAAACGCACCGAGGCTACCTTCAGCCTGCCGGCCATGCGCCGCATTCGTCGTATCCATTTCGTGGGTATTGGCGGTGTAGGCATGTGCGGCATTGCCGAGGTACTGCTGAACCTGGGGTACGAGGTATCCGGTTCTGACCTGAAGCGCTCAGCGGTCACCGCGCGGTTGGAAAGTTTTGGCGCGCGGGTGAATATCGGACACCGAGCGGACAACCTGCAGGATGCGGACGTGCTGGTGGTATCCAGCGCGATCAACCCGAGCAACCCGGAAGTGGCTGCGGCTATTGAGAAGCGCATCCCGGTGGTGCCCCGGGCGCAGATGCTGGCTGAGCTGATGCGCTACCGCCATGGCATCGCTGTGGCTGGTACCCACGGCAAGACCACGACCACCAGTTTGATTGCTTCGGTATTGGCTGCTGAAGGGCTGAGCCCCACCTTCGTTATTGGGGGCAAGCTGACCAGCGCCGGCACCAATGCCCAGCTTGGTGAGAGCCGCTACCTGGTGGCTGAGGCCGATGAAAGTGATGCCTCCTTCCTGCATCTGCAGCCGATGGCGGCGATTGTCACCAACATCGATTTCGATCACATGGCGACCTATGAAGGCGACTTCAATCGCCTCAAACGTACCTTTGTCGATTTTCTGCACAACCTGCCGTTCTATGGTCTGGCAGTGCTGTGCATTGATGATCCAGTGGTACGCGAAATACTGCCGCAGATTACCCGTCAGGTGATCACCTACGGTCAATCCGAAGACGCCGACATCCGTGCTGTGGATATTGAACAGAAGGGCATGCAGACCCACTTTACCGTGCTGCGCGACGGCCATGAGCCTCTGCGCGTGTTCGTCAACATGCCGGGGGTGCACAACGTACTGAATGCGTTGGCGACCATTGCGGTGACCGGTGATGAAGGCGTCAGTGATGAAGCCATCGTTCAGGGCCTGACGAATTTTCAGGGTGTCGGTCGTCGCTTCCAGGTGCACGGCAACTTCCAGCTGGGCGAGGAAGGCGATGTCATGCTGGTGGATGATTACGGGCACCATCCCCGCGAAGTGGCAGCGGTGATCAAGGCCGTACGCGGCGGTTGGCCGGATCGGCGGCTGGTCATGGTGTATCAACCACACCGCTATTCCCGCACACGGGATCTGTACGAAGACTTCGTACAGGTGCTCGGTGAAACCAACGTACTGCTGTTGATGGAAGTCTATCCCGCTGGTGAAGAGCCGGTACCGGGTGCTGACAGTAAACACCTGTGCCGCAGTATCCGTTTACGCGGCCAGATTGATCCGCTGTATGTGGCGCGCGACGCAGACATCATGCCGTTGCTGCGGGCCGTTCTGCAGCCGGGTGACATCCTGCTGACCCAGGGCGCAGGGGATATCGGCGGGCTGGCGCCGCAACTGGCCGAGGCATTGACCAGGCTGGGTAACGAATTGAAGGAGGGGCAGGCCTGATGATTGACGTCAAAGCTTCTGGACGCGTAGCTGTGCTCTACGGCGGTACCTCAGCCGAGCGCGAAGTGTCATTGAAGTCGGGTGCAGCAGTGCTCGCTGCGCTGCAGGGCGCAGGGGTGGATGCCTTTGGCATTGACGCGGGCGCTGATCTGCCGGAACGCCTGATCGCTGAGCGTCCTGATCGGGTCTTTATCGCGCTGCACGGTCGCGGCGGTGAAGATGGCAGTCTGCAGGGCATGCTCGAGTGCCTGCAAATTCCTTACACCGGTAGCGGCGTAATGGCCTCTGCACTGGGTATGGACAAGCTCCGCACCAAGCAGGTGTGGCAGAGCATCGGACTGCCTACCCCAGCCTATGCGGTGTTGCGCGATGAATCTGAATGCGCGGCAGTGGTTGAGCAGCTGGGCACCCCGCTGATCATCAAGCCGATTCATGAAGGTTCCAGCATCGGTATGGCCAAGGTGCACTCCCTGGCTGAGCTGCAGTCTGCCTGGCAGGAAGCACAGAAGTACGACGATGTGGCGCTGGTCGAACAATGGATCACCGGTGCGGAGTTCACGGTCGGCATTCTCGACCGCAAGGCACTGCCGGCTATCCGCCTGAGCACGCCGAATACTTTCTATGACTACCAGGCCAAGTATCTGGCCTCCGACACCCAGTACCAGTGTCCCTGCGGCCTGAGCGAGGAGCGCGAAGCCGAGTTGGCTGATCTGTGTCTGCGCGCGTTTGACGCGGTTGGTTGCCGGGGATGGGGTCGGGTCGACGTGATGCAGGACAGCGATGGCAGCTTCTATCTGCTGGAAGTCAATACCGCGCCGGGCATGACCGATCACAGTCTGGTGCCAATGGCTGCGGCTGCGGCGGGCTTGAACTTCACCGATCTGGTGCTGGCGATCCTCGCCAGTGCTCGTTACTGAACAGGACATCGACATGGGGCTGATGATCAGGGATCAACGCACAGGTAGAGCAGGGGGGCGACGCAACACGCCGAACCGCGGAGCTGTGCGCGTGACCCCGCCGGCCCCACGCAGCTGGCCGCGCCTGGGCATGCCTTCGCTACAGGGCATCCGGGGTACCGGTAAGCGCCTGCAGCAATGGCTCTGGCCATTGCTGTTGGTGGTGTTGGGTATGGGTTTGTATGAACTGGTCAACCGCTTGCAACCGCTGGCTCAGCACCCGATCAGTGTGATCAGCGTGGAAGGTGATCTGCACTATATCGACCGGGATTCGGTGCAGCGGTCGATTGAGCCTTACCTCCAGGAGAGCCTGGTGACCATCGATCTGGACGCGCTGCGCACGGATCTGCTGGTCATGCCCTGGGTTGCCGGTGCCAGCGTGACGCGGGTCTGGCCGGATCAGTTGATCATCAATCTGGATGAGCACCTGCCAGTGGCCCGTTGGGGCGAAGGTGCGCTGCTGAACAATGCTGGACGGGCTTTCACACCTGAGCAGATCGACAGCTTTCAGGGATTGCCCCAGTTGAATGGCCCGGAGCGTGCCAAGCGCCGAGTCATGCAGACCTATCAGCAGTTCAACCGCTTGCTGCGGCCCTACGGCCATGAAGTGGCGCGGCTGGAAATGCGCGACCGGGGTAGCTGGTTTTTGACCACCCGCAGCGGCATTGAACTGCTGCTGGGGCGTGATGATGTGGTGGATAAGATGCAGCGGTTTCTGACCATCGACAAGCTGATGCTGGCTGATCGTCGGGAACTTATCGCACGGGTAGACCTGCGTTACAGCAATGGAATGGCTGTGGCGTGGCGCGAACCTGCAACGGTTGAAACGGGGAGTAACGAGTAATCATGGCAAGCAAGCAGGGTAGCAGGATGATCGTCGGGCTGGACATCGGCACCTCAAAGGTAGTCGCTCTGGTCGGCGAAATAGGCGCAGACGGCGAGCTGGAGATCGTCGGTATCGGCTCGCATCCGTCCCGCGGAATGAAAAAAGGCGTGGTGGTCAATATCGAATCCACCGTGCAATCCATTCAGCGCGCCATTGAAGAGGCGGAACTGATGGCGGGCTGTCAGATCCACTCGGTCTATGCGGGCATTGCCGGCAATCACATCCGCAGCATGAACTCCCACGGCATCGTCGCCATTCGTGAAGGCGAAGTGGTGCAGGCGGATATCGACCGGGTACTGGACGCAGCGCAGGCAGTGGCCATTCCTGCAGATCAGAAGGTATTGCACATCCTGCCGCAGGAATACGTGATTGATAACCAGGAGGGCGTACGCGAGCCCCGCGGCATGTCCGGGGTGCGTCTGGAAGCCAAGGTGCATCTGGTTACCTGCGCCATGAACGCCGTACAGAACATCGAAAAATGCATCCGTCGCTGCGGCCTGGAAGTCGAGGACGTGATTCTTGAGCAACTGGCCTCCAGCTACTCGGTACTGACCGAAGATGAGAAAGAGCTGGGTGTATGCATGGTGGATATCGGTGGCGGCACAACCGATATCGCGATTTTCACCGAAGGCGCCATTCGCCACACCGCGGTTATCCCGATTGCCGGTGATCAGGTCACCAATGACATTGCCATGGCGTTGCGTACACCGACTCAGCACGCTGAAGAAATCAAGATCCGTTACGCCTGTGCCTTGGCCAAACTGGCCGGCCCGGAAGAAACCATCAAGGTGCCCAGTGTGGGCGAGCGCCCACCCCGTGATCTGTCGCGTCAGGCCCTGGCTGAGGTGGTTGAGCCCCGTTATGACGAGCTGTTCACGCTCATTCAGGCTGAACTGCGCCGTTCCGGTTACGAGGACATGATCCCGGCCGGCATCGTGCTGACCGGTGGTACAGCAAAGATGGAAGGTGCGGTCGAGCTGGCGGAAGAGATCTTTCATATGCCGGTACGGCTGGGCGTTCCACAGGAATTCAAGGGGCTGGTCGATGTGGTGCGCAATCCCATTTACGCCACTGGTGTGGGCCTGTTGCACTACGGCATGAAGCAACACGCCGATGGCGGTCAGGGCCAATCAGAGCAGAGCAAGGAATCACCACTGATCAAGGTCAAGCGGTGGTTCAAAGGGAATTTTTAAGAGACCCGCAGGGATTTCCAGAGCGGGCAACCCGGGAAACCGGGCAGCAGTAGAACGAAACGAAACCTACAAAATGAAACAAGCGAGTATCAACTCGAGGAGATGGAACCATGTTTGAATTAATCGATAACCTCCCGCAAAACGCGGTCATCAAAGTCGTCGGTGTGGGTGGTGGCGGCGGTAACGCGCTCCAACACATGGTCATCAACAATGTTGAAGGCGTGGACTTCATCTGTGCCAACACCGATGCCCAGGCACTGAAGAACATGACAGCCCGTACTGTGCTGCAACTGGGCACCGCAGTAACCAAAGGTCTTGGTGCTGGCGCTAACCCGCTGATCGGCCGCGAAGCTGCGATGGAAGATCGCGAGCGCATCGCCGAAGTGCTGCAAGGCTCAGATATGGTATTCATCACCGCTGGCATGGGTGGTGGTACCGGTACCGGCGCTGCGCCTATCGTGGCTGAAGTCGCTCGCGACATGGGCATCCTGACCGTTGCCGTGGTTACCAAGCCGTTCCCCTTCGAAGGTCGCAAGCGTATGCAGATCGCCGAAGAGGGTATCCGTGAGCTGAGCCAGCACGTCGATTCCTTGATTACCATCCCCAACGAAAAGCTGCTCACAGTACTGGGCAAGGATGCGAGCCTGCTGTCCGCCTTCAGCAAGGCCAACGACGTTCTGCTCGGCGCGGTTCAGGGTATTGCTGACCTGATCATGCGCCCCGGCATGATCAACGTCGACTTTGCCGACGTGAAAACCGTGATGAGCGAAATGGGTATGGCTATGATGGGTACTGGTCACGCCAGCGGCCCGAACCGTGCCCGTGAAGCAGCTGAAGCGGCTATCCGCAGCCCGCTGCTGGAAGATGTCAACCTGATGGGCGCTCGCGGCATCCTGGTCAACATTACTGCCGGCCCGGATCTGTCGCTGGGTGAGTTCTCTGAAGTCGGTAACACCGTGGAAGAGTTCGCCTCGGAAACAGCCACTGTGGTCGTCGGTACCGTAATTGACCCCGAGCTGCGTGATGAGCTGCGTGTTACTGTAGTCGCTACCGGTCTCGGCGCGCGTATCGAAAAGCCGGTGAAGGTTGTGGATAACACCACTGCCGCAGCCCCCGTTGCACGTCACACGGACGGCCCTGCGCCGAACTACCGTGACCTGGATCGCCCAACGGTAATGCGTAATTCCGGTGGGGCTCAGGCGGCCACGGCCAGCCTCAGTCGTCCGGCGGATGATCTGGATTATCTGGACATCCCGGCCTTCCTGCGGCGGCAGGCTGATTGATTGGTTCAATCGGTTGAATAGGGCTGATTAGTGTTCAACAGAGGCGAATTTTGCTATTATACGCGCCATCTAGTTGAAAATTATTCGCAATTACAGCGGAAGCCAGTTCAAGCATGATCAGACAACGCACACTGAAGAACATCATCCGGGCCACCGGTGTAGGCCTGCATTCCGGCGAGAAGGTGTATCTCACGCTGAAACCCGCGCCGGTGGATAGCGGTATCGTGTTCCGTCGCACGGATCTTGACCCTGTGGTTGAGATTCCCGCGCGAGCAGAGTTCGTCGGAGAAACCACCATGTCCACCACCCTGATCAAGGATGGTGTCAAGGTAGATACCGTCGAGCACCTGCTGTCGGCCATGGCCGGTCTGGGTATCGACAATGCGGTGGTGGAACTCAGTGCGCCAGAAGTACCGATCATGGACGGCAGTGCTGGCCCATTCGTGTTTCTCATCCAATCAGCGGGGATTGAGGAACAGGAAGCGCCCAAGCAGTTCATTCGTATCAAGCGTGAAGTCACTGTGGAAGAAGACGGCAAGACGGCAACCTTTGTGCCCTTTGAAGGCTTCAAGGTCACCTTCGGTATCGACTTTGACCACCCTGTATTCCGTGGCCGGAGCCAGTCCGCCAGTGTGGACTTCTCCAGCACTTCCTTCGTCAAGGAAGTCAGCCGTGCCCGGACATTCGGCTTCATGCGTGACATCGAACATCTGCGCTCGCAGAACCTTGCGTTGGGCGGCAGTGTAGATAACGCCATCGTGGTGGATGAGTATCGTGTACTCAACGAAGACGGCCTGCGTTATGAGGACGAGTTCGTTAAACACAAGATTCTCGATGCCATTGGCGACCTGTATCTGCTGGGTAAAAGTCTGGTGGGTGAATTCCGGGGTTTTAAATCCGGACATGCACTCAACAACAAATTATTGCGCGCCCTGTTGGCCAATGCCGACGCTTGGGAAGTTGTTACCTTTGAAGATGCCGGGACTGCACCCATCTCCTTCATGCGTCCCGCCGCTGCAGTCTGATATTTTCTCGTTTCGTTTAACGGCCACTTCGGTGGCCGTTTTTTATTTCAGCCCTTCACCAATTTATTGGCTTGGCGCTTTAACCGAGCTTGCAGCGGTGTCGCCAGTGCGGTGAGCTGATCCTGAGTCAGCAGCTTGGCTACCCCTTTTTTGTCTGCAGTACTCAAACCGGTATAAAAATCATGCGGGCGTTGCCACATCCACAGGTTGAAGGGGAAGGCCAGCCGTTCCTCCTCCATATCTCCCAGACGGTAGCGCAAGGTGCCTATGGCGCGGGGTATGTCCGTGCTCTCGGGATTCTCCACCAGCCATTGCTCCAGTTGCCGGGCCGTTTCCAGTAATACCGGAACCTGTTCATCAAACATGCGCTTGAGGAGGGGTAGCAGCGTGGCGGGCACCTGATCCTTGGGCAGGAAGTCGCCATTGTTCTGGGCGGCGGGGTCTATCATCTGCTCCACCCAGGGAACGACATGGGGTGCGCGCTCGGCCATCAGGCGTCCGGACGCCGGGTCGCGATACAGATGAGCATACAACGGTCCGATCAGGCCAAAATCGCCGATGCAGGGGCGATTGCCCAGCAAGAAAGCATGCTCTGCGAAGTGCGTGTTCAGCTCATCCAGCAAGCCCAGGTAGCTCTGTTCGATGGCGCTGCGTGAATGCTCGGTGATGCCCAAACGAGGCAGCGCGCCGGCGAAGGGTGTGGACGCTTCGAGGCCGGCGGCATATTGTTCCTCGGCAGTACCGTCAGGCAGTCGCACACTGCCAAACTCGGCAATCGCAAACTTCCGATTCTCCTCAATACCCCAGCGATACAGCATTGCGGGATTGACCAACCACTCATCGCCATACACCTCCAGCAGTAGAGCCACCAGCCGCTGACGTGGGCCGGCGGGGTATACCGAGGGTCGCCGGAAGCGCTGCTCGAGATGGTCGATGATCTCGGTCGAATCCTGTATTCCCTGGTTATCGGGAGTTACCAGTACTGGAATGAAATGTACACCGGTGAGAGGAATGATCAGATCCCGGTAAACCTCTGGAGTGGCCAGCTGCTCTTCAAAGGTGATGCCCTTGTACTGCAGGTAGCTGCGCACCTTGCCGGTATAGAGCGAGACGGGAGCGCCGATCAATTGATACATGGGATGTCCTTGTTTGTCCTGTCGTTGTTATTTGCGATAGCACCGCGCTTTGGTTGGGTATTCTCTGGGTAAATGGGGCTTTTGACCAGCAAAGGAAACGCGTAGGCTGTCAGCCCATGAGACAGTTTTGCCTATAAGAAGCGGTACACAAGAACAGAGATCGAGGCGAACCATGCAAGCGTTACAGTCCCCCCATGTCTTTTTCCGTCGGGTACGGTTTGATGTGACCGAGACAGAATGCCATGTGGCGATGGAAGATGAGCATCATTATTTTGTTCTCCACCTCGGCCACGATGGCGAGCGGATCACGTCGGTCAACAGCACGTCCCGCCGAACTCCATGGACAATCTGCCCGCAGGCTGCGGCGCGGTTGCAGGAGTTTGTTGGCCAGCCCTTGCGCTCCCGCATTGCGATAAACCTGCCAGACATTGACAGCAAACAACAATGCACCCACCAGTACGATCTGCTGATGGTTGCGCTGGCGCAAGCCATGCATCCGGGGCGACGCGAGTATGTGGCCAAGGTCGTAGGGGCCATGCATGAATATCGCCACGCCCAGCTCTGGTTGAATGATGAAACATTGCTCGACTGGCGCTTGCGCGACACTGCGATTCACAGCAGCGATGAATTCGATCAACAGGATCTGCGCAGCATCATGCCCTGGGCCGAGGAAGCGCTGTCGGATCAGAAGCTTGAAGCCTTGTTTGTTCAACGCCGGGCGGTCATGGTCGCCGCCAGCAAAGGCATCAATCTGGATCTGATCCAGAATGCGGGGCAACTCATGACAGTACGCGGTGGTGGCTGTTTTGTATTCCAGCCGGAGCGGGCTGACCAGGCGGTGCGTATAGTAGGCAACACCCGCCCCGATGTACTGGGGCCGGAGGATCTGTTGGTGGGTGTTGAGTGATGAGCCAGACAAGACGCTCGTGGTTTACAGAGTAGATCTGCTGCGAGCCAACTGACTGTATAGCGCAAGCCTGGCACAGTCATTTTGCTCGCCGGCGATCCCCCAACACTTGCTCGGCAAAAAGCCGGATAATGCCCGCCATCCTTTTCTGCCCGCTATTCTGGTAACCCCGCATGGAAATCAAGGTCAACTTTCTCGACAACCTCCGGCTCGAAGCCAAGTTCGATGACTTCACGGTGGTGGCCGATCAGCCCATCCGTTACAAGGGCGATGGCTCTGCGCCCGGCCCGTTCGATTACTTTCTGGCTTCGTCTGCGCTATGCGCGGCTTACTTCGTCAAGCTGTACTGTCAGACCCGCAATATACCTACTGAAAATATTCGTCTGGCACAGAACAATATTGTCGATCCTGAAAACCGTTACAAACAGACCTTCAAGATCCAGGTCGAGTTGCCCGAGGACATTTCAGACAAGGATCGCGTCGGTATCCTGCGCTCCATCGAGCGCTGCACGGTAAAGAAGGTGGTGCAGACCGGGCCGGAGTTCGTGATTGAGGTGGTGGACAATCTGGATGCTGACGTTCAGGGGCTGTTGATGGCACCGACGGCTGAGGGTAGCCACACCTATATTCCGGGCAAGGATCTGCCGCTGGAGCAGACCATCGCCACGATGTCGGGCATCCTCGCCGGCCTCGGCATGAAAATCGAAGTCGCCTCCTGGCGCAATATCGTACCCAACGTCTGGTCGCTGCATGTGCGTGATGCCCATTCGCAGATGTGTTTTACCAATGGCAAGGGCTCGACCAAGGAAAGCGCTCTGGCATCGGCGCTTGGTGAGTTCATTGAACGTCTGAATTGCAACTTTTTCTATAACGATCAGTTCTGGGGCGAAGACATCGCCAATGCCGAGTTCGTGCATTATCCCGAGGAGCGCTGGTTCCAGCCTGGTCGCAAGGATGCCTTGCCGTCAGAGATTCTCGATCCGCACTGCCAGGCCATATACAACGCCGATGGCGAATTGCGCGGCTCGCATCTGTATGACACCAACTCCGGCAATGTAGAGCGGGGCATTGTTTCACTGCCCTTCGTGCGGCAGTCGGATGGCGAGGTGGTGTATTTCCCGTCCAATCTGATCGAAAACCTGTTCCTCAGTAACGGCATGAGCGCCGGTAATACCCTGGCGGAAGCGCAGGTGCAGTGCCTCTCGGAAATTTTTGAGCGGGCCGTGAAACGCGACATTATCGAAGGGGAAATGGCGCTGCCGGATGTGCCGCAGGAGGTTCTGGCCAAGTACCCGGGAATTCTGGCCGGTATTCAAGAATTGGAGAAGCAGGGCTTCCCGGTGCTGGTGAAGGATGCGTCGCTGGGTGGCCAATTTCCGGTGATGTGTGTGACCCTGATGAATCCGCGTACCGGTGGTGTGTTTGCTTCGTTCGGAGCACATCCCAGTTTTGAAGTGGCGCTGGAGCGTAGTCTCACCGAGCTGTTACAGGGCCGTAGTTTTGACGGTTTGAATGATATCGCCCGGCCCACCTTTGAAAGCCATGCGGTAACCGAGCCGAACAACTATGTGGAGCATTTCATCGACTCCAGTGGCGTGGTGTCCTGGCGTTTCTTCAGTGCCAAGTCCGATTACCCCTTTGTTGAGTGGGACTTTACCGGTAACGGTAGCCACAGCAATGCGCAGGAAGCAGAGATGCTGTTCGGCATCCTCAGGGATCTGGATAAGGAAGCCTATATGGCGGTATACGAGCATCTGGGCGCTACTGCTTGCCGGATCCTGGTGCCGGGCTACTCGGAAGTCTATCCGGTGGATGACCTGATCTGGGATAACACCAACAAGGCGCTGTTCTTCCGTGAGGATATTCTCAACCTGCATCGCCTGAATGCCGATGAGCTGGAGGCGTTGGTCGAGCGGCTGGAAGAAAGCGAGCTGGATAATTACACCGACATCACGACCCTGATTGGCGTGGAGTTTGATGACAATACCGTCTGGGGCCAGTTGACCATCCTGGAGCTCAAACTGCTGAGCTATCTGGCGTTGAATCGACGGGAAGAAGCGCTGGAACTGGTGGAAGAGTTCCTGCAATACAACGACAACACGGCCGAGCGTGGGCTGTTCTATCAGGCCATGGGTGCAGTACTGGAAGTCTGCCTGGATGATGAGTTGGAACTGGCCGACTTCGAAGCCAACTTCCGCCGCATGTTCGGTAATGAGCGTATCGATGCGGTGATAGGCTCG
Organism: uncultured Halopseudomonas sp.; assembly: GCA_964474945.1. Lineage (GTDB taxonomy): Bacteria > Pseudomonadota > Gammaproteobacteria > Pseudomonadales > Pseudomonadaceae > Halopseudomonas. The sequence continues at coordinate 8,879 of CAYYUQ010000020.1, read as the reverse complement.
GTCGAGGGGAGCGTGCGTTTCCACGGTTTGACGCCCACCAGCATGCAGCTGGAAGGGCTGGACAAGCATCAGCGCATGATCGACAGTCTGAAAAAACTGCATGCAGTGCGAGCTGGAGCAGTAGCGGGTGCTTGAATCGCTGATGGCGAACAGCTACTTTTAAAAAAATTAAAATCAAGATATGAAAATCGCGGGGCTCAGGCTGGGATGAATAATAGCCGTATCATTAATGATCAGGGCCTGATCGCTCTGATCAACCAGTTGCCAATAGCCTGCATTCTCACGAGCATCCGCGACAGTCGCGTGCTGGCCGTCAACCCGGCCTTTGAGCAATTGCTGGGTTGGTCAGGTGAGCGCCTCGTTAACAGTGCCCTGGATAGGCTGCCCATCTGGTTCTCCGCGGAGCAGCGCACGGCGTTCTTTGATGATCTGGCCCGGATGGGCAGCCTTAAACAATCGGAAGCCCGCTTCCAATGCCGGGATGGCGGCATCAAACCCTGCTTGGTGTACGTCGAACAGATCATGGTGGATGGTGAAACCTGTCGCCTGGGACTGATACACGACATCTCCGACCGCATTCATGTCGAGGAGGCACTCAAGCGCAGTGAAACCAAGTTCACATCGCTATTCATGGATTCTCCCGAACCCTACATCCTGTTCAGTCAGAACACCGCACAGATTACCGAGATCAACCGACGCTTTACCGAGGTGTTTGGTTATACGCAGGAGGATGTCATCGGCAAGACGGCAGTCGAGGTTGGCCTGTGGCGCTATCCGGAGAAGCGGCCCGAGGTGATTGGCAGGCTCGTGCGTGAACGCTTCCTGCGCAACGAGCCGGTCGATTTCATCACCCGGGATGGGCGGATATTGAATTGCGAAGTCTCCAGCAACTTCATTCTGGTTGGCCTGGAGCGATGTACATTGTCCTGCTTCAAGGATGTGACCGAGCAGGTCAACATTCAGGGGCGCATCAAACATCAGGCCTATCATGATGCACTGACCGACTTGCCCAATCGGTTATTGCTCGCGGACCGGCTGCAACAGCATCTGGCCCTGGGTGAGCGCCACGGACTCACATTCGCCGTGCTGTTCCTTGATCTTGATCATTTCAAGCGTATCAATGACTCCCTCGGCCATGGCCTGGGTGATGCGGTGTTGCGGGAGGTCAGTCGCCGCCTGCGCGCAGGGGTACCCAAAGCAGATACCGTCGCCCGTCTGGGGGGCGATGAATTCGTCATCCTGCTTACCGGCTTGACTGGCGATGGGGAGCAGATCGCCAACAACACCCGATTGCATGCACAGAAGCTGCTGGACGCCCTCTCGGAACCCATGTACGTAGAAGGGCACAGCCTGCAGCTCAACTGCAGCATTGGTATTGCTCTGGCCGGGGAACACGGCAGCACCCCGGAAGATATGCTCAAGCACGCCGACACAGCCCTGCATGGGGTCAAGGCCAGTGGTCGTAACGGCATTGCCTTTTTTGAGCCGCAGATGCAGGTGGACGTCAGCCAGCGTCTGCAGCTGGAAGCAGACCTTCGGCAGGCCCTGAAAAGCGGTGCCTTTCGTTTGCACTACCAACCCCAGATCGATGCCCGTGAGAACCGCATCCTCGGAGTTGAAGCGCTGGTGCGTTGGCAGCACCCGCAGAAAGGGCTGATCGGCCCGGCTACATTCATCCATGTGCTGGAAGAAAGCGGGATGATTCTTGATGTTGGTTACTGGGTACTGGATGAAGCCTGCGGCTTTGTCGCCCGTCTGCTGCAACAGAAGTTGATCGACGCCGAGCAGTTCAGCCTCAGTATTAACATCAGCCCCCGGCAGTTCCGTCAGGCTGATTTCGTCTCACGGGTGGCGGCAGCCATCGAAGCGCGGCAAATACCTACCCAGTGTCTGCAGTTGGAAATTACCGAAAGTGTGGTGATCCACGATCTCAACGATACCGTAGAGAAAATGCACCAGCTGCGCAAAATGGGTATCTGCTTTGCGATTGATGATTTCGGCACCGGCTATTCATCCCTCAGCTATCTCAAGCGCTTGCCGGTGGATCAACTGAAGATCGACCAGTCCTTTGTTCGAGATTGCACAGTGGACAGCCACGATGCCGAAATCATCCGCGCCATCATCGCCATGGGCCGCAGCCTGAACATGGAACTGATTGCCGAAGGAGTAGAGACCGCCGAGCAACTGGCCTTCCTTCAGCAGCAGGATTGTCATGCCTATCAGGGTTATCTATTCAGCCCGGCGGTGAGCGAAGAACAGCTCTGCATGCTGATCCAGCAACACCCATATCCCGGATCGTAACATCCGGTGATTGGTCTGCCGGGACGCCCTCTATATACTGGCGACCTCTCCGGTGCGACCGGGCTAGTTAGGCAGGTGATGATATGGCGCTGATCGGACGGATGAACAGCCTGGAAGTAGTCAAACATACGGACTTTGGACTGTATCTGGATGGCGGTCTGGAAGGGGATATTCTCCTGCCCACACGCTACATCCCGAAGGATGCACCGAGTGAAGTAGGTGATTGGTTGAACGTCTTTATCTACTTCGACAGCGACGACAGGCTGATCGCCACCACCCAGACGCCCAAGGTCATGGTCGGCGGCTTTGCCAGTCTGAAGGTGGTGGACATCAATCGCACCGGACTGTTTCTCGATTGGGGTCTGTCCAAGGATCTGCTGCTGCCCCATTCAGAAGAAAAGAACCCGCTGGAGATAGGCGATTACTGCGTGGTACATGTCTATCTGGACAAGCACAGCAAGCGGCCGGTGGCCACTGCGCGGTTGGATAGATACCTGGATCAGCAACCGGCACGCTACACGGTTGGGCAGGAAGTGGATCTGCTGATCGCGGAGATTACCGATCTCGGCTTCAAGGCCATCATCAACGAAACCCATTGGGGGCTGATCCACAAGAACGAAGCTTTCAAATTCCTGCGTCGGGGCATGCGCGAGAAAGGCTACATCCGTGAAATCCGCCCGGACGGCAAGATCAACCTGAGCCTGCAGCCGATTGGCCGACAGGCCGCCAGTGAGCTGGAACAGCAGATTCTCAACAAACTGCGTGAGCAGGGCGGCAGCCTGCCAATCAGCGACAAGAGCCCGCCGCAAGTGATCAGCGCACAATTTGGCGTGAGCAAGGGCAACTTCAAGAAAGCCGTCGGCGGCTTGTACAAGCAGGGCCTGATTCGCATCCATCCGGAGCATATCGAACTGGCAGACTGAGCTCGGGCCGGGAAGGGCGAGCACCAGCTCGTCCGCATTCCTCAGCCATCCATCCGTCTCTGCCCAACGGGGATTGACCCGGCATTATCGAGCCAATAGGCTGTATACCTATACAGTAAATCGGTGTCGATCATGTTTACCTGCCTGCTTTCTTTTCCCAGCCAATCGTCCTTTCTCCTGCCGGAGCAGCAGCGGTGAGCGCCGTGGTATCCCTCGATACGCTGTTGCAGCAGCGTCGTGTATGGAAGGGCGCCGGACAACAGTCGGCCGTGGCCAGGCATCCCACTGGCCACGCATCGCTGGATGCCCAGCTACCGGCAGGAGGCTGGCCCGAGGCCTCGCTCAGTGAAATCCTCCTGACCGCGCCCGGCAGCGGCGAGTTGCACCTGTTGTGGCCAACTCTGAGCCGGCTGACCCGCGCTCAGGAGCGAGTAGTACTGGTAGCACCGCCATTGATTCCCTATGCCCATGCCTGGTTGCAGGCCGGTGTCGATCTGCGCTGGCTGGTACTGGTCAAAGCGCAGGCACAGGAAGCCCTCTGGGCCGCCGAGCAATGTCTGCGCTCCGGTAGTTGCGCGGCCGTATTGTGCTGGCCCCAACGCATTGATGATCGCGGCTTGCGTCGTCTGCAATTGGCCGCGGCTACCGGCCAGACCCTGGGCTTTGTCTGCCGCTCTATGCATGAAGCGGCCAACCCGTCTCCTGCCGCATTGCGTCTGGCTGTGGATGCCTGGCCACGTCAGGTACGGGTATTGAAAAGTCGTGGCGCACTGCCGGTAGCCCGACCGATAGCGCTGGGCTAGAGCATGCGCTGGGCCTGCATATTGCTGACACAACTGGCGCTGGATGGCGTGCAGCGTGGGCGTGAGGATCAGAGCCAACCACTGGTACTGGTGGCGGGGGCTGTACCGCGCCGGGTCATCAGAGCGCTCAACCCGGCTGCCCGCCAGCTGGGTTTGAAGCCAGGCATGACCCTGACGGCTGCCCACGCCCTGGCCAGTGGTTTTGATCAGGCCGAATATGACGAACAGCAGATCCAGTACTGGCAGCACTTTCTCGCGGCCTGGGCCTACCGCTTCAGCTCCCACGTCAGTCTGGATTACCCGCGCGCTCTGCTGCTGGAAGTTGAATCGAGCATGGGGCTGTTCGGCCCCTGGCCCTGTTTTGAACGGCGGCTGCGTCAGGAACTGACCGAGTTGGGCTTCCAGCACCGTATCGTGGCTGCGCCCAATGCCGCTGCTGCCAGAGCGTTGGCTAATGTGCATGACGGGCTCGCGGTGATGGGTAGTTCGGCGCTGGGTAACTATCTGCAAGAGTTACCGATTAAACGCTGCGGTTTGGCCGCAGACGCAGTGAACAGCCTGACGCGTATGGGCATAAGGCAGGTAAAACAATTGCTGGCGTTGCCTCGGGACACCCTGGCCCGACGTTTTCCCGCAACGGTGTTGCGGCATCTGGATACACTGCAGGGAACGCAACCTCTGGCGCTGGGCAGCTACCAGCCAGCAGAAGAATTTGCCGCTCGCATTGAGTTCAATTTTGAGGTCAATACCCATCAGGCCCTGTTATTCCCCCTGCGCCGTTTGCTGGGGGATCTGAATGCGTTTCTGGCCGGTCGGGATTGCAGCGTGCAACAGTTCATCCTGTATCTGCAGCACCGCCAGCTGGAAGACAGTCGCATACCCGTAGGTATGCTGACTGCTGAGCGTGATGCCCAATTGCTGTTTGAGGTGGCACGCAGCCGCCTGGAGCAACTGCAGCTACCGGCACCGGTACTGGCGTTGCGGTTGCACGCCCGTGATCTGCCTGCTTTCACCCCCAGCTCAGCGCAATTACTCGACGAGCGCCCCGAGCAATCCCAGCCCTGGGAGCAGTTGCGTGAACGGCTGCGAGCCAGACTCGGTGATCAGGCCATCCATGGTCTGGTGGCGGTAGCTGATCATCGGCCGGAGTCCAGCTGGCGCGGAGATGTACAAGGCACCGGCGAGGCCATGGGAACAATCGGCCCGCGCCCCGGCTGGCTACTGCCGGAGCCGCAAATACTGAATGATCTGTTGCCGGAAATAGTGGCCGGTCCGGAGCGAATCGAGTCGGGCTGGTGGGATGGGGGCGATCTGCGCCGGAACTATTACATGGTGCGTACCCGTGACGGACGTCTGGCCTGGGTCTGGCAGGCGGTGGATGGCAGCGGTCCGTTCATGTTGCATGGCTGGTTCGCATGACTGCCGAGTACGCTGAGTTACATTGTCTGAGCAGCTTCAGCTTTCAGCGTGGGGCCTCCAGCGCTGACGAACTGTTCGCCCGCGCCAGACAACTGGGCTATCAAGCGCTGGCAATCACCGACGAATGCACTCTGGCCGGAATAGTGCGCGCCTGGCAGGCGGCGAAAGAGCATGGTGTACAACTGATTGTCGGTAGCGAAATGCAGCTGGATGACGGCCCGAAACTGGTCTTGCTGGTGGAAAACCTCAGCGGCTACCAGCGCCTGTGTCAGCTCATTACCCTGGCCCGCCGCAGGGCAGAGAAGGGCCGCTACCAGTTGCGACGAGACGATCTGGCTGGAGACAACAGCGGCCTGCTGGCGCTCTGGCTACCGCACTCCGCAGCGGATGTGGAAAATGGCCAATGGCTCAAGACGCTGTTTCCACAAGGGTTGTGGCTGGCCATAGAACTGCACTGTGGGCCCGATGACTCCCGGCAGCTGGAGCGGCTGCAACAACTGGCCACCGAACTGGATATTCCCGCGGTCGCCAGCGGCGATGTGCATATGCATGTTCGCGGTCGCCGCGCCCTGCAGGACACTCTGGCCGCGATTCGCCACCATTGCCGGGTGGATGAGGCCGGCTTCCGGCTGTTTGCCAACGGCGAGCGCCACCTGCGTACCCAGCAGCAACTGGGAGAGATCTATCCCTCCGCCTTGCTCGCTGAGACCCTGCACATCGCCAAACGCTGCCAGTTCGATCTGGATCAGCTGCAATACCAGTATCCCCGCGAGCTGGTGCCAGAAGGGCAGACCGCCGGCAGCTGGCTGCGTCATCTCACCGAAGAGGGCATAGCCTGGCGCTGGCCGCAGGGCATATCCGCAGAGCTGCGCGCCCAGCTCGACAAGGAACTGACCCTGATCAGCGAGCTGGAATACGAAAGCTACTTTCTCACCGTGCACGACATCGTCCGCTTCGCCCGCAGTCAGCACATTCTCTGTCAGGGCCGGGGCTCGGCGGCCAACTCGGCGGTGTGTTTTGCGCTGGGCATCACCGAGATCGACCCGGCCCGCTCCAATCTGCTGTTCGAACGCTTCCTGTCCCGCGAGCGCGACGAGCCGCCGGATATCGACGTGGACTTCGAACATGAACGCCGCGAAGAAGTCATCCAGTACATATTCCGCCGCTATGGCCGTCGGCGCGCCGCCCTGGCCGCAGTGGTCAGCAGTTACCATGCTGCCGGTGCTATCCGCGATGTGGGCAAGGCGCTGGGCATGCCACCGGATCAGGTGGATGCGCTGGCCCGCTGTTGCGGACGCTGGAGCAATCGCATTCCCGACGCACAACGGTTACGCGAGGCAGGATTCGATCCGGACAGCCCGGTACTGCACCGGATACTGACCCTCAGCGGTCTGCTGATCGGCTTTCCTCGGCACCTGTCTCAGCATCCGGGAGGTTTTGTCATTTCCGAGCAGCCGCTGGACAGCCTGGTGCCGGTAGAAAACGCCGCCATGGAAGGGCGCACCGTGATCCAGTGGGACAAGGACGATCTGGATGCCGTCGGCCTGCTCAAGGTGGATATCCTCGCACTGGGCATGCTTACCGCGCTGCGCCGCTGTTTTGATCTGGTGCGTCAGTACCGGGGGCGGGAACTGAGTCTGGCGACCATCCCCGTGGATGATAAACCCACCTACGAGATGATCAGCAAGGCCGACACCATAGGCGTATTCCAGATCGAGTCCCGGGCCCAGATGAGCATGCTGCCCAGACTGCGGCCCATCTACGACCTTGTCATCGAAGTGGCCATCGTCCGCCCCGGCCCGATCCAGGGCGACATGGTGCATCCCTACCTGCGCCGTCGTAACCGCGAAGAAAAGGTCGTGTACCCGTCCCCCGCGCTGAAAAAAGTGCTGGAACGCACCCTCGGCGTACCCCTGTTCCAAGAGCAGGTCATGGAGATAGCCATAGTCGCAGCCGGTTACAGCGCCGGCGAAGCGGATCAGTTGCGCCGCTCCATGGCCGCCTGGAAGCGGCGGGGCGGTCTGGAGCCTCACCGCGACAAACTCACCCGGGGCATGCTCGAACGCGGCTATACCCGTGAATTTGCCGAGCGCATCTTCGAACAGATCAAGGGCTTCGGCGACTACGGCTTTCCCGAATCCCACGCCGCCAGCTTTGCTCTGCTCACCTACGCCAGCAGCTGGCTCAAATGCCACGAACCGGCCGCCTTCGCCTGCACACTGATCAACAGCTGGCCCATGGGCTTCTACAGCCCCGACCAACTGCTGCAGGACGCCCGTCGCCACGGCATTGAAACCTTCCCGGTGGACGTGCGCTACAGCGACTGGGATTGCAGCCTGGAATCCGGTAAGGGAGGTGAACTGGGCATACGTCTGGGGCTACGCATGATCCGTGGCTTCAGAAAGGAAGACGCCCAGCGGCTGGTCAGAGTCCGAGGTCAGCAGAGTTTTACCCATGTAGAAGAACTGGCTCAGCGCACCGGACTCTCCCGCAAGTCACTCGAACTACTGGCCGACGCCAGCGCGCTGCGCGGCCTGGCCGGCGACCGGCACCAGGCCCGCTGGGCCGTCGCCGGCGTGCAGGAGCCGCTACCCCTGTTTGCCGAAACGCCCCCAGCAACAGAACAGAACGTAGCCCTGCCACTGCCCAGCGTCGGCGAAAACCTCATGGCCGACTACGCCCTGGTCGGCACCACCATGGGCCCGCACCCTCTGCGCCTGCTGCGCGCCGAACTATCCAGGCGAGGTTGCCGCAGCTCACGCCAACTGACACACATGGCCAACGACACCCGCGTCAGCGTCGCAGGACTGGTTACTGGAAGACAACGCCCCGGCACCGCCAGCGGCGTCACCTTCGTCACCCTCGAAGATGAGCACGGCATGGTCAACGTCATCGTCTGGCGCACCCTGGCCGAACGCCAGAGAAAAGAACTGGTGCACTCCCAACTGCTACAGGTACACGGCAAACTGGAAACCAAAGAAGGCATCCGCCACCTGATAGCCCACCGCCTGACCGACCTGACCACCATGCTACAGGGGCTGGATACCCGGAGCCGGGATTTTCACTGACGGACACAGCTGCGTACTTTCGCCAGCCAGACAGATTCAGCCGCAACCGAAGAAAGCAAAGATATCGTTCTCAACCATGCGTCTGCTTGTATTTTTTCACCACAAGATACTGGCTTCATCAAGTCTGATTCGTCTTCGGGTAATGCGAGATCAATCGTCGAGTTGTTTCCCAAAACCGCTGTAAGGCTTGATAGTCAGTGATATTTAACAATGCTATCAAATTCGCTTGCTTCGGCCGCCGCACACTCGCGAGCTTGCGCCGTTTATGGCGGTGCTATGCGGGCGTTCGTCTTGACGTACGTACTCAAGGGCGTACACTTAGTGAAAAGTTGAACACGCAAGAGGTGCGTCATGACCGGAATCAC
>CAYYUQ010000019.1:0-39578 GCA_964474945.1 uncultured Halopseudomonas sp. | reverse complement strand
GCCGCTTCTCTAGAATGGCCGCCCCAAACTTGAGTTCTACTCCTTGCCAGACCATTTGGGTGGCTGGCTATAACCCGTAAGGAGCACCTAATGCGTCATTACGAAATCGTATTTCTGGTTCATCCAGACCAAAGTGAGCAGGTCGGCGGCATGGTTGAGCGTTACACCAAGCTGATCGAAGAAGACGGCGGTAAAGTCCATCGTCTGGAAGATTGGGGTCGCCGTCAACTGGCTTACCCGATCGACAAGATCCACAAAGCTCATTACATCATGCTCAACGTCGAGTGCAGCGCCAAGGCACTGGAAGAGCTGACCGAAAACTTCCGTTACAACGATGCGGTTATCCGCAACATGGTTATCCGTCGTGACGAAGCCATCACCGAACAGTCCGACATGCTCAAGCCTGAAGACACTGGTCGTGGTGAGCGCCGTGAGCGCCGTGAGCGTTCCGACGACGACAGCGGTAACGATGCTGATGACAGCAACGATGCCGATGACGCTGATAACACCGATGCCGGTGACGACGAGTAAGTTTTTCGGTTCCCATTCCAGTTAAAAGGAGACGCTGCCATGGCACGTTTTTTCCGTCGCAGAAAGTTCTGCCGTTTTACCGCTGAAGGCGTTAAAGAGATCGATTACAAGGATCTCAACACCCTGAAGGCCTACATCACCGAAACCGGCAAGATCGTACCCAGCCGTATCACCGGTACAAAGGCCAAGTACCAGCGCCAGCTGGCTGTCGCTATCAAGCGCGCCCGCTACCTGGCTCTGCTGCCGTTCACCGACAGTCACGGTCGTTGAGTAGCAGCTCAAATCTGTAATCAGGAATACTGAACCGGTATGCGTGGTCTGGCTGAATACATCATGCGCGGTCGCAGGGAAGCTACCCTTGCGGTGGCGATTGCGGCAGCCATACCCCTGTTGTTCTGGTTCAGTGCGGCGGCTGTGGCGCTGATTGTTTTGCGCCGCGGCTTGTCGGAAGCGTTACCGATTCTTGCGTGGGGCCTGTTGCCGGCTGTGGTTTGGGCGGCGGTGGGAGACCTGACGCCCTTGCTGGTGATAGCCGGCAGTGCCGGGTTGGCAACCGTGTTGCGACAGCACAATGACTGGGTTCGCGTCATCCTGTTAGCCGTGCCACTGGGTGTGGTATTTGCCCTGGCACTACTGGCGGCGTTGAATGAGCCATTGCAGGCACTGGCGAGCAGTTTCCGCGAGATGCTGCCGGACATGCTCGAGCAGATGGGCGTCCAGCTGGATGAGGCAAACAGAGCCGTATTGCTGTCGCGCCTTGACCAGCTGATGATTCCGGTGCTGGGTGGTGTAATGGGGGCCATGCATACGTTGATGGCTCTGGTCAGTCTGATGATCGGACGGTACTGGCAGGCCGGGTTGTTCAATCCCGGCGGTTTTCGCCAGGAGTTCCATCAGCTGCGCCTGCCACCACTGGCCAGTATTGGCTTGTTAGTAGTGGTTGTCATGGCGCCGCAATGGCCATCACTGGCGCTGTTGTCGCCGGTGGCAAGTGTGCCCCTGCTGTTGGCTGGACTGGCGCTGCTGCATGGCGTCGTCGGTGCAAAGAATCTGGGTAAAGGCTGGTTGGTCGGGATGTACGTGTTGCTTGTCCTGTTCATCCGCTTCGCTTACCCCCTGGTTATGTTTTTGGCATTTGTAGATAGTCTGTTCGATTTTCGCTCACGCATGCGGCGGCCTATGCCCCCACGCGATGATGACGACCCGAACAGCCAAGGTTGAATTCAAAGAGGTCATCGCAATGGAAGTTATCCTGCTCGAAAAGATCGCGAATCTGGGTAGCCTGGGCGACAAGGTCGCCGTGAAAGCTGGCTATGCTCGCAATTTCCTGTTGCCGTTTGGTAAGGCAACTCCGGCTACTGCTGCCAACATCGAATCCTTCGAAGCGCGCCGCGCCGAGTTGGAAAAGATCGCTGCCGAGAAAACTGCTGAGGCTGAAGCCCGCGCAGCCAAACTGGCTGATCTGACCGTTACCATCAACGCTAACGCTGGCGAGGAAGGCAAACTGTTCGGTTCCATCGGTACCCGCGACATCGCAGACGCTGTGACTGCCGCTGGTGTTGAGCTGGAAAAGAGCGAAGTACGTTTGCCAGAAGGTCCGCTGCGCAATGTTGGCGAGTTCGACGTGGCTGTGCAATTGCACACCGACGTTGAAGCTACCGTCAAAGTTATTGTGGTTGCCGGCTAAGCGGAAAACCGCTTCTGCAGGAGTTGTCCGCCAATGTCGACCTGAGGTCGCGATTGGATTGATGGCTCTGGTAGACTTGGACACGGTGCCTGTCTCTGACAGGCGCCGTGTTGTTGTTTATGAAGCCCGTTAATCCCGCCATCCGAGCCAGTACTGATGAGTGATCAGATTTACGCCCAGCGTCCCGAGCTGGATCTCCAGACCGCCGCGTTGAAGGTCCCGCCGCATTCAATTGAGGCCGAACAGGCCGTGCTGGGCGGTGTCATGCTGGACAATACCGCCTGGGAACGCGTCTCGGAGCTGGTCAGCGAGACAGATTTTTATCGCCACGATCACCGGTTGATCTTCCGGGCGTTGGTACGCATGGCGGCACGTAACCAGCCGTTCGATGTGGTGACGCTAGCCGAAGACCTTGATCGTGAAGGGTTGATTGATCAGGTGGGCGGTTTGGCCTATCTGGGTCAGCTGGCCAAGAACACGCCCTCGGCAGCGAATATCAGCGCCTACGCGCAAATTATTCGCGAGCGGGCGACTATGCGGCAGCTGATCAGTGTCAGCACCGAGATTACCGATACCGCTTTCAATCCCAAGGGGATGCAGCCCAATGAGGTGCTGGACGAGGCAGAGCGCAAGATCTTTGCGATCGCCGAAAGTCGCCCCAAGACCGGTGGCCCCGAATCAGTCAATACACTGCTGACCAAGGCCATTGACCGCATTGACACCCTCTTCAACAGCGAAGGGTCAATCACCGGCTTGTCTACCGGCTTTACCAGGCTGGACGAGATGACGTCAGGTTTGCAGCCTGCGGATTTGATCATTGTGGCGGGACGCCCGTCGATGGGTAAGACCACCTTCGCCATGAACCTGGTAGAAAACGCGGTGCTCAGCAGCGAGAAGGCGGTACTGGTGTTCTCGTTGGAAATGCCAGGCGACTCCCTGATCATGCGTATGCTGTCATCGCTCGGTCGTATTGATCAGACCAAGGTACGCTCCGGGCGTCTGGATGATGAAGACTGGCCGCGCTTGACCTCTGCGGTGAATTTGCTGAATGACCGCAAGCTGTTCATTGATGATACCGCCGGCCTGTCGCCCATGGAGATGCGTGCGCGGGCGCGGCGCGTGGTGCGTGAGCACGGGGATCTCTCCTTGATCATGATCGATTACCTTCAGCTGATGCGTATTGGCGGCGCAGCGTCGGAAAACCGTACCAACGAGATTTCCGAAATATCCCGCTCGCTCAAGGCGCTGGCGAAGGAATTCAACGTCCCGGTCGTCGCACTATCCCAGCTTAACCGCTCGTTGGAGCAACGGCCGAACAAACGGCCTATCAACTCCGACTTGCGTGAATCCGGCGCGATCGAGCAGGACGCCGACGTGATCATGTTTGTCTACCGTGATGAGGTCTATCACGAAGATACTCAGGACAAGGGCATCGCTGAAATTATCATCGGTAAGCAGCGTAATGGCCCCATCGGTAACTGCCGCCTGGCCTTCCTGGGCAAATACACCCGATTTGAAAACCTCGCCCCCGGTAGCTACCAGGGCGGGGAGGAGTAAGTAATGGCTTTAACCATGCCCAAGGCACGGCCCCTGTTTGATTATCCCCGCTATTGGGCTGAATGCTTCGGTGAGGCACCCTTCCTGCCGATGAGCCGTGAGGAAATGGATCTGCTCGGTTGGGACAGCTGTGATGTGATCATCGTCACGGGTGATTCCTATGTTGATCACCCGTCCTTCGGTATGGCGATTATTGGTCGGGTGCTGGAAGCCCAGGGCTTCCGCGTCGGCATCATCAGTCAGCCGGACTGGCAGAGCAAGGATGACTTCATGAAGCTGGGCAAGCCGAACCTGTTTTTCGGGGTCGCTGCCGGCAACATGGACTCGATGATCAATCGCTACACGGCTGATCGCAAAATCCGTTCTGATGACGCCTATACCGCTGGCGGTAAGGCCGGTAGGCGCCCTGATCGTGCCAGTGTTCCCTATGCCCAGCGTTGCCGTGAGGCGTACAAGGATGTGCCGATCATCCTGGGCGGTATCGAAGCCTCGCTACGCCGTATCGCCCATTACGACTACTGGCAGGACAAGGTGCGGCCGTCGCTGTTGATTAACACCAAGGCGGATCTGCTGCTCTATGGCAACGCTGAACGGGCCATTGTCGAAGTTGCCCAGCGGCTGAGCAACGGAGAGCCGGTTACGCAATTGACCGATATCCGCGGTACCGCCTTCATCCGCCGCGACACGCCCGAGGGCTGGTTTGAGCTGGACTCCACCCGGGTAGATCGTCCCGGCCGTGTGGACAAGATCCTCAATCCTTACGTCAATACTCAGGACGCGGCCGCCTGTGCCGTTGAGCAGGGCAAGGGCGAGCTGGCCAGCGCGGATGACGAGGTGCAGGTTCTCGAGCTGCTACCCAATCCACGGGTGCAGCGTGATCGCACGGTGATCCGTCTGCCGTCCTATGAGAAGGTACGCAACGATCCTGTGCTCTACGCTCATGCCAACCGCGTACTGCACCTGGAGACCAACCCGGGTAATGCACGGGCGCTGGTGCAGCGCCATGGCGACCGGGACGTCTGGTTCAACCCGCCGCCTGTTCCGCTGAGCACTGAGGAGATGGACTACGTGTTCGGCTTGCCCTATGCACGGGTGCCGCATCCATCCTACGGCGACGAAAAGATTCCCGCCTATGACATGATTCGCTTCTCGGTGAATATCATGCGCGGTTGTTTTGGTGGCTGCACCTTCTGTTCAATCACCGAGCATGAGGGGCGGATTATCCAGAGCCGTTCCCACGAGTCGATTCTCGGTGAGATTGAGGCCATGCGTGACGTGCCCGGTTTCACCGGTACGGTATCTGACCTGGGTGGCCCGACCGCAAACATGTATCGGTTGGCCTGCAAGAGTTCAGAAATCGAAGCGTCCTGCCGCAAGCCCTCCTGTGTCTGGCCCGGCATCTGTGACAATCTGAATACCGATCATAGCTCGCTGATCGGGCTGTACCGCAAGGCTCGGGAGTTGCCGGGCGTCAAGCGTGTACTGATTGCCTCAGGCCTGCGTTACGATCTGGCTGTGCGTTCGCCGGAATACGTCAAGGAGCTGGTTACCCATCATGTGGGCGGCTACCTGAAGATTGCGCCTGAACATACTGAGGAAGGGCCGCTGTCGAAGATGATGAAGCCCGGCATCGGCAGCTATGACAGCTTCAAGAAGATGTTCGAGAAATTCAGCAAGGAGGCGGGTAAGGAGCAGTACCTGATCCCGTATTTCATTGCCGCTCACCCGGGCACCACCGATGAGGACATGATGAACCTGGCGTTGTGGCTCAAGCGTCAGGGCTTGCGCGCGGACCAGGTGCAGGCGTTCTATCCGTCGCCGATGGCGACAGCGACGGCCATGTATCACTCGGGCAAGAACCCGCTACGCAGGATTGATTACAAAAGTGAGTCGGTCGGTATCGTCAAGGGCGAGCGTCAACGTCGCTTGCATAAGGCCTTCCTGCGCTATCACGACCCGAAGAACTGGCCCATGTTGCGTGATGCACTGATCGAGATGGGGCGTGGCGATCTGATCGGCAACAGCAAGCAGCACCTTATTCCTACCTGGCAACCCGCTGTTGATGGTGCCGGCCGGCGTACCGGCGCTGCCCCGAACGGGAGCAAAAAGGGTACACGTTTGTTGACTCAGCATACCGGCCTGCCACCGCGCAACAACGGCGCTGGCAAGGGTAAACGCCGAGGTGCTGGAGCTAGTCGCCCTACCAACTGACGATATCTATAGTGGCCATTGATAGAGTTCAATGGCCGTCTTTGCCGCATCGGGTCAGCATGTGCAGTAACTCAACAGGAGAGATTGCCATGTCGATTACTACTCTGATGCAACAGGTGCTCGCCAGTTACGCTGCCGCCAGCAGCGGGGCGGATCTTGCAGAGTACGGTTGATCCGCGAGCAAACAAAGCTGAGTCAATTCAGTGCTCGCTCTGGGCCGGGGTCTGATGCTGAACCCAGTAGTCCAGCAGCGCCTTGAGCTGCGCCAGATCCACCGGTTTGGCCATATGCCCGTTCATGCCTGCCAGTCGTGCCCGTTCACGGTGTTCCGGCAGGATGTGAGCGGTCAGGGCAATGATGGGTACCGGTACGATGGCATGTTGCTGCTCCCATTGGCGGATGTTTTCAGTTGCGGTAAAGCCATCCATGCCGTGCATCTCGCAATCCATCAGCACCAGATCGTAATTGCCCTGTTGGATAGCCTGTATCGCTTTTTCGCCATTATCCACTGCATCGCAAGGCACCTTGAGTTTGGAGAGCATTCCCTGAATCACGCGGCTGGATATCGCGTTATCCTCAGCCACCAATACCTGGAAATCCACGTCCGGTTGTTCCTGGTAGGTGTCCTCCGTGGATGCAGCCTCATGACTGCGTTCGCTATGTTGCAGCCATTCGTCTACCAGCGTGGTGCGTAGCGTGTAGCCGGACACGGGCTTATTCAAGACCCGTCGGATGCCCGCGTTCCGGGCGACAATGCGACTGGGAAGCTGGTTGACGCCAGTCAGCATGATGATCAGCAGTTCATCACTGACCAGCGGATCGTCCTTGATCTTGCTGGCCAGCTCCAGGCCGCTCATGCCCGGCATGGATTGATCCACCAGCAGAATATCAAAAGGGTTATTCAGATTGGCTTGGGCGCGGAGTATGGCTAATGCCTCGCGGCCGCTGGATGCCGTCCGAGGTGCCATCTGCCAGGCGCTGGCCTGTTGTTGCAGCACTTTGCGACAGGTGGCATTGTCGTCCACAATCAGAATGTTTCGATCGATCAGGCAGTGGCCCTGCAAATCCACGTCCGCCGGGCTCTCTACGAATTCAGCAGGCAGTACGACCCACACGGTATTGCCCCGCTCGGAGGATTCCTTGAGACCGATCTGTCCGCGCATCATGCGTACCAGCTGCTGTGAAATATACAGCGAGAGCTGACCCTGGCGTTCGAGCATGTCCACCAGACGGCCAGAGGGGGCGGTTACTTCCAGAAGGCTATTGCATGATTCCTCGCTCATCGGATGCCCGGTGTCCTGAATCGCGAAACGTAATAGTTGCGGGCCGCCAGTGTGCTTTTCCAGGGCGGCTACCAGCAGGATTTCTCCCTCATCGGTATTCGCGTTGGCATTATTCAACAAGCTCATGATGATCTGGCGCAGCCGGGTGGGATCGCCTTCCATCATCTTGGGTACGTCAGGCTGGATGAAACTGATCAGCTCAATAGGCTGATGGTTCAAGCGGTTGCGGCAATTGGCCAGGCAGTCATCAATCAACGAATGCAAATCAAAGCGCGACTGCTCCAGGGTCAACTGACCTGACTCCAGACGTGACAGGTCGAGAATGTCATTGATCAGGTTGAGCAGGTCATTCCCAGAATCATGGATGGTTTGCACATAGTCGCGCTGCTTGGCGGACAGGGCGGTATCCAGCAACAATTCGGACATGCCCAGCACTCCGTTCATGGGGGTGCGTATCTCATGGCTGATCCGCGCCAGAAAGCGCGCCCTGGCGCGCCGCTGATCGCCGACCGCGGCTTCAGTGTGATATTGCTGCAGTTGCTGCAGTGCGTTCCGCTGTTGACGGCGGAACAGGCTCCAGGAGTAGCACGTCAGGGCGCCCCACAACAACAGATCCGACAGGTGCTGAACCAGACCGTGGGGCGGGTAGCCGAGGATGAATTCCAGCAGCCAACTGGCGGTCAGCAAGAGGGTCGCTATCCCGAAGAGTGAGTCAACGGCTTCCCGACGTAGCAGGGCTATCGTCACCGGCGTCAGCATGATGAGTGGCAGGACGATACCGGTCGCGGTCAACAGTTTCTGTATTATCGCTGGCTGAACAATGCTGACAGCGACCAATAGCGCGCCGGCCAACAGGATTCCTATGCGCTCGCGACGCCCTCCCGATGTGCCTGGTATCGGCTGGGCGCCATGTAATCCGGCGGCCAGCACGGCGAAACCGCCCAATGCCAATAGACTGCCGGTCTGGCCATGCAAGAAAGACCAGTTGTGTAGCGCCCAACTGACGCCGCTGAGGCGGCTGAATGCGAAAAGAGCGGCGCTCAGACCCAGTAGTAAATGCAACGGATCGCGGCGGATCGTACCCAGTAGCAATGCCGTAAGGGCGGTGGCCAGCATCAGGCCCACCAGTATTCCTTGCAGGGCCTGATGGCGAATATGGATACGGGTGATTTCGTTCAGCGGCACCATGGTCAGATGGGTAGTGATCGGGTAGTCATTCTGTAGCCTGACCAGTAACTGCTTGCCCGAGAGCTCGGTGACGTTGATGGGAAAGGCGAAGCCACCATGGGGGAGAGGGATGCTGGAGCGTAAATCGACCATGCCGGCGGAGTGGCTGACGCGCAGAATATCGTCCTGCAACAGATAGACGTTGATGCGGGCAATGCTGGGGTTGTGTAGCTCCAGCAAGTAGGTGGTGGTGTGTTCCAGGGGGACGCTGACCCAGATTGCAGCGCCTGCGCCAGGCAGTTTCAGGCCACCTTTGGCACTGGGGACGAACAGGTTGGCGTATCGGTTGGAGAGGATGTCGTTCAGCGTCAGTTGACCGCTGGTATCGACGAAGGATTGATAACTCGCGGGCGCGCTTGTGCTGCTGGCCCAGCTGGCGCTGACCAGCAGGCAGAAGCCCGCCAGGCTGCCAAGCAGCCACCCGAGAATGCGCTTCACGTTATATTTGTCCTGTCCCTGGCCAATCCATGAGCTTATTCTGCGGAGGGGCTCGGCCAAGTGCAAGGCTGGCCGGATGACATCCACCCATCCCCCGACAGTCTGCGTGCCGATGGTGCCATCGGCACGTAAGATGCTCAGGTTTCCCGCTGAATAGCCCGATAGCCGATATCCGAACGATAAAAACAACCTTCCCATTCAATCGCCTTGGCCAGCACGTAGGCGGCCTGTTGGGCTGCGAGAATATTGTCGCCCAGTGCAGTGGCACACAGTACCCGACCGCCCTGAGTGACGACCTGACCGTCGCGCAGCGCAGTGCCAGCGTGGAATACCTTGCCGTCGGCGCTGACAGCCTGATCCAGCCCTCGAATAGCATCGCCCTTGCGGTAGTCGGCTGGGTAGCCGCCCGCAGCCAACACAACGCCGAGGCTCGGGCGCGGATCCCATTGCGCGTCGGCCTGATCCAGCTTGCCTTCCAGCGCCGCTTCGATCAGCTCAACCAGGCTGCTTTGCAGACGCAGCATGATGGGTTGGGTTTCCGGATCACCAAAGCGACAATTGAATTCGATTACCTTGGGTGCGCCGTTACCGTCGATCATCAAACCGGCATACAGAAAGCCGGTATACACGTTGCCTTCTGCCGCCATGCCATTCACTGTCGGCCAGATGACCTCATCCATTACCCGCTGATACACCGCGTCGGTGACCACTGGAGCGGGGGAGTAAGCGCCCATGCCGCCGGTGTTGGGGCCAGTGTCGCCATCGCCGACACGCTTGTGATCCTGGCTGGTGGCCATGGGCAATACGTTCTTGCCATCCACCATGACAATGAAGCTGGCTTCCTCTCCGTCGAGGAATTCCTCGATCACCACGCGCGAGCCAGCATCGCCAAAGGCATTGCCGGACAGCATGTCGGTTACCGCCGCTTCGGCTTCGGCCAGCGTCATGGCAACCACCACGCCCTTGCCCGCGGCAAGCCCGTCAGCCTTGATCACAATGGGTGCGCCTTGCTCACGCAGGTAGGCCAGTGCCGGCTCAACCTCGGTGAAGTTGGCGTAACCCGCAGTGGGGATGTTGTGGCGGGCAAGGAAATCCTTGGTAAAGGCCTTGGAGCCTTCCAACTGCGCGGCACCCGCGGTGGGGCCATAGCACTTCAGACCGCGCTCGCGGAACAGGTCTACCACACCGGCAACCAGTGGCGCTTCAGGGCCAACGATGGTCATGGCTGCGTTGGCCGCAGCAAAGTCTGCCAGTTTTTCCAGTTCGAGCACGTCAATGGCGACGTTTTCGCACTTGGCTTCAATCGCGGTGCCGGCGTTGCCCGGGGCGACAAATACCTTCTCGACACGCTCATCCTGGGCGACCTTCCATGCCAATGCATGCTCACGCCCGCCACTGCCGATAATCAATACGTTCATTCTTTCACTCCACAGAGGGACTGTTCGAGCGACTATCAGTCGCGCGGCCGTTTAATGTCTGAAGTGGCGCATGCCGGTAAATACCATGGCAATACCCGCTTCGTCGGCCGCATCGATCACTTCCTGATCGCGCATAGAGCCGCCGGGCTGGATTACAGCGCGAATACCCGCAGCAGCGGCATTGTCGATGCCGTCACGGAACGGGAAGAAGGCATCCGACGCCATGACCGCACCGGCTACCTGCAGGCCGGCATGCTCAGCCTTGATGGCGGCGATGCGTGCGGAGTTGACCCGGCTCATCTGACCGGCGCCAACACCGATGGTCTGACGCTGACTGGCGTAAACGATGGCATTGGATTTGACGAACTTGGCCACTTTCCAGGCAAAGATCAGGTCATGAATTTCCTGCTCGGTCGGTGCACGTTTGGTGACGACCTTGAGATCAGCTTCGGTGATCATGCCGGTATCCCGGCTCTGTACCAGCAGGCCGCCATTGACGCGCTTATAGTCCAGATCCTGAACCCGCCCAGCGGACCATTGACCACATTCCAACAGGCGCACATTGGTCTTGGCGGCTACTACAGCGCGTGCTTCAGCGCTGACGCTCGGCGCAATGATGACTTCGACAAACTGACGCTCAACGATAGCCGCAGCCGTGTCTGCGTCCAGTTCACGGTTGAAAGCGATGATGCCGCCGAAGGCGGATTCAGTATCAGTGGCAAAGGCCAGGTCGTAGGCCTTGCGGATGCCGCCTTCGTCTTCAGGTACCACAGCCACACCGCAGGGGTTGGCGTGCTTGACGATAACACAGGCCGGTTTGGTGAAGCTTTTTACACACTCCAGCGCAGCGTCAGTGTCGGCCACGTTGTTGTAGGAGAGTTCCTTGCCCTGCAGTTGCACCGCAGTAGCAATGCTGGCTTCAGCAGGCTCGGCCTCACGGTAGAAGGCTGCGCTCTGGTGCGGGTTCTCGCCGTAACGCATGTCCTGAGCCTTGATGAACTGGCTGTTGAAGGTGCGCGGAAAGGCAGCGCGGTCTTCGGTGCTCAGGGTGTCGCGGCTCTGGTCGATGGTGCCCAGATAGTTGGCAATCATGCCGTCATAGGCAGCGGTATGTTCAAAGGCCTTGAGTGCCAGGTCGAAACGCTGGGCATAGGTCAGACCGCCATCCTTGAGACTGCCCAGCACGCTGTCATAGTCGCTGGCATTGACCACAATAGCGACATCCTTGTGGTTCTTGGCGGCTGAACGCACCATGGTCGGGCCGCCGATATCGATATTCTCGATGGCATCGGGCAGGGTGCAGCCGGGCTTGGCTACGGTCGCGGCGAAGGGGTAGAGGTTGACCACCACCATATCGATCGGCTTGATGCCATGCTCAGTCATGACCGCGCCATCGCGGTCGCGGCGACCAAGAATGCCGCCATGAATTTTCGGATGCAGTGTTTTCACCCGACCATCCATCATCTCCGGGAATCCGGTGTAATCGGCTACTTCCACGGCATCGATGCCGCTATCGCGCAGTAGCTTGTAAGTGCCGCCAGTGGAGAGGATTTCTACACCCTGGGAGCAGAGTTCACGGGCGAAGTCGACAACGCCAGTCTTATCCGACACGCTGATCAGCGCGCGACGTACCGGCAGGCGAGTGGTTTGGTCGGTCATTGTAATTCCAATTACGGTTGATAAGGAGGGGGTTACAGCAGGCCGTACTGTTTGAGTTTCTTGCGCAAGGTGCCGCGATTCAGCCCCAGCACTTCCGAAGCCCGGGTCTGGTTGCCACGGACATAATCCATGACACTTTCCAGCAGCGGTGCTTCGATTTCTGCCAGCACCATGTTGTACACATCGGTAACATCCTGACCGTCAAGGTGCTCAAAATAATTTCTCAGGGCCAGTTCTACGCTGTCACGCAGTGTCTGGGGCCCGGTCAGCGCATCAACAGCGTTGACGGACAGATCGGGGTCGGTGGTGTCGGTCACGGTAAGGCTTCCGTCTTTCAAGGATGTGATGAGATCATTCATGCCGCGAGGCCTCCTTGCATCAAGCGGTCGAAAAAACGCTGGATTGCTTGCCGCTGTTCCTTGCCGCAATCAATGCGATTGAAATGCCGGCGGAACTCTTCAGCCCCTGGTAACGCCTGAAGTTGCCAGCCTACATGTTTGCGGGCGATACGTACCCCCTGTTCGGGGCCGTAAAACGCCAGCAGCGACTCCAGATGCTCCAGCAACAGCGTCTGCTGCCAGCTCAATCCAGGCTCAGGCAGCAGCTCGCCATGGCGCAGGTAGTGCTCAATTTCACGGAAGATCCATGGGCGGCTCTGCGCAGCACGGCCCACCATAACCGCATCGGCGCCGGTATAGTCCAGCACCTGCCGTGCCTTCTGCGGGGAATCAATGTCGCCATTGGCAAACAGAGGAATGCGGATGGCCTGGCGGATTTCAGCGATGGTGTCATATTCGGCTTCACCGGTATATAACTCACTACGGGTGCGACCATGTACCGCAAGTGCCTGTATGCCACTCTGTTCGGCGATGCGGGCAACGGTAACGCCGTTGCGGCTGTCAGGATCCCAACCGGTACGAATTTTCAGGGTGACCGGAATATCCACAGCCCCCACGACCGCCTCAAGTATATCGGCGACCAGCAGCTCATCGCGCAGCAGTGCCGATCCAGCGGCCTTGTTGCATACCTTCTTGGCCGGGCACCCCATATTGATATCAATGATCTGGGCACCGTTATCACGGTTCTTGCGAGCGGCATCGGCCATCATCTGTGGGTCGCCACCGGCAATCTGCACCGAGCGAGGGTCAGGTTCACCGGTGTGATCAAGGCGTTGGCGGGACTTGCGACTGTGCCACAGACGGCTGTCGCTGGTGACCATTTCCGAAACCACCAGACCCGCGCCCAGTTCGCGGCACATGCGGCGAAACGGGCGATCCGTCACGCCCGCCATGGGGGCGAGGATAGCGCGACTGGTGAGCTGGTAGTGTCCGATATTGATCACTGCTGGTCTATCCCTGTACTCGGCGGTCAATGGTATATGCCCCGGAACGGCAGGCATGTTCGGGCAGGGTCAGAAAAAGCGAAGAGGGCGGCTATCATACCTGCTACTGATGGCCATATAAAGACTATCTGGCTGATATTTGATCAACCCGATCAGGGGCTGAGGAACTCCAGCTGGTAATTGCGCGCCTGTGCGCCGGGGTCGAGCATGCTCAATCCCACGCGGATCGGCGTTTGGGACGGCATCAGCCGTACGCCGGCGAGTTCTCCGGACAGGTATTCCTCAGGACGGAAGCGACGACTGGCCAACTGACGACCGGAAGCATCGGTAAATTGCATCTCCAGTACTGGAAAGGGCTGCTCAAAATCGGCCCGGTTGTACAGGATCACATCGATCGCCAGGGCATTGGGAAACTCAGGATGGGCACGCACCAGCAGATTGGTACTGCGAATACGGCTGATATCAACCCGTGCCGGGAGCTCACAGCGGGCCAACAGGCAGAGATTCTCCAGCAGCGGACGGCTGCGCTGGTCATGCGCCAGCGCCTCAAAATTGTAGTAGAGGTATTGGCCTGGCAGGGCCAACAGCGCCAGCAATGCCAGGCTGCTCCACAGCCAGGACGGAGGGCGACGGGGTGTCGGCGTCTCGCCCAGTAACTCTTCCTCGAGCATTTCCAATCGCAGCGGCGTGATTGACGGCTCCTGACGCAGCTCATCCGCATCGTACAGTGGTGGTTCGCTGGCGTCCTCGGCGGCAGGTTTCGCTGGGGCCGAGGTTACCTCCTCGGCAGGATCCGGCTCGCCGGACGGTTCTTCTGTCGCGCTTTGCCGGGGCGGCAGTTGGGTGACGCTGCCCGGATGGTCGAGCTGGAAGATACCCTTGTCGCTGTACCCTTCATTCTCCGCAATAGGGCGATACAGGCCGGTGCGGTTATGGTCGAACTCCGGGCCGAAATCCTGTGCGGGTGGGGTAGCGAGAAAGTCCTCGTGCAGTTCGGTCTGTGGTGTGCTCTGGTCTGCGGCGGGGTCGGTCTGGGGATTGACCTCGCTGATAATGGACTCATCCAATCCCAGCGCGGCCAGATCAGGCTCGACCTGATCATCAAGATCATCCTGCAGCAGGCTGCTCTGGTTTTGTGGCATGGACGGAGGGGTGACGGTCTCCGTCCTGGCTGGAGCGGATTGCGGCGCTGGCTGTTCATTCAGCGCCGCCGCTGCGTCAGCAGCGTGAAACACCTCCAGGCACGCGCCGCAACGCACGTAACCATTGGCTACGCTCAACTGCTCCGGTGTCAGCCGGAAACGCGTCTGACAGTGGGGGCATTGGGTGACCAGCAGTTCGCTCATGATGTGACCGGATCCTTCAGTCGATTATCAGTGTGGTCTGAACAGCCTGATATTGTGCCTGCAAGCAGATCACAGTGCCATGCCCCGACGCACACCGCTGACGCGGATCCAGCCATCCTTCTCGGCGACCGGATCCAGCTCGAAGGCCTCTTCATATGCAGCCAGAATCTCCGCGGTCTGCTCGGCCAGAATACCGGACAGCGCAATGCGGCCACCTGGTTTGACCAGCGAGGTCAGTTGCGGTGCAAGGCTGACCAGCGGCCCGGCAAGGATATTGGCTACCACGACATCGGCCGGCTCGTCAGGCATGGCTTCGGGCAGGTACAGCGGCAGGCGCGCATCAGCCAGCTGGTTGCGCTGGGCATTGTCCCGGGACGCTTCCAGTGCTTGGGGATCTATGTCGGTGCCTACCACACGTTTGGCCCCCAACAGCAGTGCGGCGATCGCCAGAATACCGGAGCCGCAGCCAAAATCGATGACCTCCAGGCCATGCAGATCCTGACCATCCAGCCATTCCAGACACAACGCTGTGGTCGGGTGGGTGCCGGTACCAAACGCCAGACCGGGATCCAGCAACAGGTTGACCGCCTCAGGATCGGGGGCATCGTGCCAGCTGGGTACAATCCACAGACGCTTGCCGAAGCGCATCGGTTGGAAATTATCCATCCAGCTGCGCTCCCAGTCCTGGTCAGCAATGTCTTCGAACTGGTGTTCAGGCAGCGGTTGTTGCCATAGCTGCTGCAATTGATCAATCAGCGGCTGGCGATCGGTGTCCGCTTCAAACAGCGCTAACAGATGCGTGTTCTGCCAGAGCGGCGTGGTGCCCAGATCCGGTTCAAAGATCGGCTGATCTTCAGCATCCATGAAGGTGACCGAGACGGCACCCAACCCCAGCAGCAGATCCTCCATGGGCTCGGCTTGTGTCGGGTTAATGGCAAGACGCAGTTGCAACCAGGGCATGGGACTTCCTTCGGAAAAAACTGGGAGCTTATAGCTAACAGCGGAAATAAAAAACCGGGATGCGAAAATCCGCCTCCCGGTTTGAATGATAGCTGGTTGTCAGCTTATCAGATCAGCTCAGACCCAGCTTCTTCTCGAGATAGTGAATATTCACACCACCCTTGCAGAAGCCTTCATCACGAACCAGTTCGCGGTGCAGCGGCGTGTTGGTCTTGATGCCGTCAACGACCAGTTCATCCAGTGCGTTGCGCATGCGCATCATGGCCTCGTCGCGGGTCGCGCCGTAGGTGATCAGCTTGCCGATCAGCGAGTCGTAGTTCGGTGGCACCTTGTAGCCGCTGTACAGATGCGAATCTACCCGCACGCCGTTACCGCCCGGGGCGTGGAAGAAGCTCACGGTACCCGGGCTGGGCAGGAAGGTGGTGGGGTCTTCAGCGTTGATCCGGCATTCGATGGAATGACCACGGATCACCACATCTTCCTGCTTGATGCTCAGCGGCAGACCGCCACAGACCTTGATCTGCTGTTTGACGATATCGATACCGGTGACCATTTCCGAAATCGGGTGCTCCACCTGGATCCGGGTGTTCATCTCGATAAAGAAGAACTGACCGTCCTCATAGAGGAACTCGAAGGTACCGGCACCGCGGTAGCCCAGGTCGATACAGGCCTTGACGCAACGGGCCTGCACTTCGGCGCGGGCCTTCTCGTCAATGAAGGGTGCGGGCGCCTCTTCGATGATCTTCTGGTGCCGGCGTTGCAGCGAGCAGTCGCGGTCGCCCAGATGGATGGCATTGCCCTGACCATCGGACAGCACCTGGATCTCGACGTGACGCGGGTTGGTCAGGTATTTCTCCAGGTAGACCACCGGGTTGCCGAAGGCAGCACCGGCTTCGGTGCGGGTCAGACGGATCGATTTGATCAGGTCTTCTTCCTTGTGCACCACACGCATGCCGCGTCCGCCACCGCCACCAGAGGCCTTGATGATCACCGGATAACCAACGCGACGGCCGATGGTCAGACATTCCTGCTCGTCTTCCGGCAGTGGGCCGTCGGAGCCGGGTACGGTCGGTACGCCGGTTTTCTTCATGGCTTCAATGGCCGATACCTTGTCGCCCATCAGGCGGATCACCTCGGCACTCGGGCCGATAAAGGTAAAGCCGGAACGCTCGATCTGCTCGGCAAAATCGGCGTTTTCCGCAAGGAAGCCGTAGCCCGGGTGAATAGCGTCTGCGCCGGTCAATTCGGCGGCGCTGATGATTGCCGGGATACTCAGGTAGGAATGGGTAGCAATGGCCGGGCCGATACACACGGTTTCGTCAGCCATGGCCAGGTGCATGAGTTCACGGTCGGCAGTGGAATGCACTGCTACCGTCTTCAACCCCAGCTCCTTGCATGCGCGGATGACGCGCAGTGCAATTTCGCCGCGGTTGGCTATGAGTACTTTCTGCATCGCTGCCTCCGGGTCGGGCTCAGGCGATGCTGAACATGGGTTGATCGTATTCGACCGGCTGGCCGTTATCCACCAGGATGGCCTGGATCACGCCACTCTTGTCGGCTTCGATGTGGTTCATCATTTTCATCGCTTCGACGATACACAGTACGTCACCGGCTTTGACGGTCTGACCCACTTCAACGAAGGACGGGGACTCAGGCGACGGCGAGCGGTAGAAGGTGCCGACCATGGGGGAGCGTACCAGGTGACCGGCTGGCTCGGCAGGTGCCGCCGGCTCGGCGGGAGCAGCTGCTGCAACCGGGGCAGCAGGTGCAGCTGCAACCGGGGCCTGGAAGTACTGCTGCGGCGCGGCGGCATGCTGGCTGTGACGGCTTATCCGAACAGATTCTTCGCCTTCGTGAATCTCCAGCTCGTCGATACCGGATTCTTCAAGCAGTTCGATGAGTTTTTTGACTTTGCGGATATCCATTGATACTTGCGCTCCAGGGCAATGTTAAGTGTTCAGTTTTGTTCAGTACGTTGTATCGCGGCCTGCAGGGCCAGGGCATAACCCTCGGCGCCCAGTCCACAAATCACGCCCTCGGCAATGTCCGAGAAATAGGAGTGATGGCGGAACGACTCGCGCTTGTACACGTTGGAAAGATGCACTTCGATAAATGGGATGCTCACCGCCAGCAGCGCGTCACGTATTGCGACACTGGTATGAGTAAAAGCAGCTGGATTGATGATGATAAAATCAATCGCCTCGTCCCGGGCTGCATGAATGCGTTCAATCAACAGATGTTCGGCATTGCTCTGCAGGCTATCCAGTTGATGGCCAGCGCTCTTTGCCTGCTCAACCAGCCGAGCATTGATCTGCTCAAGCGTGACTGCGCCATAGACACCCGGTTCGCGGGTGCCAAGTAGATTCAGGTTGGGTCCGTGCAGAACCAGAATTCGGGCCATTCAGAATTATCCCGCGGCGTTGGTTGGCGATTGACCCTATGGTCATGAATGAGGGCAGAGTTTGCCGGATAAAAAAACAGCTGTCCAGAAGCAGTCGAATGTCCTCAGATGGCTGCATGATTGCTGGTTTTTTATGAAGTTTTCGGGCCGGTCTGTTGCTTGGCTGTTGTTACTTCAATCTGTGCTGGACAGCCGCGGTGGGCTTTTGTGTTGCGGCTCGGAAACCAGACGGCTCCATGCCGGGGTGGGGACTGCATCTTACCGGGAGCCCAGCGCTCCCTGCATATGCCGTACAAATACTTCCCGTGATACCTCGCCCTGAATTCTCAGGTCTGCCACTTCTTGTCCGGTTCCGTCAAAAAACAGAAACGCGGGTGGACCGAACAGCTGCTGTTCGGTCATCCAGGCGCGCTGGGCCGGGGTATTGTCGGTGACGTCCAGCTGAATCCGGACAAGATCATCCAGTCCGGCGCTGCGCACATCGGGCTGGTTGAGGATGTCGCGTTCCATGATCTTGCAGCTGATGCACCAGTCGGCGGACAGTTCAACAATGGCTGGCTGGCCCTGACTGTGGGCCTCGGCCAGCTGTTGGCGCAGAATGCTCGGGTCGCTGGTCTTGCTGAAGTAGTCAGAACTGCTGGCTGCCACTGTGGCGTTCCCGCTGGTGGTGAGATTCTGTAAGGGACGCAGCGGATCGCTGCCGCCAGCCAGCGCACCGAACAGGGTGGCAGCGGAGTAGAACGCCAGTAACAGGGCTGCCGTCTGGGCCAACCGGCCGAAGCCCTGACGCGGCTGGCGGTCGAACAGGCCAAGCTGTACCGCAATACTGGCCGCCAGTGCACTCCATAGTGCGAGGCTGGCCGGGCCAGGTATCACCCGCTCCAGCAGCCAGATGGCGACGGCCAGCAGACCAAAGGCAAAGGCCTGCTTGACGCTGTTCATCCAGGGGCCGGAGCGGGGTAACAGGGTGCTGCCGAACATGGCCACTATGATCAGCGGCACGCCCATGCCCATGGCCAGGGCGAACAATTGCAGAGCGCCGCCGACCGCATCGCCGGTGGCGCTGATGTACACCAGTGCGCCGGCCAGTGGGGCTGAGATGCAAGGCGAGACCACCAATGAAGACAGCACGCCCATGGCGGCTGCACCGGGGATTGATCCGCCACGGGTACGGGTGCCCAGCTTCTCGGCGGGTTCGCGGATGAAGGCCGGCAGGCGCAGATTGAAAACATCGAACATGGCCAGGGCAAAGGCCACGAAGAACACCGAGAAGGTGATCAGCACCCAGGGTGACTGCAGCCGTGCCTGAATATTCAGCGCTGCGCCAAACAGGCCGATCAGCGCGCCGACCACCGCGAAGGTCAATGCCATGCCCAGCACATAACTGAGCGACAGAATGAAGGCACGGGAGCGGTCAATATTGCTGCGTCCGAGCACCATGCCGGTGAGGATGGGCACCATCGGCAGAACACAGGGGGTGAAGGTCAGCGCCAGTCCTGCTGCAAATAACAGCAACAGTGACCACCACAATGAGCGATCGTCAGCGCTGCCGTTGCTGCTGCCGTTGTCAGCGATGCCGGCAGCACCGGGCAGATCCAGCACATGAATCTCCGGTGGGTAACAGAGACCGGCGTCCGCGCAGCCCTGATATTCCACTCGCAGTTGGCTGGCAGCTGTCTCGCCCGGAGTGACGGTCAGTTGCACCGACAGGCTGTTGTAGTACACCTCCACATCACCAAAGAACTCATCGTATTTTTCCTGGCCGTCGGGCAGCAGGGTCTCGCTGATGCGATCGTCTCCGCCAAGCAACTCGAAGCTCAAGCGGTGGCGATACAGGTAATAGTCGGGAGCAATATCAAACTGAAGCTGTATGCGGCCGCGCTGTGCATCGACCAGGCCGGGACGGAAGGCTTCGTGTACTGGCAGAAATTGAACTGTACTGCCGACGCCGCCCAGCAGCGAAGTGCTGTTGTTATTAGATAACAGAGGCGATTGTGCCAGGGCGCTATGGCAGATAATCAGCAGGATGAACAGCCAGAAACGTGAAAACAGCATGGGAATACCTGATTGGGTCATACCGGTATGATAGTGATTGGCGCCGCGAATACCAGAGCCAGGCGGCATTTCCTGCAGCCAGCTTGTCACCAGTCATGTCCATGCGCATGAGCCGTTTTTACCCAGGTAAATTGGCGGCGAATGAAGTGTCATTGGGCGTGTAGGTGATATGCTTGTCAGTGTATAGACAGGGGAGAGGGTAGATGAAGTTTTCCAGACGATTTTCCGGTTTCGATGGCGTGACAGAGCGCGTCAGAGGCACAGGCAGTTCCATCGGCAAGGTTATTGGCATGCTGCTGATGGTCTATCTACTCATCTGCCTGTTGATCGGCTGGTACTGGAGTCAGGAACCGGGTCTTGATGATCTGACCGTGTTGCCGGTGGGTGATACGGCAAGCCTGACGACCGGCTCCCACACAGCTCGTACGCTCGAGGCGCTGGTGACTACGCTGCTGGAAAAGCCTGGTGGCTTCATCAGTAATGATATTTCCCCTCCGGGTATCTGGCTGGACAATATGCCAAGCTGGGAGTTTGGTGTGCTGGTGCAGGTGCGCGACATGACCCGCTCCATGCGTCGGGACATGGCTCGTTCGCAGTCCCAATCCACTGAAGACCCGGATCTGTCCAAGGCCGAGCCGCTGTTCCATTTCGATAACAACAGCTGGGCCTTGCCTGCCAGTGAGCGCGAGTATCGCAGCGGTCTGGACTTGCTGAGCAATTACATCACCCGTCTGGAAAGCGGTAACGCCAGTTTTTATGCGCGGGCGGATAACCTGGCTGGCTGGATCGGTGATGCCAGTACCCGTATGGGCTCATTGTCCCAGCGGCTGTCGGCCAGCGTGGCCCGTTCGCCCTTGACCGAGGGTGGTCGTGAACGCAAGAAAACCCCTTGGTTGCAGATTGATGACGTGTTCTTCGAAGCCCGTGGCAGCGCCTGGGCCATGGTGCATCTGCTGCGCGCGGTGGAGAAGGACTACGCCGATGTGCTGGCCAACAAAAATGCCCAGGTCAGCCTGCAGCAGATCATTCGTGAACTGGAAGCTACCCAGGAGCCGATCTGGAGCCCGATCATTCTCAATGGCGGCGGCTTCGGTGTGCTGGCCAACCATTCGCTGGTCATGGCCAACTATCTGTCCCGTGCCAATGCCGGTTTGATTGATCTGCGTCGCCTGTTGGAGCAGGGTTGATTCATGAGTAAGCGTCAGATCGGTTTTGGTTCGCTTGGCGGGCTGGTTTTTTCCACTGATAGTGGCCGTATGTGCCCTGATTGCCGTAACCCGCAATCCGATTGCACATGCGCCCAGCCCGAGACCCCCGCAGGGGACGGTA
The DNA here is from genome assembly GCA_964474945.1 of uncultured Halopseudomonas sp. Lineage (GTDB taxonomy): Bacteria > Pseudomonadota > Gammaproteobacteria > Pseudomonadales > Pseudomonadaceae > Halopseudomonas. The sequence goes on along the minus strand of CAYYUQ010000019.1, from coordinate 18,134 downwards.
TCGCTCGGGTGCGCCGCGAAACCAAAGGGCGCGGCGGCAAGACCGTCACCACCATTACCGGTCTTGCTCTGCCGGCGGATGAACTCAAGGCATTGGCTAAACGCATCAAGGCACGCTGCGGTTGCGGTGGTTCGGTAATCGACGGTGTGATCGAAATTCAAGGCGACCGAGCGGATATGCTATGCGAATGGCTGACCAGCGAAGGTTTCAGAACCAAGCGAGCAGGCGGTTGATGCCTTGACTGTATTCTGACGCTGTGACCCTTTCCGGTTTGTTTTCTGCTGCACGTCACCGCCCAACCCATCGTAGGGTCTGGGCGTTGGCGACGCCGATGATCCTGTCCAATATCAGTGTACCCCTGGTTGGGTTGGTCGATACCGCCGTGGTCGGCCATCTGGATGGGGCTCACTATCTGGGTGGCGTGGCTGTAGGCACCACACTGATTACCTTCATTCTCTGGGCCGCTGGCTTTCTGCGCATGGGCACCACCGGCTTTGCTGCTCAGGCTGCGGGTGCGGGCGACGGCCATCGCCTGCGGTTGGTGCTGCTCCAGGCACTGTGGCTGGCGATACTGCTGGCACTGCTGGTGTGGCTGGTACATGAGCCGCTGCTGAATGCGGGGCTGTATTTTCTTGACAGCAGCGAAGCGCTGCTGGAACAGGCCCGTATCTATTTCAATATTCGCTTGATCAGTCTGCCCGTCGCGCTGGGTAATTTTGTATTGATCGGCTGGTTCATCGGCGCCCAGCGCGCGCGGGCTCCACTGTTCATGCTGCTGGCAGTGAACCTGACCAATATTGCGCTGGATATAGTATTCGTCGTGGTGCTGGATTGGGGCGTGGCGGGTGCTGCCTGGGCAACGGTTATCGGCGATTACACGGGCTTTCTGTTGGGCCTCTGGCTGCTGAGTCCGGTGTTGGTGCGTTATCCGGGTGTCATGCCCTGGCATGATGCCCTGCGCTTGCGCGGCGCGGCACCGCTGATCAAGGTCAACCGGGATATCCTGATCCGCACCCTGGCACTGGAGCTGGTGTTCTATCTGCTGGTGCTGCAGGGCTCGCGCATGGGGGACTCGGTGGTTGCCGCCAATGCAGTGCTACTCAATTTCCTGCTGCTTACCTCCCATGGTCTCGATGGACTGGCCCATGCGGTCGAGGCACTGGGTGGCCATGCACTGGGTCAGCGTAATCGGCTTGCGCTCAAACGCGTGCTGGTTGTCAGCACCTTCTGGTCACTGCTGGTGGGTGCCGGCTTTGTATTGGGCTTCAACCTGACCGGGGAGTGGATCATCAGCCAGCTGACCTCGGTTGAATCGATCCGCCAGATGGCTTCGGTGTATCTGCCCTGGATGGCATGGATGCCTTTGGTAGCGGTATGGAGTTACCTGCTGGATGGCCTGTTCATTGGTGCTACCCGCGCCAGGGCCATGCGCAACGCCATGCTGCTCGCGGTGCTGTTGATCTATATCCCAGCGGCCTGGTTGCTGCGTGACAGCGGTAACCATGGATTGTGGCTGGGCTTTTATCTGTTCATGTTGGCGCGTGGAGCCTTGCTCGGTGGCTGGTTCGTCTGGCTCTGGCGGCGGAACCGCTGGATGACCCTTCCCATGTCGGATCGGCGCTGATCAGGGGCTCGTCGGTCGCAGCCAGCAATGCAGGTAACGGCCCAGGTGTTGATAGACCGGGTGGCGGCTGTAGAGCAATTCCTGATCTATTACCTGCTGTTTATCCGCCTCGGACTTGAACGGCTCCGGCATATAATCGTGGAATACCCGCACGCCTGTTTGATGGGCGCAGATGAAATCAGCCCGGCTGATCCACTCCTGTACCAGGCGGGGATCCAGCGGCTGCTGCGGGGTAAGGCTGCGTTTGCCCTCTCCGGCCAATTGATTGCGCTGAAGCTTGCGAAACTGGCCCTTGATCAGGTTCTTGTAGATCAGTGCGTCCCGGTTGTAGAAAGCCAATGAGACGGCGCCCTCAGGCTTGACCAGCGAGCGCAGGGCGACAAGGGCAGCGGCGGGATCTGCCAGCCATTCCAGCACCGCATGACAGATCACCAGATCGTAGCGCTCGCTGCGCTCGGGTAGCTGTTGTAATGCCAGTGGCAGATAGTCCAGCGTCTGGTCAGAGGCCAGCTCGATCGCACTCAGCCGCATCCGCGCGGCTTCAAGCATTTCTGCCGAGGGCTCACTGACCGTCACATGATGGCCGCGTTGCAGCAGCCACTCGCTGATATGCCCCAGCCCGGCACCCACGTCCAGTATCCGCAGCGGCTGATCTGCGGTTGCCAGTTCAGCCATCCATTCCTGCAGATCACGGGTCAGTACTGCCAGACGGATCGCACCCTTGGGGCTGGCGTAGATCTTCTGGGCGAAGTGGCTGCCCAACTGATCAAAATAACGGTCGGTCATTTGAATCCTGTACCTGTCTGAAAAGCGCGGACACCGTGCCGAGGGCTGACCGTTGAGTATACCAGAGCGCCTCAAGTTCACCGGCCACTGCGTTGAATTCGAAAAAAAATATCGAACGATTAGATAGCGCTCCGGTCGGAGGTTACTCAGGTACATATAACAGAGGAAATTACCCATGCGCCTCAGCACAACTATGATCAAGGCTTCGACACTCGGTTTGGTACTAAGCCCCATGTATGCCATGGCGTTGGATGAAAGCCCGGTCTCCAATCTGGGCATCATTGGTGCCTACAATGAGTACGAGTTGAACTCGGACAATGCCGATGTGGATGGCCGCGACGAGAACGTGGGCAAGGCAGGTCTTTTCTATAACTACGGTAACAAGATGACCGGTGGCCCCGGCTTCATCTACCAGATCGGCGTTGATGCTCGTTACGGTGAAAACAACGACGACGAGATCAAGGACGCCCGTGCTGACCTTGATCTGGGTATGCGTATGCCGTTGAGCAATAACAGCAACATGGATCTGTTGATTGGTGCAGGTTACGACTGGTCGCGCTATGAGATGGATGACACCAATTTTGGTGATGTTGAGGTGAGCAACAAGAGTCCCTTTGCCAAGGCTGCGGTTGGTTGGCACCACAGCGGTGATACTGTGACCACCCGGTTGGAAGTGGGTACCCGTTACAGCATCGAAGGTGAAGGCAAGATCAAGCTGGATGGTGTTGGCAGCGAAACCGTCGATCTCAAGGACAAGTTCAATCCCTATGCGGAGCTGAACTTCCTGTGGGATCGTGGCTTCGGCGTGCCGGTTACGGCGGGCTTGTACTACACCCAGACCAACTATGAACTGAAGAATCGTCGCGACCTGGCGGCTAACACCGAACTGGAAAGCAACGAGTTCGGCGTCAAGCTGGGTGTGGTGTTCTAAGCGTTTCGCGCAAACGCAAGGGCAGCTTCATTTCTGAAGTTGCCCTTGTTGTTTTCATAGCAGATGACGGCAATCGTCATCTGTCCAGCGCTCGATGATGACCGGTAAGGCCTTATCCAGCACGGACTGATTTATCTTGTGGAACACCCGGTTATCCAGCCAGAACTGAACCGAATCGGAAATATCGTCCAGTTCCTCCGCCGTCAATTCATCTGTGTGCGAGGGGAAGAAGGCGTAGGTAAATTCGGTATGCGCCAGATCCTTGCCCAATGCCGATACCAATGGCTCCTCCGCAGAAAAGAGCGGCGATACCCAGCACACATGATCAGCAATTACCGCGACTACACCGGATCCTTCGGCGCGCAGGTAGTTGGCTACTTGCTTGCACAGCCTGACCAGCCGCTCGAAGGCTTCCTGCTCGGTCTGATCACCGCTGTAACTGTGACGTTCGAACTGGCTCAGATCGGTAGCGCCGGTTGCGGTGTTGATGCTGGTCTGGCCCGGGGCGGCGTTGGTGGTCATGATGGCTCCTCGGCGTGGGTGAGTTGATACCTTGATCATTGTTGGTCAGAACCGAGGGATTCTCCAGCGCCAGATAAGAAATAAGCGGCTGGATTTAAGGTGAGCCCCCTCTGGAAGGGGGCTCGGGTGGCGTGGTCAGTGGGCGAGATCTGCAAAATCAGGGTCATCAAAATACTGGTCGTATGCGTCCAGCGCTCCGAGCACCTGTACCGCCCCGTCACGGGGTGAGGCGTCACTGCTGCTGGCCATCTTTTCCGAACCGGCCATAAGCTGGGCGATGATCATGTGCAGCTGCGCGTCTGCCTCGGGTGGCAGGTCACAGTTGGCAACCATATAGGCAACACTGTCATTGATCTGACTGGCCAGCGGCAGATAGTCCTCGGCCGGCAACCGGTTTTCATGGATGGCGTCCAGTGACTGGCGCATGGCTGTACTGATATCGCCCATGGCTTTGCCCATGGGCGGGTCGATGGCCCACTTTTCACCGTTATTCAGCTGCAGCTCGAAGGGAATATCACTGTGCTCATGGTCATGCGCAGCGCCGTCATCAGCCATGCCGGCCCCGGAAAACAGCAGGGCGGCAGCCAGAGCAAAAGGGACGGCGGCAGGGATAAGTCTGAAGGACATGTTGGATCTCCTTTCTGGGTACTCATATGGTCACCTTTGGTGACCGGCTTCATTGCTACTAACGAGCCTGCGTGCCGTTTTGTTCCATTAATCCGAGAATTATTCGTCGTGCAGAATCTGCACCTCGGAAGACAGTGACGGTTGCCGGGTCAATAGCTGCGCCAGACGCTGGCGCTGGTCCGTATTCAGAATCTCCCGTTCGCGCAGCAATTGCTCTATGACCAGCTGTTGCTGGTGGTTCTGCTGTTCGGCCAGGGCGGCCTGTTCGGCGGCAATGCGTTCGGCATCCGGTGGTTCGGAAAAGATGCTGTCGACCAAACGGTTGCGCTGTTGCTGAACGGCCAGGCTGGATTGGTTCAGTTCATGCAAAAAAGGCTGTTCGATGCGCTCCCAGTGTTGACGCTGCTGATCGTCAAGCTGCAACTCGCGCACCAGTAGCGGATCGGCTGATTCCGAAAAGAGTCCGGCAAGCTGCTGCCAGCCAAGCGCGCCGAGCACACCGAGGTTGAACAACAGGGATACAGTCAGCGCCAGGCGCAGCGTGGAGATGTTCATTGCAGCTTCCTCCCGAGGTAGCAGAGTTCGGGTTGACGGCACAGGGCGCCCGGTGGCGTGCTGTCGAGGATGGCCAGTGCGGCAAAGGTTGGCTCACTGACGCGGGATGCAGGCGAATCCATATTGCTGCCGATGAGCAGGCCCATTACCAGTGAGGCGGCTGCGGCCATGCCGGGCAGTGCGCGACGCCACCGGTCCTGAGTCAGGGCTGGCTGCTGGCGCTCCGGCAACTGGCCGAGCAGTGCGGCTAGGTCCAGTTCAGGTTCGGGGGTCGGCAGCTGGCGCAGGTCATTGCTCAGCTCGCGCATTGCCTGATACTGCCTTTGACAGGCCTGGCAGCTGAGCAGATGGGCGCTGAGCCGGGCGGTTTCTGTCCTGTCCAGCTCGCCATCGAGATGTGCGGATAGCTGGGTGATGTCCGGATGTTCAGTCATCTGAGTCTCCTGTGGTAGCGCGGCGCGCCTGTAACAGTGCTTCCCGGGCGCGGGCCAGTCGCGACTTCACTGTGCCTTCGCTTATTTCCAGCGCAAAAGCTATCTCCTGATAGGAGAAGCCATCCATTTCCCGCAGCAGCAATACCTCGCGCTGGGCCAGCGGCAGCTGCAGCAGCAGCGCTTCGAGCCGGATAATGCTGCGCTCGTTTTCCAGCTGGCGTAAGGGCGTAGGCCCGGGATCGACCAGGGGTTGATCATCGGACAGGGACTCGGGGGCCTGTCCGGTACGGCGCAGGGCATCAAAGGCGGTGTTGCGGGCGATACGCAGTAGCCAGGTCTCGAAGCGGGCCTCGGGACGCCACTGCGGCAGGGCATGCCAGGCCTTGATAAAGGTGTCCTGGACAATATCCAGCGCATTATCAGGGTTGCCGCACAGGCGGCGGGCGAAGGAGCACACCCGCCCCTGATGCTGTTGCACCAATGCCCCAAACGCCTCGCGGCTGCCTGCCTGCGCCTGGCGGATCAGTTCTCCGTCGGTGCCCTGCATGTTGGCCTCTGAAACCTGTCGTCATTGCTGACTAACGCAGTCGCACATGGAAATGTTCCATGGCGCGTTGGTCTAAGCTCTTTGAGTCTGAAGTATTCAGCGGAGAGCGTCCATGAACAAACTGAGTGAACAGCAATGTGAAGCCTGCCGTGCAGATGCACCGCAGGTGACGGAGCAGGAGGCGACGGAGCTGCTGCGCCAGATTCCGGAGTGGGAGCAGATCGACGTGGCAGGGGTGCCACAACTGCGGCGGCTATTCAAAGTGAAGAACTTTGCCGAGGCGCTGGCCTTTGCCAACCGGGTGGGCGCACTGGCCGAGGAGCAGGGCCATCATCCGGCGCTGCTGGTGGAGTACGGGCGGGTTACTGTGCGCTGGTGGACGCACAAGATCCGTGGTCTGCACCGCAATGATTTCGTCATGGCGGCGCGTACCGATCAGCTGGATCTTGAAAGCCAGTTGCTTGAATAACCAGTTGGCTGAGTTGAACTGGCTGCTCAGGCCACCGGGTTCAGGCGGCCAGCTTTTCCACCAGGCTGACAAAACGATCAAGGTAAGCCTTGATGAAGTCATGGCTGTCAGGGCCGATGTCGCCGCTCTCGGTGATCAAGCCCGGGCGGAACTGGAGGTAGGCTTCACCACCCATGACCACCGAACCGAGGATGCCCATGATCTGGCGCAGGTGTTGCTGCACCAGCGCCGTTCCGATAGCACCCGGCGAGGTGCCGGTGATGGCGACAGGCTTGCCGAACCAGACATTCTTGTCCATCGGTTTGGAGCCCCAGTCGATGGCATTCTTCAGCACCGCCGGCAGTGACCGGTTGTGTTCGGGGGTGATGATAAACACGGCGTCTACCGCGCGGATCTCATCGGTAAAACGGTTGACGCTGGCAGGCCGCTCGCCTTCGAGGTCGAGGTTGTACAGCGGCAGATCATCAATCTGCGGATAACTGACTTCAAAGTTGGCCGGCAGCAGGCGGGCCATGGCTTCGGCCAACTGACGGTTGATGGACTCGCGGCGGTTGCTGCCGATCACGATGGCCAGACGAATTGTTTTGTTCATGTATTGCCTCTCCTCAGAAAACCCGGAAGTGTCGGGTTGATCAATAAGATGTTGCAGCTATTATCGGGCAATGAGACTGATGAAAGAAGGGCATAACTTGCCGCGTTCCTATCGGATTGTTCGATAACTGCCTGCGCCACGTGATCGACGTCCTGTACGATCGCAGCAACGAGGAAGAAACCAAACGGGCCGACCTCTGCTTCAACGAGCTGCTGGACGAGTTCGAAAAGGAAGGTTATGCGGTATACCGTGTGAACCCCCGATTCCAGGAGCGCGTGGCACAGAGCTACGGCGAAGTGAAACGGGATCTGGAGCACGCCATCAAGCGTGCTGTTGATCCGAACAACATCCTCGCACCGGGCCGCTCCGGTATCGACCTGGATAGCTACAAGAAGTCCTGAGTCGTATTGCGCTGGTAAGCAGGAATAAACATAAAGGGCAGCCATTGGCTGCCCTTTGTGCGTCTGGATGCCAGCGGATGTCCCGGTCAGCGCATATCAAACATTTCCTGATGGAAGTGCTGATGGACCGGGAAGCCCTGGGCGGCAAAGTCCTGGCGTAATGCCTCACCAAAACCGGCCGGGCCACAGAACCAGATACTGGCTTCTCGCCAATCCGGCACCGCCTGGCGGATGCGTTCTGCGGTCAGGTAGCCGTCGCGGCGGTTGATCAGCAAATGCAGCTGCACCTGGGTGTTGCTGACATCCTCGGTCAGCCTGGCCAGCGCCTGCTCATCCACTTCGGTCGTGCTATGGAAAAAGTCGACCTGCTGGTTTTCGCCCGGGTGTCTGGCCAGGTGTTTGAGGCGGGCGACAAAGGGGGTAACACCAATACCGCCGCCAACCCAGATTTGCCGAGGACGCGAGTCGTCAAACGTGAAGCAGCCATAGGGGCCTTCTACTGTGACCGGCTGGCCAACCGTCAGCCGATCATGCAGCTTGCGGGTATGGTCCCCCAGTTTCTTGACCACAAAGGTGATGGTCGGATCTGCCGGGTTCCAGCTCGACGCGATGGTGTAGGGGTGAAAACCTTCCCGGGTATCCGAGGTGACAAAGGCAAACTGGCCAGGCTTATGCCCCGGCCAGCCCTGCACCCGGGCCTCGATCCGCAGTGATTTTACCCCTTCGAAATACTCTAGTCCGGTGATGCTGCCGGGCACCTGACGTTTGACTCCAAGCTGGCGCAGCAGTGATTTCACCGCCGCCCAGCAGCCAACGGCCAGCAGCACGCCGGTCAGCCAGCCGATCGGTGAGCCCCAGTAGCTGAACTTGAGCAGCACCAGACTGTGCACCACCAGAATCAGGTAGACAATCGCCAGCAGCCGGTGGCTCTGGTAAAACAGCCGGTAGGGAAAGCGCTTGATCAGCGCCAGTGCGATAAGTACCACTGCGGCATAGAAGGCCCATTCACCCAGGCTTTCAGCGGTTCCGCGCAGACCGTGCAGAAAGGCTTCCAGAGGTTGCTGCGCTGCACCGGGGCCTTTATGCGGGCGTTCCAGCCAGCCCCAGCCTACGGCCCATTTCGGTCCCTTGGCCGCCAGCCAGTGGGCTATGGAAATCACCAGGGCACCAATACCGAGCCACTTGTGCAGCCGGTACATCTTGTCGAGCCCGTCGAGGCGCTGTTCCAGCCACCGCGGACGAAGTGCCAACAGCATGGCCAGACTCATGCAGGTCATGGCCAGTACGCCGGTCAGCTGTACCAACAGATTACGGTGGGGGAAGAAGCCTCGGGTATTGAACAGACCGGGCTCGGCCATCAGCCACAACAACGTGAACAGCAGAAGACCGGACCAGAAAACCCACTTCAGACGACGCATGGCACACTCTCTTCTGCAAATACCTGTCAGAACCTTACACTTTTATTCGAGCAGCGGTCATGACCAGCGTCAAATGATCTGAACAGACAGGCAGTGATTCCCTGTGGCTGAGGCTGTCACCCGAACCGCGGCCATCATGGGTACATGGCTGGGCATGCCATGCACCGCATTGTGATAGCAGGTCTGCGGCTGTGGTAATGGAACCTGGCCGCGGATCCGGATCGGAGAACGTGCCATCTGCCTCCAGTGCGGCGATCAGCGGGTCGAGACTGACGCGAAAGTCGGCTGACGGCTGGTCGAAATGGATACCCGCGGCTTTGAGCAGGCCGATCAGTCGTCGCTGAATACGCTGGAGATGTCTGTTTTCACCGTCGCCTCTGTATCCAGCTCCACGTAGCGTTGGGCCTGGGAGTCATACATCGGAAACTCCAGCACGCCGGGAATGCTCGGATCTCCGGTTCTGGCGAAGTTGGTCCACATGGTCATGAACCGCTCGATCACCGCATCGTCAGTCTCGTCAAAGCTGGCCGAGGTATAGATATCGTCGGTATCGCCCTGCGAGCCGCTGACCCCATTGCCGTTAAGGTCGCTGATCTGTAACGAGCGGCCGGTGGCCGGGTCGATCACCAGGCCCAGCTGGTAGTGCGTAATGACGCTTCTCGGCATGTTGAACAGGTAGGCCAGTTCCGAGCCGTGGTAGGCGGTGACGCCACGTTCGCGCCATCCAGACGGTTGCTGACTGAAGTGCATGGCATAGTGCGGGGCGCTACTCTCATCAGCCATCCAGGGGAATACGTCGAGTACGGTGGCGATGGGCTCTTCGGTGTCGTTGGTGGTGATCAGGAACATGAAGGGTACATCGTTCTGCGCGCTGCTTTCGAAAGCCTCTCTTTCGCTGTAGGGCAGATAGTGGTTGTCAATATTGGTGTAGGGCACCAGAGTGGCGGCGGCCTGCACCACCTCCAGCCAGCTGCGCTCGCGCATCTCGGCCAATGATCCGGCGTTCAGGTTCTGTTGCAGTTGCGTGCCGATCGCCTCGGCGCTGCTCAGGGTACGGGTATCGGGATGCAGCGTTCCGCTCTGGCTGATGGCGCGATGGAACAGCCCGGCCGCCTTTGGCGACGCCATCAGGGACAGCACCTTGCGACCACCCCCGGACTCGCCGAATAGGGTGACGTTATCCGGGTCTCCGCCAAAGGCAGCAATATTGTCCTGCACCCATTCAAGCGCGGCGATCAGATCCATCTGGCCGTAATTGCCGGAGCCGTTGTAGCCGCTCTCTGCACTGAGGTCGGGATGCGCGATATAGCCGAACGGCCCCAGGCGCTGGTTTACCGATACCTGCACCACGCCTTTGCTGGCCAACGCCTCGGGATTGTTGAAGGGTTTGGTATTGCTGGTCAGTGAGGTGAAGCCGCCACCGTGAAACCAGACCATGACCGGCAGGCCATCAGCATCCCTGGGCGCAGTCACATTGAGGTAGAGTGAGTCTTCGCTCATGCCGCCTTCGCCAAAGCGGGCGAGTCCGGGGTTCTGGGCGGCCTGATCGCTCCAGGCAATGGCTTCGCGTGTCCCACTCCAGGCTTCCGGAGCCACGGGGGCGCGCCATCGCAGATCACCCAGCGGCGGCTTGGCGTAGGGAATGCCGAGGAACTGCCAGGTATCGGCATCAGCCGCATAACCGCGCAGCTTGCCGTGGGTGGTATCCACTACGCGGCGTTCCGCTGTGGAACGGCTGAAATGTTCCAATGCATCATCTGCGCTGGCAACAGTGCGGGCGCGAGGATCCGAGTCGGTGAAGACGCCGGCCGTCTCCAGTGCTTCCATCAAGGGTGTCAGGCTGGTACGGAAGCCTGCGGTAGGCTGGTCGAAGTCAATATCCGTGGCGCGCAGGGACACCTCTTCGCGGATCGCATCGGTGATCTGTATGCCGTTGTTCAGGTCACCATCCGCATCCAGACTCTGCAATAGAATCAACCTGTTGGTGACTCGCTGATCCTGCGCTGAGTCGGCGCCGTCTGTGATCGACAATGGGGTCAGCACCTCGGCGCCCACCGCCGAACCCAGTGCCAGATCACCGATGGAGAAATGAATGGTCTCATTGCTCCGGTAGCGGAATTGACCCTGTTCATCGGTGAGCGCCGCATCGGTATGTTCGCCCTGATAATCAAGGCCGGTGACAGCGCTATCGATAAAAGTACCTGTATGGGATCTTGAGCCGGAGCTGGACGATGATCCGCTGAAGCATCCGGACAGCGTCAGCGCCAGTGCGCTGAATGAAACGGCCAGCATGGCTGGGTAACGGCGTGGTTGCAGGACACCTTGCATGAATGAACTCCCGTTCTTGTTGTTGTTTATACCGTCGAAATGATCCTTCCTGCTGACGAGCAATTTTCCGCTTCGACTCACAACATGTGCAGCAGAGGTGCGGGTGCGGACCGGGATGAGTATAGGTGGCAATAAGCAGATAAGCGGACTGGTGAAATAATGGGAGGGCATTTCATCGCCGATTAAGCGATAGAAGTAACAGGAGTTATGAGGCAGTATATAAAAATGTCTTGTCGGTATGGAGCGGCTGTAGCGCGTCCAGGCTGGGCAATCTGCATCATTGCCGCTCGGCTTTGGTTGGCCATGCACAGGATTGTCTAGACTGAAGCGCAACCGAGAGGAGGTCAGCCATGTCAGCAGTGATCCCGGCGTTGGTGGTCATGGGTGTCACCGCCTGTGGCAAGAGCACTATCGCCCAGTCGATTGCCGAGCGTGCCGGCGGCAAGCATATCGAGGGTGATCTATTCCACAGCCCTGCCAGTATTGCCCGCATGCGCGCCGGCATCGCCTTGAATGACGAAGATCGGGCTGCCTGGTTGGTGCAGTTGGGGCAGTTGCTGGCAGAGGCAGTAGCGAAGGGCGAGAAGCCGGTATTGAGCTGTTCAGCATTGAAACGGGCTTATCGGAACCAGTTGCGCAAGGCGGTGCCGGGTCTGGGGTTTGTTTTCCTGGATATCAGTGAAGCAGAGGTGAACCGCCGCGTCGCTCGGCGCAAGGGGCACTTCATGTCGCGCGAGCTGGTGGGCAGTCAATTTGCTACGTTGCAAAGCCCGGTTGGCGAACCCGGCGTATTGACCGTTGACGCCACGCAATCGGTAGACGATATCAGCCGCCAGGCGGTGACATGGTGGGATGCTCGCCGTTGATCATTCATCAGGCCGATGCTGCTGACACAAGGTTGTTGATCCATCCGCGGTTTGCTGGACGTTGCCGGTGCGCTGCATCTACTCTCGGGCTCCAGATAAAAATCATATCTATCCGTCAGGAGCATTCCGATGAGCGAAGTGACCACTGAATCGAGTGGCGGCATACTTACCATCACCCTTTCACGCCCGGACAAGAAGAACGCACTAACCAATGCCATGTATGGCGCACTGGCTGATGCCCTGGAGCGGCTTGAAGCCGAATCCGGGATTCGCGTAGCGGTATTTCAGGCGGATGGCGAAATCTTTTCCGCTGGTAATGACCTGGGTGAGTTTGCCGCGCAGTCTGAGAACAAGGGGCCGGCTGTTCGACACGTTGAGCGCTTCCTGCATAACCTCGTAAAAGTCAGTAAACCATTGATTGCGTCGGTACAGGGCAAGGCGGTTGGTGTGGCGACGACCATGCTGTTGCACTGCGATCTTGTATTGCTGGCCGATGATGCTCAGTTAATTGCGCCCTTCATCAACCTGGCGCTGGTGCCGGAAGCGAGCTCCAGCCTACTGATGCCGTTGCGTATCGGTCATGTGCGCGCCTTCGAAATGTTTGCTCTGGGTGAGCCGGTTGCGGCCAGGGATGCGCTGGCCTGGGGCATCGCCAATCGGGTAGTGGCTCGGGATCAATTGCGCGCCGAGACCCAGCGCCTTGCCCAGAAACTGGTTGAAAGACCGGCGGGTGCGCTGGCATTAGCCAAGGGGTTGATGCGCAATAACGAACAGGTGCTGGCGCAGATGGAGCGGGAGAATCAGATATTCTCTGCCCAGTTGCGCAGCGATGAGGCAAAAGAGGCGTTCCGCGCCTTTGCCGAGAAGCGCAAACCGAACTTCAATTGACCAGGCCCGTTGTCCATGGTCAGCGCCGCATCAGAGTGGCCATGGGCGACGAGAATCAACTGCCCTTCTGGAGTAACGCCAGGCGAATCTTGCCGATTGCGGCCATGGGATTCAGCCCCTTGGGGCAGACCCAGGTGCAGTTGCCGATGGTACGGCAGCGGAACAGGCTGAACGGATCCTCAAGGCGCTCCAGTCGCTCTTCGGTGGCCTGGTCACGGCTATCGACTATAAATCGCCACGCCTGGAGCAGACCTGCAGGCCCAACGTATTTCTCCGGATTCCACCACCAGGATGGGCATTGGGAGGAGCAGCAGCCACAGAGGATGCACTCATATAACCCATCCAATAGCGCGCGCTCGTCAGGCGATTGGCGGTGTTCGGTGGTAGTGGCGGGGTCGTGGTTGATCAGCCAGGGTTGGATGCTGTGATATTGCTGGAAGAACAGGCTCTGATCCACCACCAGATCGCGGATGACCGGCATACCGGGTAAGGGCCGGATGGACAGGCGACCGCGTTTGTCCAGCACGTCGGATACCGGGGTAATGCAGGACAACATGTTCTTGCCGTTGATGTTCATGCCATCCGACCCGCACACGCCTTCGCGGCATGACCGCCGGAATACCAGGGTCTGATCAGTCTCGTGCAGGTGTTCGAGTACATCCAGCACCATCCGTGAGCGGAACGCGTCGGGAACGGAATAGATCTGCATCCGGGGTTGCTGTTCCGCTTCGGGGTGATAGCGATAGATCTGTACCTCGATCATGCCGGTTTTCCTCCGCTGTATGAACATATCTGCGTGAGTATAGCCGCGTTAAGCCGCCGCGGCCCCGGGCAGCACCAGCAGGAGACGGCCGGCCGGCGATGGTATTTCCATGGTTCTGCAGCTAATGTTCATACAGGCTGGCATGCGAGCGTTACTCGCGCCCAGACTTTCATCTTTTCAGTGCCGATCAGGAGCACACTTCATGTTGAGCGCAATAAAACGATGGTTGCCCGGTCTGGGACTGACGCTGCTGGCCGCGTCGGCACAGGCCCTGGAAGTAGGCGACATGGCGCCGGATTTCGAGTTGCCCGGCTCTGACGGGGAAACCTATCGTCTGGCCGATTACCGTGGCGAGCAGGCGGTAGTGCTGGCGTGGTTTCCCAAAGCCTATACCTCGGGCTGTACTATCGAATGCAAATCCCTGGCAGAGAACGGCCACCTGATCCGCGAATATAACGCGGCCTACTTCATGGCCAGCGTCGATCCGCTGAGCAAGAACAAGGGCTTTGCCGCCGAGACCGGTGCGGACTTTCCCTTGCTCAGCGATGAAGAGAAATCAGTGGCCAAAGCCTATGGTGTATTGCATCCGCTGGGTTTTGCCCGGCGGCATACCTTCTACATTGGCAAGGATGGCCGGGTGCTGAAGATAGATTCGGCGGTCAGGCCGGCCACCTCAGCTGAGGATATGGCCGCAACCCTGGGCGAGCTGGGAGTAGAGCGGCGCAGCGCAGGAGAGTAATGCGCCAGCGTCTGCAGTCAGCCCCTTAGCTGGCAGATCCAGATGGTATGCCGCGCGCCGCGGTTGCCGTGGGCAAAGACCTGTACTTCTTCTGCCTTGAAGCCGGCTTTGGCTAGCCGGTTGGAGAATTGCCGGTCAGCACTGGCCGACCAGACGGCGAGCAGTCCTTTGCTCCTCAGCGCACGGGCGCAGGCCAGTAATCCGTCCATCGAGTACAACCAGTTGTTGTTGCTGTGGGTCAGCCCCTCAGGGCCGTTGTCCACATCCAGCATGATGGCATCGAAGCCATCGGGCTCGTTTTTCAGGATGGCCGCCACGTCCTCATTGAGTACCGTGGCGCGGGCGTCCTGCATCGGGTGGCCGGCCTTGGCGCCGAGTGGCCCACGGTTCCACTCGATAACACCGGGCACCAGTTCCGCTACCTGAACTTCGGCATCCTTGCCCAGGTGCTGCAGCGCCGAGGCCAGGGTAAAGCCCATGCCCAGACCACCGATCAATACCCTGGCGCCGGAACGGCCCGCGATCTTCTTGCACGGAATGGCGGCCAGCGCATCCTCGGAGCCGTGCATGCGGGTGTTCATCAGTTGCCCGCCCTTGCCACCCTCCAGCTTGATGACGAAATCCTCGCCATATTCGAACAGGCAGAGCGCGCCGCCGTCATTCGGAACGGGTGTGGTATCCAGCAGAACATGGCGTTTCATGGCTATCTCGGGTTATGGGTAACTGGGCGGCAAGCTGCCGGATGTATGTTGGCGCGGCGGCCGGCGCTACCGGTTGATGTCCAGGTCCCGGGTTTCCTTGCCGAGCAGCAGGGAGATCAGGGTCAGCCCGGCCATTACCGCCAGATAGACGCCGACCAGCAGCGGGCTGCCATCGCCGACGCTCCATAGCCAGACCGCGATGAAGGGCGCAACCGCTGCACCAAGGATGGAGGACACGTTGTAGGAAATGCCCGAGCCGGTATAGCGCACATTGGTCGGGAACAGTTCAGGCAGCAATGCGCCCATGGGGCCGAAGGTCATGCCCATCAGGCTGAAGCCGAGAATCAGCCAGGCCATTACCCCGACAAAACCCATGCTCAGCAGCGGCACCCACAGCAGGCTGAAGGCAATGATGCCCAAGGTCACCATGATCAGCGTCTTGCGCCGCCCCCAGCGATCCGCCAGCGGACCGGAAATCAGCGTGAATATGCCAAAAAACACCACCCCGACAATCAGCATCAGCACGAAATCGTTATAGCTGTAACCCAGCCCGGACAGCTGGCCGGCAGCCGGCTCTATCGGCGCGCGGCCATAGCTGAGGGAGAAGGTGGTCATCAGATAGAACAGCACATAGGTGGCGAGCATATAAAAGGTGCCGAGAATCAGTTCGCGCCAGTTGTTGCGAACCACTTCGCCCAGTGGCAGCTTGACTACCTTGCCAGTGGTGAGCGTCTTGCTGAACGGTGTGCTTTCTACCAGATGCAACCGGATCCACAGACCGATAATGACCATCACCGCAGAAAACAGGAAGGGAATCCGCCAGCCCCAGTCCAGAAAAGCGTCGGAAGGTCGCGACGGATCGGTCGACGGCAGCACCGCGGCAACAGTCAGAAATAGGCCGTTGGCGATAATAAATCCCAGTGGCGCGCCCAGCTGCGGAAAGGTGCCGAACAGGGCACGCTTGCCCGGCGGCGCGTTCTCGGTTGCCACCAGTGCGGCCCCCGACCATTCGCCGCCGATGGCGAAGCCCTGGGCCAGACGCATGATCACCAGCAGCAGCGGAGCCCACCAGCCGATTGCATGGTAGGTCGGTAGCAGACCGATCAGGAAGGTTGCGATACCCATGGTCAGCAGCGCGTAGATCAGCGTGTTCTTGCGTCCTATCTTGTCGCCCAGATGGCCGAAGAACACCGCGCCCAGCGGGCGTGCGATCATCGCTGCACCAAAGATGGCAAAGGAGGCCAGCAGCGCTGTGGTTTCGTTGCCAGGCGGGAAGAACAGGTGTGGGAATACCAGTACCGCCGCCGTGGCGTAGACGTAGAAATCGTAGAATTCGATGGTGGTGCCAACCAGGCTGGCAAACATCACCCGGGAGCGGGAGTTGGCGGGCGCTGGCTGGGTAGTAACAGTATCGGACATGGCAGGCTGCTGTTATGAATGTGTGTGATGCCCGGCGGTGAGCGTATCAGCCACGGCGGGGCGTAAAATGGAGTGCTATCTTCGCCGATCTGCAGCGGCAGTGGTAGCGTTGCAGCGCACTTCAAGCAAGCCGGTCGGCGGCGCATGCCGCTGCGCTGGTGGCAGCACCCATCGGAAAGCATTACAGTGCCCGCTTTGAAATTGCGGAGTGAATAGCATGCTGGCCCACAGCGCAGAATTGACCATGACCGTCCTGATGACTCCGGACAAGGCAAACTTCTCCGGTAACGTGCATGGCGGCGCGCTGCTCAAGTACCTGGACGAAGTCGCCTATGCCTGTGCCAGCCGTTACGCCGGGCACTACGTGGTAACCATGTCGGTGGATCAGGTGAACTTCCGTCAACCGATCCAGGTGGGCGAACTGGTGACCTTCCTTGCCGCGGTCAATTTCACCGGGACCACCTCGATGGAAATCGGCATCAAGGTCATCACTGAAGATATCCGTGCCAAGACAGTCCGCCACACCAACAGCTGCTTCTTTACCATGGTGGCCGTGGATGACCAGAGCAACCCGATCCCGGTGCCGCCTCTGGAGCCGGCAACCTATGACCAGAAACGCCGGTTCTTCCAGGCCCAGCAGCGCAGACAGATCCGCCGCGAGTTGGAGCAGCGTTACAAGGAAATGAAAGAAGTCGATTTCAAATCCGGAGTCTAGCCAGAGATGTGTCAGAGGCTGTTGCGGTAGTCACGCATGGTGTCGAGGAATGACTTGAGCAATGGCGAGTTGTCATTGATTCGATAGATACAATTCAGATCCACCCCTGAATCCTCGGGTGGATCGATAAAGGGTCGGTAAACAACACCCGGCAGCGCCAGCTTGGTGGCTGATTCGGGGACGGCACATACGCCGAAATTACTCGCCACCAGCGCAACGCCGGTTAGGGTATTACCGACTTCCTGGGCAATCTGCGGTACAAAACCCCGTTGGTGACACAGGCTCATGACCTTATCAATAAAGCTCGGCCGTGGGCCTGTCGGGAAAACAATCACGGGATTGTCCCGCATCACGGAAAAGGGCACCGCTTCGTCCTGCGCCAGTGGGTGGTTTTCATTGATGGCGATGAAGGTTCTTTCAGAGATGACTATTTCGTTAGCGATATCTTCAGAGGGTTCGATGAGTCTGTTGAAGCCGACATCAATACGATGCTGACGCAGGGCGGCGATCTGTGCGTCCTTGCTCATGTTGTGCAGCACTACCTTGACCTCGGGGAAGGTGCTGCGGAATCGCAGCAACAGGGCAGGAATAGTATCCAGAATGGCTGAACCAAAAATACCGATATCCAGCCTGCCCAGTTTGCCTTGCCCGGCCCGCTGAGTACGCTCCGCCGCCTGCTCGACAACCGCGCGAATATTTCTGGCTTCCTGCAACAGCAATTCCCCCGCAGGGGTCAGATCCATGCCCCTTGGCGTGTGTTAATGGCCAATTAAACTGACCCACCTCTGGCCAACAATTTTGACCCACCC
>CAYYUQ010000018.1:0-41630 GCA_964474945.1 uncultured Halopseudomonas sp. | reverse complement strand
TCGAACAGCAGCTTGATGCCTTCCATCGGCAGCGGCGTGAAGATGCTGGTCTTGCCGACGCCGCCGGAGCCCATCAGGATCAGCTTGCCGACCCGCTCGGGATAGTCCTTGATAAAGGCCAGCGCGCTGCCACCGCCCATGGAGTTACCGATCAGGTGCGCTTTGTCGATATCCAGCGCATCCATCAACTGCTTGATGGCGCGACCGTTGACATCGAAACGCGGTTCGCCGGTAACGATGGGATCGGATTTGCCCCAGCCCGGGCAATCCATCAGGATCACCCGATAGCCCGCCGCGACCAATGGATCGATATTGCGGTGGAAGTTGGCCCAGCCGGTGGCACCGGCACCGGAGCCGTGGATCATCAGGATCACTTCCCCTTCGCCCGCGTCGTTATAGTGCAGCTTCCACTCTTCGGTCTGGACGAACTTGCTGGTGGCTTCGTTGGTATGGGTTTTCATTGTTCTTTTTCCTGTTTCGGTAGTGAATTGTTAGAGATGTCAGGCGTTGCGTGCCGCCAGCAGATCCAGCGCCACGTCCACGATCATGTCTTCCTGGCCGCCAACCATGCGGCGTCTGCCCAGTTCGACGAGGATATCCAGGGTTTTCAGGCCGTATTTCTCGGCGGCGACCTCGGCATGGCGCAGGAAGCTGGAATACACCCCGGCATAGCCCAGCCCCAGGGTTTCCCGGTCCACCCGCACAGGCCGATCCTGCAACGGACGAACGATGTCGTCGGCCGCGTCCATCAGCGTGTACAGATCGGTACCGTGGTTCCAGCCCATGCGCTCGGCGGCGGCGATGAAGACTTCCAGCGGGGCGTTACCGGCCCCGGCGCCCATGCCAGCCAGGCTCGCATCCACCCGGTTACAGCCCTCTTCCACCGCGGTAATCGAGTTGGCCACGCCCAGGCTCAGGTTATGGTGGGCGTGCATGCCGGTGTGGGTGGCCGGATCGAGCACGTCCTTGAACGCACGCATGCGGTCGCGCACGTCCTGCATGTTCATCGCCCCGCCGGAGTCGGCCATATAGATGCAGGTCGCGCCGTAGCTCTCCATCAGCTTGCCCTGCTCGGCCAGCTGCTGCGCCGGTATCATGTGGCTCATCATCAGAAAGCCCACGGTGTCCATGCCCAGCTCCCGGGCGTATTCGATGTGCTGCTTCGACACATCCGCCTCGGTGCAATGGGTGGCCACGCGCACCACCCGTGCCCCGGCATCGTAGGCGGCCTTGAGGTCGTGCACGGTACCGATGCCCGGCAACAGCAGCGTGGCGATCCTTGCATGCTTGACCACATCGGCCACCGCTTCGATGTATTCCAGGTCGGTATGCGCGGCAAAGCCGTAGTTGAAGGTCGAGCCCTGCAGGCCGTCACCGTGGGCCACTTCGATGGAATCCACCCGGGCCTGATCCAGCGCCCGGGCAATATCCACAGCGTTCTGAATCGAGTACTGATGGCGGATGGCGTGACTGCCATCGCGTAGGGTCACGTCGGAAATATAGAGTTTGCGGGTCGGATCGAAGCTCATGCGGCACCTCCTGCACTGAGCATGGACTGGGCCATGCGCTCGGCGGTGGCCAGCGCGGCGGATGTCATGATGTCGAGATTGCCAGCGTAGGCCGGCAGATAATGGGCGGCGCCTTCCACTTCGAGGAAGATCGAGGTCTTCAGCCCGCTGCGCAGGCCAACGCCGGGAATGTTCAGCGATGCGGACTCGGCAATCACGTCGAACTGCACCTTCTGCTTGAGGCGGTAACCCGGCACATAGCGCTGCACCGAGGCGGCCATTTCCTCGACCGAGGCGGCCACCTTGTCCTGATCCACCAGCTCCGACAGTACAATCACGGTGTCACGCATGATCATCGGCGGCTCGGCCGGGTTCATGATGATGATGGCCTTGCCCTTCTGCGCCCCACCGATTACCTCGATGGCCTTGGAGGTGGTCTCGGTGAACTCGTCGATATTGGCCCGGGTCCCGGGGCCGGCGGACTTGCTGGCAATGGATGCCACGATCTCGCCGTAATGCACTTTCGCTACCCGGGAGACCGCCGCGACCATGGGGATGGTCGCCTGGCCGCCGCAAGTGACCATGTTGACGTTGGTCTGGTTGAGGTGCTCTTCCAGGTTGACCACCGGCACGCAGTACGGGCCAATGGCCGCCGGGGTCAGGTCGATCATGCGGATACCCGGCTTGAGCTGGCGCAACAGAGCGTCGTTACGCACGTGGGCACCGGCGCTGGTGGCATCGAAGACGAAATCGATATCAGCGAATTCCGGCATCAGCGTTAAGCCATCGACGCCCTGATGGGTAGTGGCCACGCCCATGCGCTGGGCGCGGGCCAGGCCGTCGGAGCCAGGGTCAATCCCGACCATCACGGCCATCTCGATATGCTGCGCGTTGCGCAGGATCTTGATCATCAGGTCGGTGCCGATATTGCCCGAGCCGATGATCGCGGCTTTGAGTTTCTTGCTCATTATTGTTTCCTCAAATAGGTCAGGCAAAACGCACGCTGCAGCTGCCAAGCCCAGCAATGGTCACGCTGAGATTGTCACCGGCCGTGACCGGCACCATGCCGGACAACGCGCCGGACAGGATCACCTCGCCGGCCTTCAGGCTCATGCCCAGTTGCCCCAGGGTGTTGGCCAGCCAGGCCACCGCTATCGCCGGCGAGCCCATGCTCGCCGCACCCGCGCCGGTGCCGACAATGGCGCCATTTTTCTCCAGCACCATGCCGGTGCTGTACAGATCCAGACCGCGTGGATCAACCAGCCGGTCGCCCAGTACAAACAGGCCGCAGGAGGCGTTGTCTGCCACCGTGTCCTGGATCCTGATCTGCCAAGCGCGGATGCGCGAATCGACGATCTCGAAACAGGCCATGACCCCTTCGGTGGCGCGCAGCACATCGGCCACGGTTACGCCGGGGCCAGCCAGATCCCGCTTGAGTACAAAGGCAATCTCGCCTTCTGCCTTGGGCTGGATCAGGCTGGCCATGTCCACGCATTGGCCCTGGTTGATCACCATGCGGTCGGTGAGCATGCCGAAATCCGGCTGATCAACCTTGAGCAGATCCATCACCGCCTGGCTGGTCACACCGATCTTCTTGCCGATGATGCGCTCGCCCGCCTCCAGCCGCTGGGCAATCAGTTGCTGCTGAATGGCGTAAGCGTCCTGAATGGTCAGCTGCGGATAACGCTCGGTCAGTGGCGCGACCATGCGGGCATCGCGCAGGGCCCCGAATAGCTCTTCGCCCAACTGGGCATGCAGGGGGTTGTTACTCATGTTCAGCTCCTTCGGATTCGAGCGCAGCGTCGGTATGACAGGCAATCGCCTCACACCCGGCCAGCGCACAGATAACGTCTTCTTCTTCACTGGCACCGGATACACCCAGCGCGCCGATCATCCGGTTGCCCATCCGGATCGGGAAAGCGCCGCCCATGGCAACGATTTCCGGGCGCAGCATCAGGTTCATGCGGATACGCTCGGAGGCGTTATCAATCATGTCCCCCAGGGTGCTGCTGGGCAGCCCGAAGGAGGCCGAGGTGCGGGCCTTTTCGGTAGCCAGCTGAATGCTGTGCCAGGGCGTGCCCTCAGTGCGGGCAAAGGCCAGCAGGTGGCCCCCGCTGTCGACCACCGCGATGCTGACCTGCAGTTGCAGGCTGCGTGCACATTCCAGCGCGGCATCCACTCCCGCACGGGCCAGATCCAGCGTCATGCCATCGCCCCGCAGACGCGGTAGCGTCAATCCCTGACCACTCATGACAACACCTCTTCAACAGCGAACGCACGGCGTTCGGTGGGATGCACACGTTCCGCCGCCTGCTGTTTATCCAGCTGGTTCTGCTCGAGCACATGACGGGAAGCGAAATGCCTGGGTTGCAGCAGGAAGCACGCCAGCGCTGGTACCAGAATCAGCGCCACCAACATGTTGCAGAAGAACATGAAGGTCAGCAGCAGGCCCATATCGGCCTGGAACTTGATCGGCGAGAAGATCCAGGTCACCACACCCAGGGACAGGGTCACACCGGTGAACACCACCACCCGGCCGGTAAAGTTCAGCGCCTGGAAGTAGGCTTCGGACAGACTGGAACCGCGCTTGAGCCAGAACAGCATCACGCTGAGGATATACAGCGCGTAGTCCACCCCAATGCCCACGCCCAGCGCGACTACCGGCAGGGTCGACACCTTGAGGCCCATACCCAGCTTGACCATCAGCGCTTCAGCGAGCATGGAGGTCAGCATCAACGGCAGGATTGCGCAGACGGTCGCCCGCCAGGAGCGGAACGCCAGCAGACACAGCAGACTCACCGCCAGATACACCCCGATGACCATCTGGGTGTTGGCTTTCTTTACCACGATATTGGTCGCACTTTCGATACCGGCGTTACCTGCAGCCAGCAGAAAGGTCGCCTGCTCGTCGCTGAACTGCTCAGCAAAATTCTCCACGGTAGACACCACACCGCTGAGGGTCTGGGCCTTGTGGTCCTGCAGGAACACGTACACCGACAGCAGATCACAGGTGGCGTTGAACAGATCCCGCGGGGAACGGTTGGCGGCCGCGTTGATCATCGGCTGGTTCGGCGGCAGCTCGTTCCACTTGAGGAAGCCTTCGTTCATGCCGACGTTGACCCGGCGGGCGACCCCGGCGATGGAGTTGGTGCCGTCCACCCCCGGCAGCTGCCGCAGGCGCCATTCCAGCTCCTCCACCTTGCGCAGGGTTTCGTAGTTCACACATTGGCCGGAGGGCGTTTCCACCATGACCACGAACACGTCGCTGCTGGCCTGGTAGTTACTGATCACGAACTGGTTGTCTTGGTTGTAGCGCGAGTCGGCGCGCAGCTCCGGCGCGCCCGGATCCAGATCCCCGACCTGCAGATTGCGCGCCTCGAACACCGCCCAGCCGATCAACACGCTGGCACAGACCAGCGCAACGGCGGCGACTTTCGGACGGGTAAAGGCCAGCAACCCGCGCACCACCGCCGGTTTGCGGTAGCCTGGCTGCTCGTGAACCTGTTCGGACTCAAGGCGACGCTGGGCAGCCTTTGGCGACACGCCGGTGTACGACAACATGATTGGCAGCAGCGCCAGGTTGGTGAATACCAGCAAGGCCACGCCAATACTGGAAATGATCGCCAGTTCCTTGATCACCGGAATATCGACGATGGTCATCACCGCAAAGCCTACGGCGTCGGCCAGCAGCGCTGTCATGCCAGCGGCGAACAGGCGGCGGAAGGTGTAGCGCGCAGCGATCAGCTTATGCGTACCTCGCCCGATATCCTGCATGATGCCATTCATCTTCTGCGCGCCGTGGCTTACACCAATCGCATACACCAGGAAGGGCACGAGGATCGAATAAGGGTTGAGCTCATAACCCAGCAGTGGCAGTACGCCCAACAGCCAGACCACGCCGACCAGGGTACAACCCTGCACCACTGCTGTACTGCGCCAGCAACGGGTGAAATACAGCAGAATGGCCGTGGTGATGACCACCGCCGCGGCGAAGAACCCGAGCACCGCATACAGGCCGGAAATCAGATCACCCATGACCTTGGCAAAGCCGATGATATGCAAGGACACACCCTGCTCGGCATAGCGCTGGCGGATCTGCTCCAGCGAATCGGACAGCGCCTTGTAGTTCAGCGCCTCGCCGGTGGCCGGATCCACATCCAGCAGCGGCACCAGAATGATGCTGGAACGGAAGTCCGGCGCCACCAGCTGGCCGATCTCCCCGGACAGCTGCACGTTATTGCGCAGCACCTCCAGGTCCTCGGGCCGGCCGGCAAACCCGTCCGGAATTACCGTGCCGCCATCAAAGCCCTGTTCGGTCACGCCCTGCCAACGGGTCAGCGGCGTCCACAGGGATTTCATGAAGGAACGGTCCACCCCCGGCAGCAGGAATACCTCATCGTTGATCTGCCGCAGGGTTTCCATGTACTCGGCGGTAAAGATGTCGCCCTCACCTTCCAGCGCCACGGCAATACGCAGGGTATTGGCGGTGCCCTTGAGCTCATCCTGATGTTCAAGGTAATTCAGAATAAAGGGGTGACTGGTAGGCACCGTCTTGAGAAAGCTGGCATTCATGCGAACCTGGGTCGCCGAGGCAGCAAACAGCAGCGTCATCAACACGCAGAAGGCAATAATCCAGCCCCGGTAGTTGAACAGCAGACGTTCCAGCGCATTACCGGAGTGCTGATCAAAGTCCTTCAGGTTGGTGATGGTCTCGAAGCCATCTGAAGCGGAAATAGCCATAGTCATGAACCTCAGGCGGGCCGGTCAGTTGAACTGTTCGGCGGAAAAACGGGTGATGCCGTTGGCACCCACAGCCAATACGCTGCCGTCAGCCAACGGCAGCAGCTCGGTCAGTGGAAATCGGTGCTCAGCGCGGACGCGTTGGAAGCTATGGCCCCCATCGCGGCTCAACCAGCCGCTACCAGCGGCATCGGTCAGCAGCAGCGAACCATCGGGCAACAGGCTGCCAGCGGTCAGACTCTGGCTGGTGGGTATGGCTAGCTGCCGCCAGTGTTGCCCACCGTCGTCAGAAGCGAAGGCATGGCCGCGCAGGCCAAAAGCGAACAGCTGGCTGGCATCGCTCAACAGGCCGAAGTAGCTGCCCTCATAAGGCTGGTCGAGACGCTCCAGCTGGTTTACTGCCGCATCGCTGCGATACAGGCCACCCATTTCTCCGGCCATGTACAGCGCATCGCCTACCGCCAGTATGGCGTTGACGTGGCTCTGTTCGGTGCCCTCCATCAGGCTGAGTAACGGCGACCAGCTCGCCCCGCCATCACTGCTGCGAACGCCCAGCCCGTAGGCACCAACCGCAACCACTGACTGCTGACCCAGGCACTGGACATCCAGGAATGGCTTGTCCGGGCCATCCTCGACCAGCATTTCGGTACTGTATTCCAGCTCGGAGCCCTGCTCCCGGGCCTGCTGGTAAGCCGCCTCGGCAAAGCGCTGGCCATCATATTGCAACGCCCAATTGTTACCGGCGTCCGCTGTATGCAACACCACGCCACGATGCCCGACCGCCCAGCCGCGCTGGTCATGGGTAAAACACACCGAGGTCAACGTCACGCTCACCGGGGATGGCCTCTGTTGCCAGCTGGCGCCCTGGTCGTCGGAGACGATGATATGGCCCCGCTCACCCACTGCCACCAGACGCTCTCCGGCCCAGGCAACGGCGCTGAGCATCGAGCGGGGTGCCAGTTCGGAGAGGGTCGCAGGCCGGCTCAGGGTGTCCGGCAACTCAGCCGCCAGACCGGTAACTGGCGTAGCGGCCAGCGCGGTGAGAACCAGCAAGCAAGCCAGGCTTGTTCCAATCTTGTTATTCATTCCGCAACTCCTCGCAAGGCGGAATTGCCCCGGCATTGGCCGGGGCAATGGATCAATCAACGGCCACTCATGCGCAGCAGCGATTGCGGTGAGAAGTAGCTTTCGGTGCGTTTGGGCACGATGCTGAACTGGCTGCCTTTCACGTCCGTCCCCATGGCGCAGTTGTAAACCCAGGCGCGGGTGCGGTGATCATGGAAGAAGCCACCACAGAAGTTCACTGTCGCCGGAATGTCCGGAGCCACAAACGGCGTGTTCACCGAGGTGCGCCACAGGCTACCTTCGGCATCCCAACCATCAAAGATGGCCGTGCCCCAGGTGTCTTCGTTGAAGTAGAACTTGCGCTTGGGTACCGCGTGACGGCTGCCCGGCTTGAGGGTGGCATCCACTTCCCAGACGCGGTGCAGTTCCCAGCGCACCAGATCCGGGTTGGCATGCCGCTCGCCCAGTACTTCGGCGTCGCTGTGCGCCATCATCGCGTTGTTGTTGTAGGGGATGATCATTTCCCGCTTGCCGATCAGGTTCCAGTCATAGCGCTCCGGGGAGCCGCCGTAACCAAAGGTTTCATCGACGAAGTTGGTGCCGGACGCCACCACGTTGGGCGTATCGAAGTTGATGCTTGGCGCCTGGCGCACCCGGCGCTGGCCCACCAGGTATTGCCACAGGGTCCGGCCCTGGTGGTAATCCAGGGTGTTATGCACCATCAGCGCTTCGCCAGCACGGAAGGCCGGTTCGTAGGCCAGCTGGATAGCCAGCATGTATTTGGGGTTGGGCGTGGTTTCTGCCGAACCGTCAGCGTAGTAGTAGGGATACTGGGCGTAGTCCCGCGCGGCGGTAGCCAGAATACGGCGCCCTTCACCGGTGGTGGTCCAGACCTGATAACGCGCCTCGGTCGCCTCGCCTCGCCACTGCAGTTGGTGGTTCCAGACCAGTTCGATACCGGTTTTCGGAATCGGGAACGGCACACCGCCATAGGCGCCGCGCACGGTCAGGCCGTCATTCTCCAGCGTTGCATTGGTCGCATTCTTCAAGGTGTTGTCATACACCCACTGCGGAGCGGAGGCGGTACGCCGGGTCGGATAGACATCAATCCGGAAAGTCTCCGGGTTGTCCTTGAAAAGCTGAACGACACCGGCCGCCAGCTTGTCCTGATGCTCGGCCAGGTTGGCGGCGGTGATCGAATACAAGGGCTTGTCATTGGCGAAGGGATCAAAGTCCCGATGGCCGTTCTCGAAGCCAGCCGGCACTGTAGTGTAGCCGCCATCCCACGCCGGGATGGTGCCCTCGGCATTACCGGCACGTTCGGCACCCAGCGGAGTCAGTGTGGAGTTGAGCTGGGCGGCTTCCTCGGGGCTCACCGCCGCGCCGGCGGTGCCGACGCTCAGCGCCAGCAATGAAAGGCAAAGAGCAAATCGACGAATATTATTGTTATGCATGATCAGGCCTCAGAACGTGTAGGAAGCATTCAGGGAAATGAAATCGCGGTCGCCATTGGTCTGCTTGTAGGTCTTGACGCCGGTGGTGGCACCAATCGCCTCGACAAACTCGGGGTTGTTGACCCGGTCAGTGGGCCCGTAGAAACCGTTGTAGGACAGCGCCACGGTGACCCGCTTGAGATACTCGGCCGATACGCCCACGTTGAACCCACCGCCCTTGGCCTGACTGAACCCACCCACCGCGGAAGAACGGCCATCAATGCCGTAGCTCACGCCCATGGGCGCGGACAGGTCGATCCCGTCAAACACCTGGAACCAGGTCGGGGTGAATACCACGCGCATGGCGGTGGCGTCGCGGGTGTTGTTGGGGTCCAGCCACTCGCGATTCTTGGTCACGCTCAGGGTGCGGTTCCAGGCCAGCTCACCCATCAACGCGGCGGTATCCCAGAAACGCCCCTGGGGCATGATCTGAATCATGCTGACCTGGGCATGGGCGGTGTTACCCACGGCGTACAGCGGGTTGCTGTCGTTGTCGTGGTCACCCGTCAGGTCGGTCATGGTCAGGCTGACCAGCGGTGCGTTACGGCGGATCGAGCCCTCGAAGGCAACGTTGGCATCGCCAATGCCGGTGGTGGCGCTGAAGCCGTAGGCGCGCACGTCTTCCGGGAAGACGAGCATGTGCTCACCCACAACCAGATCACTGGCTACGCCAGGCTGGGGCACGGCGAACGGCCGGGTCTGCACCTGGAAGTTCTTGTCGTGGTAGTTGATTGCATACAGGCCGAAGTCGGTATCGATGCTGTCAGCCCGGTAGCGCAGCTGGAAGCCCCACTGCCCGGAATCACGTGCTTCAATATCCTTTGTGCGGTAGAGCGAGATGTTCGGATCCAGGCCCGCGATGATGCGCTCACCGCCGCCATCCAGCAGATCCGCCGGGCTGAAATAGCTGCCGGCCGCTGGGATGCGGGTGCGTTCCCACTCGAACTGGTAGTAGGCGCCCAGCGACAATGCCGGGGTCAGCTGCAGGTCACCGGAAATCTGCTTGACCGGTAGCACCAGCTCCTTGAACTGCGAGTTGGGTGCGGACAGGGCCTGAATCGCGTTGATCGGCATCATGCCGCCGGCGATACCGTTATTACCGAAGAACAGACTCTCGCCGTACAGCAACGAGTGCTGACCAACACGCAGCACGCCCCAGATGTCCTCAGTCAGGTTGAAGTCCGAATAGACGAAGGCGTCGCGCAGCTCGGCGTCGCGGCCATGCAGGTCGCGGGTTTCATCGGTAAATTCGTTGTAATCCACCGACAGGCTATTGGCGCTTTCGGGGTTGTCATGGTCGTTCTTGCGGTTATACACCCGGTCATACCAGGCGGCACCACTGACCCGCACACCCATGCCACGGTAATTGACGTCGAACTCGGAGAACAGGTCGACGCGGTTATTGATCATGGATCCCTTGTCGAAGTTACGGTTGCCGTCATCCAGCGTAGGGTCAGCCAGCAGCCGGCTCTTCTGATCCTGCACCCGCCAGGCGGCGTTGTACTTGACGTTGGTATCCAGACGGATACGTACTTCGTCATTACTGGTATCAAACTGGAACGCATGGGCTGGCAATGCAGAACAAAGCACAATGGCAGCACTGAGTGCCGATAGCTGGAACGTCTTGTTCAACCTTGGATAAGACATAAAGCACCTCAGATAAGAGCGGTACACCGCCTTTTATTGTTATTCCCGTGGCAACCGCACCCGCGGCTGCCACGATCTATCCGGGAGTCGCCCCCCAAATACATCAGTCGTTCAGCGAGACCGCCTCAAGCCCGAACACCATGGGCGGCAGCTGCTGACCGAGCAGGTAGGCACCCAACATGCCGGCGGTATCGTCAGCGTTCTGGGTGATGTGGTTGGAGGCGGCGATAACGTCGCGCAGGATGCGTTGCAACGGATTGCTCAGGTAGATGCCCCGGGCCGAAGTCGCCTTGAACATCAGCATCACGGCTTCTTCGCAGTCCCGCCCTACCCGCGCAATATCCAGCATGTGGTGAACCCGGTCGTAGGTAGGCACGAGTTCGCCACGCTCAACGATCTCGGTGGTTTCGGCCATCATCTGCAGCAGGCGCGCACGGGCTGAACGCACCCGCACCACGGCGTTGCCGAGACGGTCCTTGACGTAGGGGCTGAGCGACGCGTTGCTACCGTCCAGCGTGCTGGTGCGCACTTTCATCTGACGGATATATTCATCAATTCCGCCTTGGGCCATGCCCACGATCAGCGCCGAGACCGAGCCGAAGAAGATCTGATTGAAGGGGTACAGATAGTGGGTGCCGCGATCGTCCTTGTCGTACTGGATCAGGCTGTGTACACGGTGGTATGGAACGAAAGTGCCCTTGACCACCAGACTCTTGCTGCCGGTACCGGCCAGACCGAACACATGCCAGTCATCCTCGATTTCAAAATCGGTTGCCGGCACCAGCATGGACAGGCGATCAATCACGTTGCCCTCGGCATCACGGCGCAAGCCACCGAGAAAGGCCCACTTACCGTGGTCACAGCCGCTGGAGGTTTTCCAGGTGCCGCTGATCTGATAGCCGCCTTCCACTTCCTCGACCTTGCCGAAGGGTGGATAGGAGGAAGCGATGATGGTCTGGTCGTCAGTGCCCCAGACGTCTTCGCAGGCCTGATCCGGCAGGCTGCCGAATTCCCACTGGTGCACGCCGAGAATCATCATGTTCCAGGCACTGCTACCGCAGCCGCGACCCAGCTCCATCAACACCTTGTAAAACACCGCCGGGTTCATTTCATAACCACCAAAGCGGGCCGGTTGCAGGATCTTGAAGAACCCGGCATCAACAAAGGCCTGGATGGTTTCGGGCGAGACCATGCGGTTCTTCTCAACCGACTCAGCCTTCTCCAGCAGCATGGGAATCATTTCACGGGCACGCTGAACCAGCTCTGCCTCGGTAGGTACAACATTCAGGTTCACGGGATTGGTGTTCAATGCGGTAGTCATATCGTTTCTCACTTTGTTTTTATTGGCGCTATCGGGTTGGGCAGAATGGCGGCTCAGGCAAGCGCGGCAAACTGGCCATTGAAATAAATCAGCGGGTCCTGCTCTTCCATCTGGCCGGTCACCCGGATGACTTCACAGAGGAACATGTCATGGGTACTGGCCGGGATGGCCTCGACCACCCGGCACTCGAAGCTGGCCAGCGCGTCGCTCAGCACCGGCACTTCACTGATGCCCGGCATCCAGCCACCTTCCTCAAAACGCTGCTCACCGGCGACGCCCTCCACCATTCCGGCGAAACGCCGGGCAATGGATTCCTGCCGGCAACCGAGCACATTCACGCTCAAGTGCCGGGCGCTGGTGATGACGCCGTGGGCATAGACGTTACGGTTGACGCAGACCAGCAGCCGCGGGGGCTCGGCGGTAACCGAACACACCGCCGTGGCGGTGAGTCCCGCCCGTTGACCGGTGCTGCCACTGGCGATCACCACGCAGTGACCGGCCAGGTTGCGCATGGCCTTGCAGAAATCGCTGGTAGCGACCGGCAGGTGCGGCCGGGCGGGTCTCATCATTGCGACCTGGGCGTTCATGCCGATACCCGCCCGGTCGATAGGAACTCGACCATCACCTGGTTGAACTCGGCGGGCGACTCATACTGTGGCCAGTGGCCGGCCAGTTTCTTCATTACATACAGCTGCGCCCTGGGCAGACGCGGCAAGGCGGATTCAGCAGCGGCAACGTCATGAATCGGGTTGTGGCTGGTCCACAGCAACAGCGAATCGCACTGCACCTTTTCGAGCTCGATCATGTCCGGCGTGCCGCCCTCATTGACCTTGCGCAGGCGGCCGTAGACCAGTGGCGCGCTGGCCTGAAAGTCCTCGCGGGAATAGATAGCCAGGCGCGAGCCGACCAGCTCCTCGTTGAGCAGATCCCAATTGCCCTCGTACAGCAGCCACTGCATGCGGGCCAGCACGCTCTGATAGGTCGGTTGCTGACCGGAGCTGCGCGCCGACAGCTCGGCCAGGTTCTTCAGATCCTCACGGCCCTTGTCACTGACAATCGGGATACCGCCGGTGGTATTGAACACCGCACGCAGGGCGCGCTCGGGATAACGCACAGCGAAACCACCGGTAACCACACCGCCCAGCGACTCCCCGGAGATGTGCGCACGCTCGATGTCCAGCACATCCATGAGCTCACGCAGCTGCTCGACGTAGTCGCTGATAGAGTATTCAATATCCAGTTTTTTCGCTGACAGGCCGTGGCCGACGTAATCGAAGGCGATGACGTGAAAATGTTCACCCAGTGCCACCACGTTTTTCGCATAGGCTTCCAGGTGACCACCGATGCCGTGCATCAGAATCAACGCTTCTGGCTTGCCCTTGCCGACTTCGGCAATGCGCGTGCGACCATAGGTGGGCAGGTCGACATAGCGAATCTCCGCCCCGAGAAAATCCAACCAGATGCTCATATTCTTGCTCTCCAGGTAAGCCCAGGCTCAGGACAATGGGTGCTCTTCGGTTTCCGGCGGTGGCACCAGATTGCGCTTGTGGCCCCAGTCACTCATCTGGTGATAAGTGCGTACTTCCCAGTCATTCTCATCGATGACAATGCCGCCCCAGCCCATCTCGAAGTTGAAGCCGGAGGGGGTCTGCGCATAAAAGGAAAACATCTTGTCGTTCGGGTGATGCCCCAGCTCGAGCACGATGGGGATACCTGCGTTGACCGCGCGGTCATAGGCCAGACCCACGTCGTCCATGTCCTCAACCTGCAGCATGAAGTGGTTGAGCACCTTGGCGGTTGGCGCTTCAGCGGTGGCGATGGAGTGATGACGGCCGGTGCGGGTATGGAAAAAGGTCGCCTCGACCGTCATGCCCGGTTGTACTTCCTGGCGGATGTAATCGCTGATGCGGAATTTCAGCACGTTCCGGTAGAAGTCCACTGTCTCAGCGCCATTGCCACGGTTGGCAAAGGGCAGAATATGGCCGACGCCCAGGTTGCCGGTAACGAAACCGCCCTTGAGTACGCTGGAACGGAACTTGTCCTGCAACAGCGCCACACCATGCCCAAAGAAGAATTCATGATCGAAGCCGTTGGGGTCAGCGCAGCGGTAGCCCTTCTCGATATGCCGCAGGGCGCATTGCTCGGCAGTCAATGGCTGCAGTTGAACATTCTTCTCCCGCAGCTCGGCGACGTACTCTTCCAGCTCCTGCTCACTGGTAAACTCCCAGCCGGCGGCAATGATGTCGTCCACCGGATTCTGTTCAAGGAAGAAGCGCTGCTGGTACCCATCCATGCGCAGGGTCAAGCTGTTGGCATCACGCCGGCCCACCTGCATACCGAGAATATCGGTGGCAAATACCTGCCATTTGTCGAGGTTGCTGACGCCGAATCCGACGTAGCCCAAAGCAGAAATCTCAGCCACGGTGCTATCTCCGTTATTCTTGTTTTCTTGTTCGACAGCATGAGTGAGATGTGACTCAAACCTGTGTCGTGCTGTACAAAAGAGACAGCAACGGCTGTGCCATGTTCGCCTTACGGCTTCACTCTGTATTTTTATTACTTAATATTCATATAGATACATCTCAATCTTTATGTTATTTATCGTTCAAGTCGGAATACGGCCCACTATCAATTTCATGAATTTTTGTATTCATCAGAATTTTACGCATTAAAATTCGCCGAACAATTCAGTTAAAGCGAACAATACATTCAACAAAGCATGCCGCCGGACGGGCGCGCTGGCCGCCCCCGGTTCTGCTATTATTCGTCCAATGGCAGAACAACATCCCTGCCCGGCCAACAACAATAAATGGTGTTCAAGATGTATCCTTATACTGATGGCAAGAGCGGCCCCCACTCGCTCAAGGATGTGATTACCGATCTGCGCTTTCCTGACATGCAGGACCTCGCCGAGCACCTGTATTTCAATCCCGAACAGGGCATGATCTGGCTCGGTGACAAGCGCATGCTGCTGCTCCATGCCGAAGCCTTTGGCGCCCTGCGCCAGGAGCTGCTGGAGACCCTCGGCGTGGAAAAAACCCGGGGATTGTTGACCCGCATCGGTTATCTCAGCGGCACCCGCAGCGCCGAGCTGGCGATCAAGACCCGGCAAAGCGGCTCACAACTGGATATCCTCGCCGCCGGTGCACAGATTCATTCGCTATGCGGCATTCTCGAAATCGAGCCGGTACGCATTGAGGTGGATCCACACAAAGGCTATCTCTACGGCGAATTCATCTGGAAACATTCGCTGGAGAGCGATTTGCACCTGGCGACCCACGGCCAGAGTCACGACCCGGTATGCTGGATGGCGACCGGCAACAGTTCAGCCTTCCTTACCCGGCTGATGGGCAAGCGCATTCTGGTGCGCGAGGCGGAATGCGTCGCCCGGGGTGATGCCGTATGCCGCGCCGTGGCCCGGCCGGTGGAGGATTGGGAGGACGCCGAAGATGACCTGCAGTACTTCCAACCGCGCATGGCCAGCCCCAGCCGAAAATCCGCCGCGCGCAGCGAGTTTGCCGGGATGCAGCCGGGCAAGGCACCCTTCGGCCTGGCTTTCGACCACCAGAACAACGTCGAGCTGGATCGGCCAGTAGGCAGCTCCGCCGCCTACCACGCCGTGCTCCACAAGATTCTGCGCGTGGCCTCCACCAACGCCACCGTGTTGCTGCTCGGCGAGAGCGGCGTGGGCAAGACCATGTTCGCCCATGAGGTGCACGCCAACAGCCGGCGCGCCGATGCGCCCTTTATTGAAATAAACTGTGCGGCCATCCCCGACACGCTGATTGAATCCGAGCTGTTCGGCGTGCAGCGCGGCGCTTACTCCGGCGCTACCGAGGCACGGCCCGGGCGCTTCGAGATTGCCGACGGCGGCACCATCTTTCTCGACGAGATCGGCACCCTGAGCATGACTGCCCAGGGCAAGCTGCTGCGGGTGCTGCAAAGTGGTGAGCTGGAGCGGCTGGGCAGCACCAAGACGCTGAAGATCGATGTACGGGTGATCGCCGCGACCAACGAGAATCTGGCCGAGGCAGTCAAACATGGACGTTTCCGTAGCGACCTGTTCTATCGCCTGAATGTCTTCCCAGTGACCATCGCCCCGCTGCGCGAACGCAAGGATGACCTGCCGCTGCTGCTGGATCGCTTCGTCAATCATCTGTGCCAGCAACACGGTCGCCAGCTCGCTGGTATTACCCCCAGGGCATTGCAATCGATCCTCGATTACTCCTGGCCGGGCAATATTCGCGAGTTCGAGAACGTCATTGAGCGGGCGGTGATCCTGGCCGACGACGGCGATGCCATTGATCTGCGACACCTGTCAGGGCTGGAGGGCAATCAGGCTGAGCGGCAATCGGGTACGGTCAGCTGGGATCAGGCGCCAGGAATCGGCATCCGCCTGCCGGAGGCCACCACCAGCCCGGACAGCACCGGCGACCCCGCTGCGCCCGGCCCCTCGCTGGATCAGACTGCCGTGCGCCTGCTGCAGCAGCGGCCGCTACCCTTGAATGAGGTGGAAGATGCCTTCGTGCGGGCCGCCATGCACCTGTCTCAACAGAACATTACCCGCGCCGCCGCCCTGCTTGGCCTGACCCGGGCGCAGATGGATTACCGACTGAAGAAGATGGCCACCACCGCCCCAGCCACCTGAGCGCTCACTGCTCGTTGCGACCCATCTTCCTCGCTGCGGGCAGCACCGCAAGAAACATCAATGTCAGCAGGACAAACAGGATCCGGTACGGCACATCGGCCGTACCGCTCTGACTCAGCGCAGCCAGCAAGGCACCAATCAGGGTGATACCCAGCGCACCACCGGCCTGCCGGGTCATGGTGGTGACGGCGGTACCCCGGCGCAGCATGGGCTCCGGCACTGCTCTGGCCATGCTGGTATACAGTCCGGGGATGATCATGCCCAGTGCGAAGCGGCTGATGATGATACCCAGCGCGATGATCCACAGCCCGCCCGGCCACGCCAGCAGCAGATTGGACAGGGCGAAACAGCCCAGCCCGATCAACACCACCAGCTGCGAGGAAAAACGATCCACCAGCCGACCGGAAAGAGCAATACTTGCCGCCAACGCCAGGCCTCCGAGCAACAACAGATTACCGGTGACCACCGCCGAATGCGCCAGACCGTGCTGCAACAACAGCGGAATCAGAAATATCGAACCGTACATGCCGATGCCATAAACCAGCGTGACCAGCAGCCCCCTGGCAAACGCCGGGTGGGAAAGCAGGTTCGGATCAATCAGCGGTTGCGCATGCCGGCGCAGGCGCTGCCAGAAAGCCCACAGCAGACCGGCCCAGATCAGCGCCAGCACAGACGCCAACCAGACGGACTGCTCCAGTACCACCGGCCAGGCAAACACCAGCGCCACCAGCACCGCGAGAAAGCCCAGTCCGGCAAAATCCAGCCGCCCGTTGGCTGAGCTGGCGGCACGCTCGGTCGGGCGGCACCAGCCAATCAGGCCCAGTGACAACAGCGCAGGCGGCACGCCCAGCCAGAAGGTGTAACGCCAGCTGCTGTACTCGACGACAAACCCCGCCAGCGTCGGGCCCAATGCCGGAGCCATGACAACACCGAGGCTGAACATCGACAGGGTCCGTCCCTGGCGCGCCGGATCGGCAGTTTCCAGCACCAGAAATAATGACAGCGGCTGCATGATCCCGGCACATAGTCCCTGAATGCCACGCACCCCCAGCATGGCGGCGAAACTGTCAGACAGGCCGGCGGCGATGGACGTCAGCAGGTATACAAGAAGTAATCGGGAAAATACCCGCCAGGCGCCAAAACGATCAGCCAACCAGGCCGCCAGCGGCGCGCAGATGACCGTCAGACCGAGAAATACCGAGGAGAAGGATTGCGCCAGCCGATGACTGATGCCGAATTCCTCCATCATGGGCGCGATCGCCACGTTGATGGTGGTTGCCGACATGACCACCGCAAAACTGCCGATAACCAGTGCCGCAATGCTCATGCGCGACGCCCGTGCACCCACTACCACCTCCGCAAATAAAAAAACCCGGTCTCAATATGCAAGACCGGGCCACAATTCACCACCCAATGACAGGTCGTGAGTTATGCAAAGGCCGACTCGGAAGTGGCCACGGAGCAAAAACGGGCGATACTGGCCAGCGAATTGGCGTGTTCCTGTTCGTTGGGGCCAGCGCAGCAATCTTCCAGCACCACCACATCAAAATCCCGATCATGGGCATCGCGTACCGTCGCTTGGACCACCGCCTGGGTGCTTACGCCACTGCAGTAGATGCGCTCGATACCTTCGCGCTTGAGCAACAGTTCCAGTTTCGTCTGGTAGAAAGGGGAAACCCTATGCTTGACGATATCCCAGTCACCGGCCTGGGGTGCCAGCGCCTCGTGTACCTGACCGCCCCAGGCGTTCATCTTCAGGATGCCATTCTTGGCGATCGGGCCGAACACCTGGGAGTTGGGGTTGGCTTCACGGTGGTCATCGGAAAAGGCCACCCGCACAAAGGCGACCGGAATGCCTTTGGCGCGTGCGCTGGCGATGGCAGTGGCGGTGCGCTGAATCACTTCACGGCCCTGGATATCAGCTTGCATGGGCGCCTTGCCGCTGGCTCCGTCGGCGTGAACCAGATCGTTCTGCATGTCCAGAACCAGATAAATACTCTTCATTGAAATCGTCCTTATGGTTGGTATTACTCAGTCGCACCAGAGTGCGCCGTTGACATCGAGAATCTCGCCACTGATAAAGCCCGAGCGTTCGTCCAGCAGAAAATGAATTGCATGGGCCACCTCTTCCGGCGTGCCCATACGGCCTGCCGGGACCAGCGCCCGTAGGCTTTCCGGAAAGCTGTCGGTCATCTGCGTGGCAATCGGGCCAGGCGCCACGGCGTTGACCCGCACCCCCTGGGGTGCCAATTCCTTGGCCAGAAAGCCGGTCAGGGTATGGATCGCCGACTTGGACATGCCGTAGGCCACATTCCCGGCCCGATCCAACTCGGCCGGTTCCAGCCAGGGCCGCGCATTGCCCGCATTCTTGCCGACCACCGAGCCGATATTGACGATGGCGCCGCGTCCACGCGCGGCCATACGCTGGCCCACCTGCTGGCAGACAATCAGCGTACCCAGTACGTTGATACGCCAGACCCGCTCGACTTCGCTGACCGGCAGGTCAAGCGCCCGCCCCCGGGACACCACACCGGCCACATTGACCAGCGCGGTGATATGCCCGTAACGCTGTTCGCACTCGGTGATCAGCCGGCTGACCGCCTGTTCATCGGTCACATCCAGCCCACGAAACGAGACAGCCGCCGGCAGGGATGAGCCAGGCTGCATGTCGGTTGCCAGCACCCGGTAGCCTTCAGCCAACAGTCGCTCGCAGGTCGCCATGCCGATGGCGCCACAGGCGCCGGTCACCAACGCCAGTCCGCGATCGGTGCTCATGCCGTCACCTGCACCGCTGTCTGGCCGGCACGGCGACCGTAAACCAGACCGCGCAATACCGAGGTGCCGCCACAATAGTTGTCGAAGTACATGGCGGCGGTTTCACCGGCGGCATACAGGTTCTCGATCGGCGCGCCGTCGATATTGATTACCCGAGCCTGCTCATCGATCTTCAGGCCACCAAAGGTGAACACGTTGGCAGAAATGATCGGGTAGGCAAAATAGGGTCCGTTATCCAGCGGCAGCGCCCAGTTACTCTTCGGCGGCTGCAAGCCTTCTGTAGCAACCCCATCCAGCTCCAGCGGCTTCCACTCCCCCGGGCTGCAGGCCGCGTTATACTCGGCAATGCTGCGCTCGACCTGCTCCACTGGCAGCTCCAGCTTGCGCGCCAGCTCGGCCAGGGTGGCGCCTTGAATGGCCGGCTGATCGGTACGGATACCCAGGGTGTAGTTGGGAATATCCTTGACCTTCTGGTCAAGAATGACCCAGGCAATGCCCTCGGTCTGGGCCAGGATCTTTCGGGTAACTCGCTCGTACCAGGCGTCCACAGTGCCAGCGGCCTCATCGGTGAAGCGCTTGCCTTCCTTGTTCAGCAGCACGCCATAGGGAAAGATGAAGATCGACGGCTCGGAGATACCCGAGCGCGGGTCAACCGGCTCGGCATGAAAATTACCGTATTCGCCGGCGGGGGCTGCACCGATGTCCAGCGCCATCTGAATGCCTTCGCCCCGGTTGAAATAGCCGCCCTTGCATACCGGCCGGATAAAGGATGCCTTGGGGCCGATATAACGGGTGAGCATTTCCAGGTTGCCCTGAAAACCACCACAGGCGATCATCACCGCGCCCTTGAATTGCAGCGCACCGCGCTCGACCGACCAAGCCTGCAGACCGGCAACCCGGTTCAGCTCGTGGGTGATCAGGCCACGGGCGGTAGTCTGGTAGAAGAACGCCACGCCCAGCGCCTCGGCGCGGCTAGCCAGACATTCGACAATGGCCTCGCCGCCACCCACCGGCAGCAGGCGCGGCTGGGTACTGGTGAGAAACTGGGTAGGCAGAAAATCGAAGCGTACGCCCTGTTCCTTCAGCCAGTTGATGGTGCCGGGTACGTTCTCGGTAAAGGTGCCAATCAGGCTGGCATCGATCGACGGCTGGTTGCGCGCCTGGGCCGACCAGGCCGAGCGCTCACTCAGGGTCTCGGCGACAAAGTCCGGATCCTGATAGAAGCCGGCGTTCTCAGCGAGGAAGAGATCAAAATCGTCGGTCACCTCATCGTGGCTCTGCATCCGCAGGTAGGCTTCGGTCCAGCGGGTCTGGCCGCCGCGCTCTTCACGCAGCGAGCGTTCCAGCACCGCCACCTTCAAGCCCCGCTCCGCAGCCGACACCGCCGTAGATAATCCGGCTGCGCCGCAGCCCACCACAATCAGATCAAAGTTCAGTTCAGTCATTTTTGTGCCTCCCTCAGGTGGTTGCTACTATAGGAACCCGCTCGAATGGGTTCGAGGCTGGCTGGGCTAATGGGGTTTTAGAAAAATATGAAGAACCGAATGGACAAACTCTGGGCCATGCAGGTATTTACCCGAGTGGTTGAATGCGGCAGTTTCAGCCGCGCTGCGGAATCCCTGGATATTGCAAACGCCACCGTCACTGCCAGCGTACGCAACCTGGAAACCTTCCTGGGCGTGACCCTGCTCAGCCGCAATACCCGGACCCTGCGCCTGACCGACCCCGGCGAGCGCTTCTTCCATCACTGTGTGGATCTGTTGCGCCATGTGGCCCAGGCGGAAGCCGAGGTAATGGAAGAGACCGGCAGTATTACCGGCCAATTGCGCATCGAGTCCCCTGCGGCCTTCGGCAAGGAAGTCATTGCACCGCTGTTGAGTGATTTTGCCGACCAGTATCCGGAGTTGCAGGTGGCGCTGCGTCTGACTGATCACCCCGAGGGGCTGATTGAAAGCGGGACTGATGTGGCCATCCGTATCGACTCGGTGAACGACGCCGACCTGGTCGCCCGCCCGCTGTACCAGGCCCACTATGTGGCCTGCGCCACGCCCAGCTTTCTGCAACGGGCGGGTACGCCGCAGCACCCCAGCGAGCTGCGCGCCGCCCGCTGTCTGGGCCTGTTCCGCAAGGCCAGCTTCAACCCGGCGGTCTGGTCCTTCAGCCGCGACGGCGAACACCATGAGTTGCAACCCGAAGGCCCGGTGCACTTCAACAGTACCGACGCGCTGATCGATGCGGCGCTGGCTGATCGGGGTTATATCTATGTGCTGGATGTGTTCGTCAATCCATTGATTTCGAAGGGGCTGCTGGTTGAGCTGCTACCCGACTGGAGTACCTACGGCCGCACCTTCTTCAGCGTCACACCCAAATCGCGCTTCGTCGCACCCCGTACCCGGGCCTTTATCGACTACATGGCAAGTTGTCTGGATGCGCAGCGGCGGATACCGGCCGGAGTGCAGGTGAATCTGGAGCACGGCCGCAAGTAGCGACCGGGGGGGGGTGGCGCCCCGCGCCACGCCAACCATCCGGCATCACAGTTCTATCAGGTAACCGTCGGTCGTCGCGCGGGTGCACGACAACCCGACACCATCAGCATCAGCCTGGCAACTGCGCCAACAGCGCCGGCAAGAGTTGCTCCCACTCCGCTACTACCCCGACGTTGGCTACCTTGAAGATGTCCGCCGCCGGATCCTTGTTGACCGCCAGAATGCAGGTCGCGTTACTGATACCAGCCAGGTGCTGCGGGGTGCCGGAAATGCCCACCGCCAGATACACCTCGGCACTGACGAAGTGACCCGAGATACCCACCTGCCTGGCCACCGGCACCATCCCCGCGTCCACCGCGGGCAGGCTGCCGCCCAGCGCCGCATCGAGCCTGGCGGCCAGTTCCTCCA
Source organism: uncultured Halopseudomonas sp. (assembly GCA_964474945.1). Classification (GTDB taxonomy): domain Bacteria; phylum Pseudomonadota; class Gammaproteobacteria; order Pseudomonadales; family Pseudomonadaceae; genus Halopseudomonas. The sequence goes on along the minus strand of CAYYUQ010000018.1, from coordinate 19,539 downwards.
GTTGGGCAAAGCCCTGTTCATTGACGCCGCGCCCGCCGGATACCACCAGCCGGGCACCCTGTACCGGCGCCAGACGCTGCTCGCTACGGGTCTGCTCGATCTCCAGCGGCTCGGGCAAGCTCTCCTGTATGTGCAGCACGTCAAGCGTGGCCGGCTCGGCCGTTCCACGCTGCGCCCTGCCCAGCCGCAGGCTGGCCACACCACGCTGACCAGTCAGGCGCAGGCTCAGGGTCTGACGACCGCCCCATACCGCCCGTTCGATAAGCCAGGCTTCGCCATCCCATGCCGCCCGGGTGCATCGGCCCAGCAGCGCGCAATCCAGCTGCGCGGCGAGTAGCGCAGCCAGCTCTTCGCCGTCCGCACCAGGTGGTACCAGCAACAGCTGCTGCTCAGTGGGCGCAGTCAGCGCGCGGGCCGCAGCCGTGGCCAGCGCTGGCAGGTTATCGCCGGACTCCAGCATGTCATGGGCCACCAGCTGTATCCTGCCCGCCGCTGCGAGAATGGCGCGCTGCTGTTCCGATGGCTGCGCAGCGCCGCCCAGCAACACCACGTCAAAACCACAACCGGCATCGACGCTGATCTGCTGCGCAGCGCCCGTCGTCTCCAACAGCGCCTCATCCCCCCAGGCCAGCGGGATGACAGCGATAATTCTGGCTGTGCCGTTCATGCCTGAGACTCCCTTTTCAGATAGCTCAACAGTGCCGCCGCCTGGGTTTGTACGTCCCCTTCCAGCATCCGGCAGTTGCCGCCACGCTGCACTTCCCGGGCCGGCTGCAGTTGTTCTGGATGCAACGAAACGGCGTTGTCGGCCGGTGCATCAAGGCTACCGAAGCTCATCTTCTTCGCCATCATCACGTTCTTCATCAACGGATGGCGCAGCTTGTTACGCCGGTCATTGGTGACGCTGGCCACCAGCGGGCCAGTCGGCCGATGCCATTGCTGGCAGGTGCCGCGCTCGCGCAACAGGCTCAACTTTCCATCCTGCCACTGGACGTATTGGGTCAGCGAGAACAAGGGCAGACCCAAGCGCGCGGCCAGCATCACCGGCAGGCCGCCTTCGTCCAGATCGCCGAACTCCCGGCCGATCAACAGCAGATCCGGTCGCAGGCTCTCTCCGCTCAGCACAGCGGTTATCTGTTCACTGCTCAGGGCGGCGTCCCACAGGCGGCAGGGTTGTAGCTGCAGGCAACGCAGGCGATCCGGTTTGAACGCCGCCACGCTGCGCAACAGGTTGTCCTGATTACTGCCGCCCAGCACCAGCACCTCCACATGGCAATCCTGACGTTGATCACGCAGCTTCAGCGCCAGCTCCAGTGCGCCCTCATCGAAGGGGCTGAGAACCCGCCGTGAATTCCCGCTTTCGCTGATCAGGCCGTTATCCAGTCGAATCTCGTGCAATGGGTAGCGGTTATCCGCAACCCCGGCCAGCAGTACCAGAATATTCATCTCGCGCTCCCTGTTCAGTCGCTGACGGCCGTGGCAGCGGCCAGACGCCCGAAGATCGCCGCCTTGCCCAGTGCCGAGCCGGTCATGTAGGCCGCGCCATGCAATCCCCCCACCATCTCCCCCGCTGCCAGCAATCCATCAATCGGCTCGCCGAAGACATCCTGCACGCGCATCTGTGGATCGACCCGCACCCCGCAATAGGTACCAAATACCGCAGCGGTGGATGGGTAGGCGTAGAAGGGTGGCTTGATTATGGGGCGCAACTCACCGAACTGATGCACCAAATGCCCCCGCCCGAAGTTCGGTGGAGTGCCGGCGGTGACCGCCGCGTTATAGGCGTTCACTTCTTCCACGAAGGTCTGCTCCGGCAGTTCCAGCAACCGCGCCAGCTGCTCCAGGCTATCGGCCTCGACAAACAGTCCCTCTTCCAGACGCCGCTCGAAATCCAGAATCCGCACCCGGTTGTCACCGCTGCGCATGATGTCCTGATCCAGAATCTGATAGGTCACCGCATAGGGTTGCTGCATGCAGGCGTCGCCCAGCAGCTTGTAGGACAGCGACTCATCAACATAGCGCCGCCCATCCTGGTTGACCGCGATAGCGCCCTTGTATACCGCCAGGCAAGCGTGGTGATTGTTCTCATCCATCGGGTGTTTTCCGAAGGTGCCCTTGATATGCACCATGTCGCGCACATCAGCGCCCAGCGCCCAGGCCATGCGCAGACCATCGCCTTCGTTGCCTTCCCCGCCAATGAATACCGCCTCGTCATACAGCGGCGCAAAGCGATGGATCATCTCCCGGTCATGGACAAATCCGCCACACGCAAGAACCACGCCGCGCTCGGCATGGATCTCCAGCGTGCGGCCCGCCTGTTCAGCAGTTACGCCCATTACCCGGCCGCCCATATCGCGCAGCAGACGCCGGGCGCGGGTCTGATGCAATACCTCTACCCGGCCGCTGTTCAACGCCGCCTGTTGCAGCTGCCGCACCATGTCCGCCGGGTCCACGTTATGTACCCTGGGTACCGACTGCCCCGAAGCCGTTTCGATCACCGGCTGGAAGGTCACGCCATGCTGTTTCAGCCACTCGTAGGTAGCCAGCTGGTTATCAGCGTAGGCGCGTACCAGTGCCTCATCGCATTCGCCCTTGCCTACTTCGACCAGATCCCGGAACAGTAGCTCGGCGGAATCCTCGATACCGCGCTCCTGCTGCAGATCAGTACCGGCGAAGGCCAGGCAGCCGCCGCTCATGGCCGACGACCCACCGGTGGCGGCAGTCTTTTCCAGCAGCAACACCTGCAGTCCCGCCTCGGCGGCGCTCAGTGCGGCGGAAAATCCCGCCAGGCCGCCGCCAATCACCAACAGCTGGGTGTTCAGAAAGTTACTCATGTCACAGTCCCTCCGCGGGTGTCAGCAGCCGCTCGCCCAGACCATAGAAATCAAATATCTCGCGCACCCGCTGCGGCTCAGGCCGGGCAGAAAAGTAATTGCGATCACAACTGCTGGTGCCATTGGCGCGCTGCAGATCAACCATGCCCTCGGCCTGCTTGATCCACGCACCCAGCGAGTCGAGCACCGGCACGCCATCCACCTGATTGATGCCATGGGTGGCCAGCAGCACGTTGAGCGGCGCTTCGCCGGGAATGATCACTTCGGCGCCATCGGCAATCAGCGCCCTGGCCGACACCTGGAACTGCTCGATAAGCCGGCTCGGATCCTCGAAGGCATCGAGCACATCGGCAAAGCGAAAACCGACATGGCGTACCCCGGTCAGGCGCTCACCCAGCCCATGACGAATGGCGTTATCGGTGACCAGTTCTGCCAGCTCATCAATGAATACCAGTACACCAAACTTGCGCCCCAGCATGCAGGCGGTGAGCATCGCCGACTCGCCATAACCGACCACCGGGATGCGCAGCAGACTGCGGATCTCCCGCAGTGCCGGCTCCGGCAGGGTACTGATAGCGTAGGCGTCATAACCCTGGGCTTCGGCATTGATGCCGTTGGCCATGAACTGCAGGCCGTGCAAGTATTGCAGCGCGGCGTGCTTGATATCGTTGCCCGGGTAGTTGCTGCGGTAGGTGCCCGGCTGCATGCCGTGCATGTCGATGACCGTATCGGGGCGCGCCACCTTCTTGAAATGCGCACGCAGGGCCGCGTCATAGGCGCCCAAGTCGGTCAGTACAGTAAAGCTCTGGTGCCAGATGCGAATGCTCATGCTTGATCCTTGTGAAGTTGTTTATCAGCGCAGCCGCAGGCCTGAGTCGGAGCCCCACTCTGCTGCCAGAGCGTGCTGCGCGCCGCCGCGCCGCTGCCGGCCAGACGCCCGAGCACCGACCCGGAGGTCAAGCCGGCGCCACCGGCGTACTTGACATAATAGAGATTGCCGACCAGCTCACCGGCGGCGTACAGGCCATCAATCGGCTGTTGCTGCTCATCCAGCACCTGCGCCTGACTGTCGACCTGCAGGCCACCGAAGGTGAAGGTGATGCCACAGGTCACCGCGTAGGCAACAAAGGGCGGCTTGCTCAGCGGGTTGGCCCAGTTGGATTTGGGGATGGCCAAGCCATCGGTGCAGCGACCGTCGCGCTCGGCCGGATTGAAGGGAATATCGGTGCGCACCGCCGCGTTGTACTGCTCCAGTGTCTGCAACAGCGCTCGGGCGTTGATGCCCTCAAGTTTGTCCGCCAGGTCCGGCAGGCTGTCGGCCTGGATGCGGGTGGCCTGGCGCACGCGGTATTCATCGGGTAGCAGGTGCTCGCTGTGCTGATCGAAAATCTGCCAGGCAACGCCCCCCGGCTGACGCAGCACCTTCTCGCCCATGCCGGAATAGGTGTAATTGCGAAAATCCTCGCCCTCGTCCACAAAGCGCTGGCCGTCGGCATTGACCACCACACCCAGATGGAAGTAATTCTTCTGCATATTGAGCAGGTCGATATCGCCAATCGCCGGGGCATTTAGGTCATAGAACACCGCATGGCAGCCCGACCAGTTGCCGTGGGCCGCCGCGCCTATGTCCAGCGCCATCTGGATGCCGTCACCGGTATTGAAACGGGAGCCACGCACCTTGGCCAGATCCCAGCCCGGCCCCAGGTACTGGGCGCGCCAGCGCAGGTTGGCATGAAAGCCTCCGGTCGCGACAATCACCGCCGGCGCGGCAAACACCTCACCATTGGCGCTCAATACCTGCCAGCGACCGTCACCGCAGCGGTTCAGCCGTTTGCCGCGCACGCCATAGAAGATCTCCACTTCTTCCCGTTGCGCCCGGTTGCTCAGCGCCTCAACCAGCCCCAGCCCACCGCCGGATACCTCAACGGTCAACCCACCCCAGAACTTGTACTTGCCATCGACCTTGAACGCCTGGCGACCATAGATTGGCATGAAGCGCACACCCTTGGTGGTCATCCAGCGCAGAGTATCCAGACTCTGCGTGACCACGGTGTCCAGCACCTCCGGATCAGCACGGTACTGGCTCATGGTGGCCAGCTCACCGAAGAAATCGTCCTCGCTGTAACTGCCGAAGTCGCTGTTCTCCAGCTCACTGTCGAGCAGATCAGGCATCAGCAGCCGCAGATCCTCGCTGCCCTCGTAGGCCACGCGGAACGCACCACCAGTGTGGGCGGAATTGCCACCCTTCTGCTCCTCCGGAGCACGCTCCAACAAAGCCACCCTGGCCCCACCCTCCCGCGCCGACAAGGCAGCACAAAGCCCGGCATTGCCGCCACCAAGAACGATTACATCGAATGAACGCATACAACCCCCTATCGCCGACCGAGTGGAAAGCCGGACGTGAACATGGGTGCATTATCGGAGCAGGCAGCAAGCGGTAGGAGTCTTCGGGATCGAAGGGGGTTTTCGGATTAGCTGTAAAATCGGCGCAGGGCGACGTATCGGGAAGCCCGACCAAGGTGCGGGTGTTGATGGACACGCTGAATACCTGACAGTACCCGCGCCACCTCCTGCACCCGTTTTTTCTACGCACCGTCATTCGCGGCGGCATCGTCATCCTCGGCGAAAGCCGGGGGCGGGATCCAGCGAGTTTGCCTGAACCATGGATCCTCCGGTCAAGCCGGAGGATGACGGGTTGAGTGGGCCGGAGGATGGGCTTGATGTGCCGTGGGACGAGTTGGGGCGTGGTGGGTGTCGAGTTGAGCGGCGGATAACGAGGGTGGTGGAAGCGGTCGGTTTGTGCTCCCTCTCCCCTTGCGGGAGAGGGCTGCGGGGAGAGCCAGCAAAGGCCTGGCCGAACGCCCTTACAAACTCAGGGTGCGATTCGAGGCCTTGATGAACTCCTTCTTCAGATCCTCGAAGGTATGCACCGCGGGGAACTGCGGAAATTCGGCAATCACGTTGTCCGGCGCGTGGAACAGGATGCCGGCATGCGCTTCAGCCAGCATGGTGGTGTCATTGTAGGAGTCACCCGCAGCAATTACCCGGTAATACAGGCTCTTCAGCGCGATAACCGACTGACGCTTGGGATCTTTCTGGCGCAGCTGATAATCCACTACCCGACCACTGTCGTCAGTCACCAGCTTGTGACACAGCAACGTCGGGAAGCCAAGCTGACGCATCAGCGGCTGGGAGAACTCATAGAAGGTGTCGGACAGGATCACCACCTGGAAGCGCTCGCGCAGCCAGTTGACGAATTCCACCGCGCCGTCCAGCGGCGCCAGCGTGCCGATTACCTCCTGAATGTCTGACAGTTTCAGGCCATGCTCATCCAGAATGCGCAGGCGCTGCTTCATCAGTACGTCGTAATCCGGGATATCCCTGGTGGTCGCACGCAATTCGGCGATACCGGTTTTCTCGGCAAAGGCAATCCAGATTTCGGGGACCAGAACACCTTCGAGGTCAAGGCAGGCGATTTCCACAAATTACTCCTGAAGCAGTTATTGGAATGGCGCAACAATCTACCGGCTCCGCTCGACCTGTGCAATCTCAGGGCGCGTGGACAACAGATTAATAACGCACAAGCATAAAACTATAACTAAATAGCAGAAGAAGTACTAAACCCTGCTTGGTAGAATGCCGCCATACCCGATGGCCCACGACGGCCGCATTGCAGGAGAGCCTGATGTCCACCATGTTGTTCGATGTAGAAGCCCCAGCAGCAGAATATGCCAGCAAGTCGCCGCAGGATATTCTCAAGCTCGCATTCGACCATTTTGATGATCTGTGGCTGTCATTCAGCGGTGCCGATGACATCGTGGTGCTGGACATGGCCTGGAAGATCAACCCGAACATCAAGGTCTTCACCCTGGATACCGGTCGGCTGCACCCGGAAACCTATCGTTTTCTTGAAGAAGTCCGTAAGCACTACGGCATCCAACTCGAAGTGCTATCGCCGGATCAGCAGGCACTGGAAGCCTACGTCAAGGCCAAGGGGTTGTTCGACTTTTACGACAGCGGTCATGGTGAATGCTGCGGCATCCGCAAGATCGCCCCGCTACGCCGCAAGCTGAGCACAGTCGATGCATGGATTACCGGCCAGCGCCGGGATCAGAGCCCGGGCACGCGCAGCAACGTACCGGTAGTGGAAATCGACACGGGGTTCTCGACCCCCGAAAAGCCGTTGATCAAATTCAATCCGCTGGCCAATTACAGCAGCGAGGATGTCTGGAACTACATCCGCATGCTGGAGATTCCCTACAATCCGCTGCATGAGCGCGGCTTCATCAGCATTGGCTGCGAACCCTGTACCCGCCCGGTGCTGCCCAATCAGCATGAGCGCGAAGGCCGCTGGTGGTGGGAAGAAGCAACGCAGAAGGAATGTGGATTGCACGCGGGAAATCTGATCGCAAAAAGCTGAGGCCCATGCGCCGCTGAAAAGGATGTGTTTTCGTTTGAAGCAGCCTGCCCGCGGCCAACACCAAAGGTCGAGATGAGCACTGCCCAGGCCCTTGCGCCAGCCGGGGCAGTGATTCAATAAACCGGCAGCTCGACGGATTCGAACAACGTCTCCACCTCCACCCGATTCTGGCACTCCAGCACTTCTTCAATCCGCTCGCGGGTCAGGTGTGGGGCGAAGGTTTCGATAAAGTCATACATGAAGCCGCGCAGGAAGGTGCCCTTGCGAAAGCCCAGATGTGTGACGCTGGGCTCGAACAGATGGCTCGCATCAATGCTCACCAGATCGTCGTCCAGCTCGGGGTCAACCGCCATCTTGGCCACAATGCCCACGCCCAACCCCAGACGCACATAGGTTTTCAGCACGTCGGCATCAGCGGCAGTGAACACCACCTTTGGCTCCAGCCCCCGATGACTGAATGCCTCATCCAGTTTCGAGCGACCGGTAAAACCGAATACATAGGTGACGATCGGCTGCTCAGCCAGCAGCTCCAATGTCAGTGGCCCGGCATTCAGCAAGGGATGGCCCCGGGGCACGATGACACAGCGGTTCCAGCGGTAGCAGGGCATCATCACCAGCTCGTTGAACAGCTCCATGCCCTCGGTCGCGATGGCGAAGTCGGCAGTGCCGTCCACAGCCATTTCGCTGATCTGCGTCGGTGTACCCTGATGCATGTGCAGGGAAACATCGGGATAGGCGCTGATAAAGCGCGCGATGACCGGCGGCAGTACATAGCGTGCCTGAGTGTGGGTGGTGGCCAGCGTCAATGTGCCCTTGCGTTCATGACTGAACTCCTGGGCAATCTGCTTGATGTTTTCACACTTGCGCAGGATTTCCCCTGCGGTCTGAATGATGCGCTCGCCGGCGGGCGTGATACGAGTCAGATGCTTACCGCTGCGGGAGAAGACTTCGACACCCAGCTCATCCTCAAGCAGGCGAATCTGCTTACTGATACCCGGCTGTGATGTATAGAGGCTCTGGGCAGTCGCTGACACATTCAAGCCGTGGTGAGCCACTTCCCATATATAGCGCAGCTGTTGCAATTTCATCGATGCCATCCCCCTGTCCAGACAAGCGAAACATCATGAACCGTTTATAACCAAATTCATAGATATAACGCTGATGTTAGACCATAAATGAGGAAGGTCGAGCGGCATCGACCAACGGTTCAGCCGCTGGCGTAGCGACTGCGCACTACGCCAGCGGGGATAGCATCCGCAATCAGGTGTTGGCCTGGTATCCATCCTGGATGAAACGCAGCATGTTCAGCAGCGCCTCAGTCCTGGGCATGCGATGCCCCGCTTCGGCTGCCAATTTCAGCGCTTCACCGTACAGGTTATCCAGCTCCATGGGGCGTTTGTGCAGCCAATCGTGATACATGCTCGGCAAATAGTCGGGCATGCGCTGGGTACCAATCAGCAGCTTATCCACCAGCGCTTCCGGCATGGTGTGACCACAGGCCTGCGCCGCATCCACTACTTCCTGCATCAGCTCGCGAATCAATTGATGGCTGGCCGGGTTTTTCAACAATGCTTGCGTTCCGGCATTGAGCACCACCGACACGCCATTGAAGGGTGCGTTCCATACCAGCTTCTGCCAACGGGCTCCTTCCAGATTGCCCTGCTCCCGAGCTCTCAACCCAGCCTTGCGGAACATGGCTGCACCGTCTGCAATGATCTGCTGCTGCTCTACATCACTGGCTCCGCCAGAATGGTAGGCCAGATCAATCATCCCGTTGTCCTGATGCACCACCACGCCGGGCCCCTTGCGGTACAGACTGACGTAGCACAGACCACCGATCAGATGCAGATCGGCGGGCAACTGGTCGCGCAACTGCGCTTCGTTATTCAGCCCGTTCTGTAACAATACCACCCGTGCACCCGGCGCTGCGGCGCTGGCGATCAGCGGTGCCAGCAGATCATTACTGGTGGATTTGGCACCCACCAGCAACCAGTCGCAGGGCGGCATGGCTGCCACATCGTTATAGGCCTGTGCCGGGTTCAGATTGAGCTCACCATGCACCAGGCTTTCCACTGTGATGCCGTTCTGTTGTACCGCTGCATATTCACTGCGCAACAGAAAATGCACGTCGTAGCCCGCCCGTGCCAACATCACGCCATAAAATCCACCGATAGCGCCGGTGCCAATCACACCGATACGTGGTTCAGCCATTGCATGTCTCCCTCTTGTTTTAACTGCCGTACAAAATTGTCACCCATGTTAAACGCTGCATACACGCTGCAACAGTCAGGCATGAGACAAAGCCGACCTCTTCATTGGTTATAGCGCGTCTATCGATCCAATAGCCGGATACGGGCTAGCCGTAGCCGCCGTCCATGCTTTAAGCTGTCACCCCATATATAACAGGCTGGCGGGTTGCTGGCCTGACCGACTCGCTGGGAAGGAAGATGGCTGATTTACCTATTGTTGATTTGAACGTTGCTTCCAACGAAGTAATGATTACACCGGCCCAACTCAAGGCCAAGATCCCCATGAGCAAGGCGGCGGAAGCCACCATCATCGAAAGCCGTCAGGTTATTCGCAATATTCTGGATGGCAAGGATCACCGCCTGTTCATCGTCATTGGCCCCTGCTCCATTCATGACGTGGAAGCCGCCAAGGATTACGCCCGGTGCTTGAAAGAGCTGGCCGCCGAGGTCAGCAACAGCCTGTATCTGGTCATGCGTGTGTACTTTGAAAAGCCGCGTACCACGGTCGGCTGGAAAGGCCTGATCAACGATCCCTATCTGGACGACAGCTTCAAGATCGAAGACGGTCTGCATATCGGCCGCCAGCTGCTCAGCGACCTCGTCGAGATGGGCCTGCCCACCGCCACCGAGGCGCTGGACCCGATTTCACCGCAATACCTGCAGGACCTGATCTCCTGGTCGGCTATCGGCGCGCGCACCACCGAGTCCCAGACCCACCGTGAACTGGCCTCCGGCCTGTCCTCGGCGGTCGGTTTCAAGAACGGCACCGATGGCAACCTCGGCGTGGCGATCAATGCGCTGCAGTCCACCGCCAGCCCGCACCGCTTCATGGGTATCAACCACGACGGTCAGGTCTCTCTGGTGACAACCCGGGGCAACCGCTACGGTCACGTGGTATTGCGCGGCGGCAACGGCAAGCCCAACTATGATTCGGTCAGCGTGGCGATGTGCGAGAAGGAATTGGAGAAATCCAATATCCAGCCCAACATCATGATCGACTGCAGCCATGCCAACTCCAACAAGGATCCGGGGCTGCAACCGCTGGTGATGGATAACGTCGCCAACCAGATCGTCGAAGGTAACACCTCGATTGTCGGTCTGATGGTTGAAAGTCATATTGGCTGGGGCAATCAGGCGATCAACAAGGATCTGTCACAGCTGGAGTACGGCGTATCCATCACTGACGCCTGTATCGATTGGGATACCACAGTGCAAGCCGTGCGCAGCATGCACGAGAAGGTCAAGGATGTACTGCCAACCCGCAAACGCGGGCAGTAATCCAGCGAGCTACGGCTGGCCGCCAGGCCAGCCTACCGCTCAAGCGTTGCGCTGCCGTTCCATGTAGCGCTCCATATATGAGCACGAAGGGATCACCTTGTAGCCCTGCTCAGCCGCGTATTTCAAGGCCTCAGCAGCCAATTGCGCTGCCAATCCCCGCCCACGCAATTCATCTGGCACAAAGGTGCGATATACATCGATGGTCTGCTGACCCAGATCCATATAGGTGAGATAGGCGCGCCCGCCTGCATCATCGATATAGAACATCCGACCTTCAACATCGTGCTGAACTACAACCTCTGGACTCATCGCCGACCTCCTCTGCTCTATGGAACGGGATGGAACACAATTGACCCAAGCCGGGGAAGAAGATTCCTCCCCCGACCAGCATACGTCAAGCCGGCGGTGTAACGCCGACTCCCAACGCCATCAACAACGCAATCGACGCCAGACAGGCAACCACCGGCACAGCTACGGTCACCACGAACATATCCTTATACGCTTCCCGATGGGTCAAGCCCATGATCATGAAGGTAGCGATAACCGCACCACAGTGTGGCAGAGAATCCAGACCGCCAGAGGCGATGGCTGCAATCCTGTGCAGAATCTCCGGCTGAACGCCCATCTCCAGATAGCTCGGCGCCAGCGTCTGCATGAAGATCTGCAGCCCACCGGATGATGAGCCTACGATCGCTGACAAGGTACTGATGGAGGTAAACACCGACAGCAGCGGCGGCAGGTCTACACCCAGAATCCACTGGGCAAACTCACCAAAACCAGCAGTCTGGGTAACCACACCACCAAAACCAATCACTGCAGCGGTATTCAGCAATGGCATGACCGAATCTTCAGCGCCCTGGCCGAACACCTGACCAATCTGGCGACGGGCATTACCAAACAGCAGCGTACAGGCCAGCGAACCAACGATCAGGGCAATGCTCGGCCAGATGATCGGCTGCTTGGCACTGAACAGCAGCACCTGGGCAAACAGCCCCTCGGACTCAGACCAGTCACCCAGCCCGAGAATGATGCGCGGCAGAATGATGACCGCCAGCACCAACAGCAGCGGGATGACCGCCATGCCCCACGGTGGCGCCTCGTTGGGATCACCAATCAGCTGCTCCATGCGGCGATCCTGCTCGTTCTCCACATAGCCTTCGCCAGTCACCTTGGCCAAGCGCCATTCACGCTCCACATACCACATGCCCAAACCACCCATCAGAACGGCAGCAAACAGGCCGATCCAGCCGCCGGCAAACAGATCCGTGCCCAGCGCACTGGCAGAAATCACGTTATGGATTGAGGGTGAACCCGGCAATGCGGTCATGGTAAAGGTGCCGGCACCGACTGAGGTGGCTGCCGCCCAGATGCGCTTGGGCAGATTGGCCTCACGCATCAGCGTGATACCCAGCGGATACATGGTGAAGACCACAACGAACACCACCACGCCGCCGTAGGTCAGCAACGCACAGACCACCATACCCACCAGCAGCGTGTGCTTCACACCCAACCCACGGGTAATGGCCACAGCAATACTCTTGGCCGCCTGGCTGGTGGCCATGGCCTTACCGAAGATCGCGCCACAGAGAAACAGCAGGAAGAACTTGCCGGCGAAGGTGTAAGCCCCCAGCGGCCCGAAGGGATAGTGCTCAAGCAAGGCCGACGGCAGCAGAATGCCGTTGGGAACAGCGACAACCAGAGCGCAGATAACCGAAGCCAGAAAGATGTTTACGCCGCGCAGCGCAAACCAGATCAGGAGCACCAGCCCTGCGAATAAACCGAGATATCCCAGCATGTAACCCCGTCCTTTTATAGTTTTTGTAACCGCAACACATTACCCCAGCTGATAGCAGGAACAAACAAGGTAACCCGAGGGTCATTGCGCTGAATATCGAGGAACGCATGGCGGTGATGACAACTGTCAATGTCCGTACATCAGAAAGCTGCCATAATTAACCTGGTTGGTGTTTTGCCATAAAAACGCAGCGGCAGGATGTCAATGACACTTGACCCAACCGGGTCATGTTCCGTTTTATGTACATGAGGAGTTTTACGATGAAAACGCTGTTGAAATTGTCCGCTCTACCCCTCGCTGTCCTGCTCATGGCAGGTTGCGCTGGCAACCAGAGCTACGAAGAAACCAACGGTCGCCTGTCCGCCAACGAGAACGCAGCCGCCCGTGCCCAGAGCACTGCTGACGAAGCCAACCGCAAGGCCGAACAAGCACTGGCTGCCGCGCAACGCGCACAACAGACTGCTGACGAAGCCAACGAGCGCGCCCTGCGCATGCTCGAGCGCGCCAGCCGCAAGTAATCTGCTGTTCCTCTACCGCCCTCCCGGTGCGAACCGGAGAGGGTCGGTCAGAGACACTCAAAGCGCCGCGCACGTCTGCATTACCAACGCTGCGCAGACGAAACCAGCCCCCTCTTCGTCACTCCCACGAAAGACGACGCCAGCCTCCCCCTTCGTCATTCCCACGAAAGTCGGAATCCATGGACTCGATCGACCCGTAGGGCTCGCCAATAACGCCGGGAATTCCTTCCTCGGCAAACACCAGATCACGGATCTTCTGCCAGTCCAGCCGAAAGCCACTGACCCACTCGCTGCGCTCGCTCAGCAGTTGCTGGATCGCTTCCTGCTTGTCCAGTACTGAAGGCAGACCATGCTCATCCAACGGCGTATGCACCTCCAGATAGAGCTTGTTATCGTGCACGCCCAGCTTGTACGGCTGGTTGACGATGGTCACCGGCGTGCCAACCGGCACCTGCGGGAACAGCGCAGTAACGTCCTGATTGTTCATCCGGAAGCAGCCATGACTGACGCGCATGCCGATACCAAAGGATTTATTGGTGCCGTGGATGACATAACCGCTCATGGCCAGGTTCATCTTGAACGGGCCCATGGGGTTATCCGGGCCCGGCGGCACTACCGACGGTAAAGGGTCACCTGCTGCAGCGTGCTCTTCGCGGATGGACTGCGGCGGATACCAGGACGGATTCGCCTCCTTGCGCAGCACCCGGGTCTGGCCAATCGGCGATGACCAGCCCTCCCGGCCAATACCCACCGGCCAGGTGCTCACCCGGGCTTCGCCCTGCGGATAGAAATACAGCCGGTACTCCGGCAGATTGATCACGATACCCTCTCGCGGCCCCTCCGGCAGCAGGTGCTGCCCCGGCAAGCGGATCACGGTACCTTCGCCCGGCAGCCAGGCATCCACACCGGGGTTGGCAGCTTGCATTTCGTTGAAGCCGAAACCGTAGGCATCTGCAAGGTCAGCCAGCGTGTCCTCATGGCGGGCTTGCAGCGTATCCACCACGCCGACCAACTGCTGGTCGGGGTATAACAACGGATAATCCGCCGCCTGCGCGCCGAACGCCAGCGCCGCCGTGAACATTGCGGATAACAACCTGCCAGAATTATTCACCCTCTGTCCCGTCCATTGTCGATCGCACCAATCAACCTACGCATACAGATCAAACTGTTGAGTCGCCACCGCCGCCGCAGTTCCCGCCCTGGCACTGGGCCGCCTGGACGCATTGCGCAGCGTACGTGCCAGATCCATGCACTGCGGGCACAGGCTTTTCAATAACTGGCGCTGTAACTCAGCGTATACCGGCTGCGAGGGCAGCAGGTCACCGCAGAGCGAACGCTCCCGTGGCGTATCCAGACGCAGATTGATATCCACCAGATGCACATGCCAGGGATCGCCCACAAACAGATCCTGTTGTTCGTCCTGCTCTACTACACACCAGCGCTTGGCCATCCAGGATACTGTCACCCGAACCTTTCCTTCTCTTTACTCGATGTCATCCAGCCACTGGCTGATAACGGGCCAGGCATTATCCAGCAAAAGCGCCTGCGCTGCAGCGGTTGGATGTACGCCATCGTTCTGCATCATGCCGGCCACGCCACCAACGCCTTCCAACAAGAAGGGCACCAGTGGCACACCATGCTCATCGGCAACAGTTTTGAACGCCTTTTCGAAGGCATCGCTATAGCGCGGGCCGTAATTCGGCGGGATACGCATGCCCAGCAGAATGACATCGGCACCGGCGCTATTTGCCAGCTCAACCATGGCCGAAAGATTCTGTTGCATATTGCTCACCGGCAAAGCACGCAGGCCGTCATTGCCACCCAGCTCGATCACCACCAGCTCCGGCTGAAACTCCTGTAACAGCGCCGGCAAGCGGGCCAGACCGCCCGCTGTGGTATCACCGCTGACGGAGGCATTCACCACCTTATGAGGATAGCCCTCCGCGGCCAGGCGCTGCTGCAGCAGCGGAACCCAGCCCTGCTGGATTTCCAGACCGAAGGCCGCGCTGATACTATCGCCGACCAGCAGGATGTTTTGTGCCATAACCGGCAGCGCCAGCAGATAAACAAGTACGCCCGCAGCGCATTTTCTCCAGACAGTCATCAAGGCCGACCTCATGTCAGACAGCGTTATCATTGCCCGCCACCTTAGCAAAGTCGTTGATGCCCCGGAAGCGAAGCTGACCATCCTGGATGATGTCAGCCTGAGCATTGCCCGGGGTGCCAGTGTGGCCATTGTCGGCGCCTCCGGCTCGGGCAAATCGACCCTGCTCAGCCTGCTCGCCGGACTGGATCTGCCGAGCAGCGGCGACGTGATTCTGGCCGGCCAGTCGCTGGGGAGTCTGGATGAGGATCAGCGGGCGGCACTGCGCGCGGAACAGGTCGGCTTCGTGTTCCAATCCTTCCAGTTGCTGGACAGCCTCAACGCGCTGGAAAACGTCATGCTGCCGCTGGAACTGGACGGCCGACGTGACGCCGCCAGCCGCGCCCGCCAGTTGTTGGAGCGGGTCGGGCTTGAGCATCGCTTGACCCATTATCCGCGCCAGCTATCCGGTGGCGAGCAACAACGGGTGGCCATCGCCCGTGCCTTTGCCAGCGAGCCGGCGATCCTGTTTGCCGATGAACCCACCGGTAATCTCGATGCCGCTACCGGCGCGCGCATTACTGACCTCCTGTTTGAACTGAACCGGGAACAGGGCACCACCCTGGTCATGGTCACCCACGACGAACGCCTGGCTCAGCGCTGCGACAGTGCCCTGCATCTGCAAGCCGGTCGCCTGCTGGAACAGCAGTCATGATCCGCCGCGATGTGCCGCTGGCTTCGCGGCTGCTGCTGAGAGAATGGCGCGCAGGCGAGCTGCGGGTGATGCTGCTGGCACTGCTGATCGCGGTCACCGTCAGTACCGCTATCAGCTTCTTCACTGACCGACTGCAACGGGGCATGGCGACCCGCGCTGCCGAGTTCCTCGGCGCCGATATGCGTGTTTCCTCCCGCGAGCCGCTGCCCCAGGACTTCCTGCAGGAAGCTATTAATAACCGACTGCAACTTACTGATCTTGTTGATTTTTCAAGCGTCACTTCAAGCGAAACCGAGATGCAGTTATCCAGCATCAAGGCGGTATCGCCGGGTTATCCGTTGCGCGGCGAAGTACGCACCAGCCAACATACCTTTGGCACCGAACAGGTGGCCGATGGCATTCCCGACAGCGGCACCGTTTGGGTTGAGCCGCGCCTGCTCAATGTGCTCGGACTGGACATTGGCGACCCGCTGGAAATTGGCTACGCGCAGTTACGCATCAGCGCTCTGCTGACCCACGAACCGGATCGCGCCGGCGACTTCTACAGTCTCACCCCCCGGGTACTGATGAATATGGATGACCTGGCCGCCACCCGGGTTGTGCAGCCGGGCAGCCGGGTTCGCTACCGTTTGCTGGTCAGCGGTGACGCCGGCGATCTGCAGCGATACCGGGATTGGCTCGAACCCCGCCTGGCCAGTCATCAACGAATAACCTCGGTATCCGACGACAACCGGCAGATCGGCAGTGCGCTGGAGCGCGCCAACCAGTTTCTTGGCCTCGCCAGCATCGCCGCTGTAGTGCTCGCCGGCGTCGCCGTGGCACTGTCATCCAGCCGTTTTGCCCAGCGTCATTACGATACCAGCGCGCTGCTACGCTGCCTTGGCACCAGCCGTCGACGCACGCTCCGACTGTTCCTGATCCAACTGCTGGAGCTCGGCATCATCGCCACCCTGCTCGGCCTGTTTACCGGTTGGCTGATGCAATGGGGCCTGGTGCACCTGCTACGCGAGCTGTTACCCCCCGCCCTGCCCGCGGCGGGCCTCAAGCCGCTGCTGGTGGGCTCAGCCACCGGGCTGGTCGGACTGATTGGCTTCGCCCTGCCGCCGCTGCTGCGTCTGGGTCGGGTTTCACCCTTGCGTGTCTTGCGCCGGGAACTGACACCCCTGCCCGGCAGCGGATGGTTCATTTACGGACTGGCACTATCCGGCCTGGCGCTGTTGATGTGGCAATTCACCGGCAACCTGCCCATGACCCTGGCGGTGATTCTGGGCGGTGCCCTGGCGGCCTTGTTACTAGGCTCATTGGCCTGGTTGCTGCTGCGCAGCACCGGACAGCGTCTGCGCCATCTGGGCCTGGCCTGGCGGCTGGGCAGCGGCCAGCTGCTCAAACAACCCGCCGCAGCGGCTGGTCAGATCCTGGCCTTCGGTCTGATTCTGATGTCCATGGTAGTCATTCTGATTCTGCGTACCGAGCTGCTGGATGCGTGGCAGGCTCAACTGCCGGACGATGCGCCCAATCACTTTGCCCTGAACATCCTCCCCGGTGAAGAGGCCGAGTTTCGTCAGGCGCTGGACGATATTGGCGCTCGCAGCGCACCACTTTATCCGGTCACCCCGGGCCGACTGACCGCCATCAATGGCCAGCCGGTGCGTGAGCAGGTCACCAAGGACAGCCCCGGTGAACGGGCGATCAACCGTGATCTGAGCTTGACCTGGGCTGAGGAACTGGCCACCGACAATGAACTGATCGCAGGTCAATGGTGGGATCGGTTGCCGGCCAGCGACGAACATCGGGTATCGATAGAAGCCGAGCTGGCAGAAAGTCTGGGCGTAGAGCTGGGAGACCAGCTGAGCTTTGTCATTGCCGGCACCACACTGGAGGCCCGGGTCAGCAGCATCCGCAGCGTCAACTGGGATAATTTCACCCCCAACTTCTACATGGTGTTTTCCCCCGGGGCGCTGGACGACGCGCCCAGCACGCTGCTGACCAGCTTCCACCTGCCCGCAGACCAGCGCAACCAGCTACGGGAACTGACCCGCGCCTTTCCGGCCATGACCCTGCTGGAAGTCGAAGCCATTCTCGAACAGCTGCGCGACATCCTCGAACAGGTGACGCTGGCCGTGGAATACGTCCTGGTGTTTGTCTTGCTGGCGGGCTTCACCGTGCTCTTTGCCTCGCTGCAATCCACGCTGGATACGCGACTGTATGAGGGTGCGCTGTTGCGCACCCTGGGCGCGCGGCGGGATCTGTTGCGTAAAGCCAACCGCCTGGAGTTCTGTCTGCTTGGCACCCTCGCCGGCCTGCTGGCAATCGTCGCAGCGGAACTGGTCACCTGGCTGCTGTACCGTTTTGCACTGAACCTGGAGTGGCAACCGCATTACCTGTTGTGGCTGCTGGTGCCGCTGACCGGCGCCCTGCTTATCGGCCTGGCCGGCGCCCTCGGCACCCGCGCCGTCGTTAACCAGAGCCCGATGAAACTGATCAACCGCGGAGCCTGACTCCGCTTATCCTTTCTCATACTCGATCGAATTGATGTACCACAGCGTCGTCCCCGCCTCTGTGGTCACCTCGGCCTCGTCATCGACCTCCTTCTTGATCAGCGCCCGGGCCATGGGTGAATCAACAGAGATGTAATCCTTGCGCCCGAATATCTCGTCATAGCCGACAATCCGGAAGCGCAGCGTCTTGCCCTCGTCGTTCTCGATTTTAACCCAGGCTCCGAAGAACACCTTGCCCTCCTGCTCCGGCCGGTAATCGACAACCTTGAGATACTCCAGACACTTGCGCAAATAGCGCACCCGCCGGTCGATTTCCCGCAGGCGCTTCTTGTTGTATTGATAATCAGCATTTTCGCTGCGATCGCCGAGGCTCGCAGCCCAGGCGACTTTTCTGGTGATATCCGGGCGCTCGACCCGCCATAGCTCATCCAGTTCCGTTCGCAGATTTTCATAACCCTGGCGCGTGATCAGCGGTGTTTTCAATCCCGACTCCCTGTTGGCAAGCATTCCCAACCACCCCCTGCTTCGGTGTGATTGACAACCATCTATAATTCAGTGCAGCAATTCTGCGGCAAACAGCGTATACTACTTGATCTTTAATTCCCCAAGGTTTACTCCACGTATGTCCGATACCGCTCCGGCGGCACCGCAGTTCGCCGATCTTGGCTTACCTGCACCGCTTCTTGAGGCTCTGAACAGCCTCGGCTATGAAACACCCTCCCCTATCCAGGCCGAGGCAATTCCGACTCTGCTTGCCGGTGATGATCTGCTGGGCCTCGCCCAGACAGGTACCGGCAAGACTGCTGCCTTTGCGCTGCCCGTACTGGCAGGCATCGACGTCAGCATTCGCGCGACCCAGGCGCTGATTCTCACGCCAACCCGCGAACTCGCTCTGCAAGTGGCTGAAGCCCTGCAGAGCTATGCGCAGAATATACGTGGCTTTTCCGTACTGGCTCTGTACGGCGGCTCCCCCTTCGCTCCGCAGTTCAAAGCGCTGGAGCGAGGCGCCCACGTCGTCGTCGCCACTCCGGGCCGCCTGACCGACCACATGCGTCGCGGCAGCATCAAGTTCGACAACATGCGCTTCCTCGTCCTCGACGAAGCGGATGAAATGCTCAAGATGGGCTTTGCCGACGACCTCGACGCGGT
>CAYYUQ010000017.1:0-45330 GCA_964474945.1 uncultured Halopseudomonas sp. | reverse complement strand
GCATCTTGAAGCGCTCGGCCATCTGCATCAGGCGGCAGGCCTTGCGGTAGCCTTCCGGCTTGGGCATGCCGAAGTTGCGGCGAACCTTTTCCTTGACATCACGGCCCTTCTGATGACCGATAACCATGACCGGACGGCCATCAAGCCGGGCCATACCACCGACGATTGCGGCATCGTCGGCAAAGTGCCGATCACCGTGCAGCTCTTCAAAGTCGGTAAAGATATGCTTGATGTAATCCAGCGTGTAGGGCCGTTGCGGGTGACGAGACATTTGTGTCACCTGCCAGCTCGACAGATTGGCAAAGATGCTCTCGGTCAGAGATTGGCTCTTGCCCTGCAGACGGGTAATTTCCTCGGTGATATTCAACGAGTTATCGCTACCCACCAGGCGCAGCTCTTCAATCTTGGCCTGCAAGTCGGCAATCGGCTGTTCAAATTCGAGGTATTTCTGGCTTTTGATCATAAGCAACGATTATCCGCAGCCCCAACCGGGGCGTCCTGTTTTTTGCGTTACCTTACGGGATTGGCATGGCTGCGTCGAGCAGCGCCATTCCCCATGAGAATTCGTGTTATCTATAGTGCAGAGAGACGCAGCCTTTACCCAACTGGTCACGTAGCGTCTGAACCAGCTCATCGGCCGGTTCCACTCGCCAATCTTCGCCGAGGCGCAACATCGCCTGTGCATCGGGCCGCTGCAGCTCAATGGTAACCGCACATTCACCCTTGTATTGCTGCAATACCGCAGCCAGCTGGCCGAGGCAGGCAGGATCGTGACGGCGAGTGTCCAGATTGATGCGCACGCTGTCCAACAGCGACGTACGTGCCTCTTCCAGAATCATGACACGCTTGGCTCTGACCCGCATACCTCCGGAGAAGTCATCTACAGCCACTTCGCCTTCCACCACCAACAGCGCATCCTTTTGCAAGAATGATTGCGCCGCCTGAAACGCCTCAGCAAACAGGGACACTTCTACCCGGGCCGAACGGTCATCCAGGGTGACAAACCCGACCTTGTCGCCGCGTTTGCTTTTCATCACACGCATATCGAATACCAGGCCGGCGATGGTCTGCGACTCTCTGGATGGTTTGAGATCGATAATCCGCTGACGGGCAAACCGACGTATTTCCTGCTCGTATTCATCGATAGGATGCCCGGTCAGATACAAGCCCAGGGTTTCCTTCTCACCGCGCAGACGCTCCTTGAATGTCCATTCGCGCACCCCACGATAGGCTTCAAATACGTCCCGCTCCGTGGTCGGGCCCAGCAGATCACCGAACAGATCATCATGACCGCTGTCAGCGCTGCGCAGCGTCTGCTCGGCTGCGGCGATGGCTTCTTCCATGGCCGCAGCCAGCGCCGCGCGGTTACGATCGACCTGCTGCAGATAGGCCTGTTGTTCGGTATCGAAGAAAGGCCCCATGGAGTCCAGCGCTCCGGAACGGATCAGCGCTTCCATCACCCGCTTGTTGATGCGCTTGAGATCGACCCGGGAACAGAAATCAAACAGATCAGTGAAGGGGCCACCTTGCTGGCGAGTTTGCACTATGGTTTCCACCGGGCCCTCACCGACCCCCTTGATCGCCCCCAACCCGTAGACCACACTGCCACTGTCATCCACGGTGAATTTGTATTCTGACAGATTCACGTCCGGGGCTTTCATGCGCAGCTTCATGCTGCGGCACTCTTCAATCAGCGTGACCACCTTGTCGGTGTTGTGCATATCCGCTGACAGTACCGCAGCCATGAAAGGCGCGGGATAATGTGCTTTCAACCAGGCCGTCTGATAGGACACCAGACCATAGGCCGCTGAGTGCGATTTGTTAAAGCCGTAACCGGCAAATTTCTCCACCAGGTCAAAAATATTACCCGCCAGCTCCGCACTGATATTGTTGTTCTGGCAGCCTTCCAGAAAGATCGCCCGTTGCTGGGCCATTTCCTCCGGTTTCTTCTTACCCATGGCGCGGCGCAACATGTCAGCGCCACCCAGGGTATAACCGGCCATGACCTGGGCAATCTGCATCACCTGTTCCTGATACAGAATGATGCCGTAGGTCGGTTTGAGTACCGGTTCGAGGCCGGCGTACTGATAATCCGGATGCGGGTAGGAAATCTGTTCCCGGCCATGCTTCCGGTTGATGAAGTCGTCGACCATGCCCGATTGCAGCGGGCCCGGACGGAACAGGGCTACCAGAGCGATCATGTCTTCCAGGCAGTCTGGCTTGAGCTTCTTGATCAGCTCCTTCATGCCGCGGGATTCCAGCTGGAAAACTGCCGTGGTCTCGGCCTTCTGCAGCATGGCGTAGGTCGGCGCATCGTCCAGCGGGATGCGGTCGATATTAAGCGGCGGCTTGTCTTCGGTGGCACGCACCCGGTTGATGGTGTCCAGCGCCCAGTCGATGATGGTCAGGGTACGCAGACCGAGGAAGTCAAACTTCACCAGTCCGGCGGCCTCCACGTCGTCCTTATCGAACTGGGTTACCAGACCTTCTCCCGCCTGATCGCAATAAAGAGGCGCGAAGTCGGTCAATTTGGTCGGCGCAATCACCACGCCGCCGGCGTGTTTGCCGACGTTACGGGTGATACCTTCCAGTTTCAGCGCCATGTCCCAGATTTCCTGGGCTTCTTCATCGGCGGCCAGGAAGTCGCGCAGGATTTCCTCCTGCTCGTGAGCCTTGGCCAGTGTCATGCCCACTTCGAAGGGAATCATCTTCGACAGTTTGTCGGCCAATCCATAGGACTTGCCTTGCACCCGAGCCACGTCGCGCACCACAGCCTTGGCCGCCATGGTACCGAAAGTGATGATCTGTGATACCGCGTTACGACCGTAGGTTTCCGCCACATAATCGATGACCCGGTCGCGACCTTCCATGCAGAAGTCGATATCGAAGTCAGGCATGGAAACCCGTTCCGGGTTGAGGAAGCGTTCAAACAGCAGGTCGTATTCCAGCGGATCCAGATCGGTAATCAGCAACGCATAAGCGACCAGCGAGCCAGCTCCGGAACCTCGACCGGGGCCTACCGGAACGCCGTTATTCTTGGCCCATTTGATGAAGTCCATGACCACCAGGAAGTAACCCGGAAAGCCCATCTGGATGATGATATCCAGCTCGAATTTCAAGCGATCAAGATAGACCTGACGCCGCGCCTCGTAGTTTTCCGAGTCCGGCGGCAGAATGACCTCAAGGCGATGCTCCAGGCCCTCCAGGGAGACCTGGCGAAAATAATCATCCATGGTCATGCCTTCGGGCACCGGAAAGTCCGGCAGGAAGTACTTGCCCAGCTGCACTTCAATATTGCAGCGCTTGGCGATCTCCACACTGTTTTGCAGCGCTTCGGGAATGTCGGAAAACAGCTCGGCCATTTCGTCCGGCGTTTTCAGATATTGCTCTTCACTGTACTGCTTGACCCGCCGGGGGTCGTCCAGCGCCCGCCCTTCGCCGATACAGACGCGGGTTTCGTGGGCTTCATAATCTTCCCGCTTGAGAAAGCGCACATCGTTGGTCGCCACCACCGGGCAAGCATGCCGCCCCGCCAACGCGACGGCAGCATGCAGATGCTCTTCGTCATTGAGACGACTCGTGCGCTGCAGTTCGAGATAGAAACGTCCGGGAAACACCTCCATCCACTGCTGCACAAGATGGTCAGCCTGAGCGGGATCGCTGGACAACAGCGCCTGGCCGATTTCCCCTTCCTTGGCGCCGGACAGGGCAATCACCCCTTCGCTGGCACCGCGGATCCATTCCCGGCGGATGGTCGCCACACCGTTGCGCTGACCCTGGGTATAGCCAAGCGACACCAGCTCGGTCAGGTTACGATAGCCCTGCTTATTCATTGCCAGCAGCGTCATGCGGCTGAGCTGGCCATCGTCTTCATCACTGGCCAGCCAGATATCCACGCCGCAAATCGGCTTGACCCCACCCCCCATGGCTGCCCGGTAGAACTTCACCAGACTGCACATGTTGCTTTGATCGGTTACCGCCACCGCCGGCATCCCCGCCGCCGCTACCGCCTTGATGAATGGCTTGATCCGAACCAGGCCGTCAACCAGGGAGAATTCGGTATGCACACGCAGATGGACAAAGGAAACGCTCATATTCTTCCTGAGGCTGGAGGAGGATAAAACTGGATCGGGTGATTGTAGCGGTGGGGGAAGTTGGGGGCTACCCCGGCATGAGCCCCATCCCTCGGTGAGAGCCGCACCCGTCATCGCACCGGGGCGACGCTCGAGCCAGCACAATCCACCGGCAGCATGACCCATCGCGCCTATGGGAACCACGCCCTCGCAGCGACGCGCCCCAACGCGGGCCTGCCGCAATTGAGTGCGGGTTATTCAGCCGTCAGTGCTTGCAATGCATTACGCACCGGGGCAAAAGAACGACGATGAATAGGCGTCGCGCCCAGGGTCTGGAGTGCGCTCAGGTGCTCCCGGGTTGGATAGCCCTTGTGCTTGCCGATGCCATAGCCCGGGTAAATCAGCTCCAGCTCGTGCATCTCCCTATCCCGCGTGACCTTGGCGAGAATGGATGCGGCGGAGATCGCGGGTACGAGCCCATCGCCCTGGATCACCGCCTCGCTGGGCATGGGCAGTACCGGACAGCGGTTGCCATCCACCAATACCCGATCCGGTTGAATCGACAAACCGGCTACCGCACGCTGCATGGCCAACATGGTGGCATGCAGGATATTCAGTTGGTCTATCTCATGCACCTCGGCCCGACCGATGGCCCAGGCCAGCGCACGCTCCTGAATCAGCGGAAACAAGGCTTCACGGTGAGCCTCGGTGAGCTTCTTCGAGTCATTCAAACCCTCGATGGGGCGGCGCGGATCAAGAATAACGGCAGCAGTAACGACGGCGCCACAGAGCGGGCCACGTCCTACCTCATCGACACCGGCAACCAGCTCCTGACCATCAGGCAGCGACCAATCCATGAGTAATTGAGTCATGCCAGCCGCCCTTTCTGCCGCAGCAAATCCAGCACTGCCTGGGCCGCGGTCTGGTCAGCATTGCGGCGCAGCAATGCATGCAGTTCGCGAAACTCAGCTTCGGTCTGGTCACGCTCCTCGGTAGGGCCAAGCCGGTCGAGTAGCGCTTGACCCATGGCGGCCGGCGTGGCGGCATCCTGCAAGAACTCGGGCGCCACTTCATGACCCGCCAACAGATTGGGCAGCGCCACGTGCCCTACCCTGACCAGACGTCGGAGTATCTTGAAGGTCAAGGACGCCATCCGATAGGCAACTACCATCGGCCGCTTGAACAGCATGGCCTCCAGCGTCGCCGTACCGGAGGCGATCAATACCGCATCACAAGCGGCCAGTGTGTCGTGACTTTGCCCATCAAGCAGCGTCAGCGGCAGTTGCAGGCCACTTTGCGCCAATATGTTTTCCATCTGCTGACGACGCTCGGCGTTGGCGCAAGGCAATATGAAATGCAGACCCGGGTTACGTTTCAGACACCAGGCGGCGGTTTGCAGAAACAGCAGGCCGAGTTTACGCAGCTCGCCATTGCGACTGCCGGGCATCAATGCCACTACCGCGCCATGCTCCGGCAAGCCCAGTGTCTGGCGGGCTGCTGCCCGATCCGGTTCCATGGGGATGTGATCCGCCAGCGTGTGGCCTACGCACCGCACCGCTACGCCATGCTTGCGATAGACCTCCTCCTCGAAGGGGAACAGAGTAAGCATCAGGTCGGTGGATTGACGAATACCCAGCACACGCTTTTCCCGCCAGGCCCATACTGACGGGCTGACGTAATGCACTGTGGGGATACCCGCATCGCGCAGACGCTGCTCAACGCCAAGCGTGAAATCCGGGGCATCAATGCCGATAAAAACATCCGGCTGACGCTGTTTGAGAAAATCCACCAGCTCGCGGCGAATACGCAACAGTTCCCGCAGCCGCCCCAGCACCTCGACCAACCCCATGACCGCCAGACGCTCCATGGGCACCTGACTGCCCAACCCTTCGGCCTGCATCCGCGGCCCGCCGATACCAATGAACTCGGCGTCTGGATGCTGTTGTTTAAGTGCCTTGATCAAACCGGCACCCAGGGTATCGCCGGAGGCTTCGCCAGCCACCAGCGCGATACACAGGGGTTTACCTTGGGGGGCCATGCCGCTCATGGTCAGCGGGTAATACCGCGAGTGGAAGCGAGAATGGAATCGCGATAGAGCGCAACTTCAGGATACTGGGCAGCGGCTTCTTCCAGCTCCTGCAGCGCTTCCTGCAGCGTCTTGCCCTGACGATAGACGACCTTATAGGCACGACGCAGCGCCGTGATCAGATCCTGGCTGTAACCCCGACGGCGCATGCCTTCGAAGTTCATCCCGTGGGCGTTAGCAGGGTTCCCGCCGACCATGACGAAGGCGGGAATATCCTTGAATACCGCGCTGTTGGCGGCGCTCATGGACCACGCGCCAATATGGCAAAACTGGTGAACCGTGGTATATCCGCCGAGAATCACCCCATCACCAATATGAACATGACCGGCGATGGTGGCATTGTTCGCCATGATGATGTTATTGCCGACCACGCAGTCATGGGCAATATGCACGTAGGCCATCAGCAGATTATCGTTACCTATGGCGGTGACACCCTGATCCTGAACGGTTCCGCGGTGCAGCGTGCAACCTTCACGGATCACATTGTTATCACCGATGACCAACCGCGTGGGTTCACCCTTGTACTTCTTGTCCTGGCAGTCCTCACCGACCGAGGCAAACTGGAAAATCCGATTGCTCTTGCCGATGGTGGTCGGCCCCTTGACGACGACATGAGGCCCGATCACGGTACCTGCGCCTACCTCCACATCCGGACCGATGATAGTCCAGGGGCCTACCTCGACGTCATCAGCCAGCCGTGCGGCCGGATCGATGATCGCCAGAGGATGAATTGGACTCATACCTTGTGTTCCGCACAAATGATTTCGCCGGAGCAGGCTTCCTTACCGTCCACCAATGCACGGCAGGCAAACTTCCAGATACCACGTTTGTTACTCAGGTAGGTGGCTTCCAGCTGCAATTGATCACCAGGCACTACCGGTTGGCGAAAGCGAAGCTTGTCCGAGCCGACAAAGTAATACAGCGTGCCGTCTTCCGCCTTGCTGTTCATCATGCGGAAGCCCAGCAAACCGGCCGCCTGCGCCATGGCCTCGATGATCAACACGCCTGGCATGATGGGATGCTCTGGAAAGTGGCCAGCAAAGAAATGCTCGTTAGCCGTCACATTCTTGTAGGCGCGGATACGCTTGCCCTCGAGATCCAGCTCGACTACCCGATCCACCAACAGGAACGGGTAACGGTGGGGCAGGTATTCTTTTATTTCTTTGATATCCATTTTATTTCGCATGGCCTTGCAGTGATGGGTGGGATGCGCAACGCGCACAGCTCAGGACTCTGATGAGTCCTGCGGCGGCGGGGTCACCGCCAGCAACTGCTTCTCCAGTTGCTGCACCCGCCTGGCCAGCGTATCCAGTTGCCTGAAACGTGCGGCGCTTTTCTTCCAGTCGGCGGCAGTCTGCATGGCTGTCCCGGAGGAGTAGGCACCCGGTTCGGTAATGGAACGCGTGACCATGGTCATACCGCTGATGAAAACGTTATCGCAGACATCGATGTGTCCGACCAGGCCCACACCACCCGCCAGCATGCAGTGCTTGCCGATACGGGTACTGCCGGAAATACCGACACAGGCAGCCATGGCGGTATGCTCACCCACCTGTACGTTATGGGCGATCTGAATCTGGTTATCCAGCTTCACACCGTCATTGATCACCGTGTCGCTTAGTGCGCCGCGATCAATGGTGGTGTTAGCTCCGATCTCGACGTCGTCACCGATGACGACACCGCCAATCTGAGCAATCTTGTGCCAGCGGCCGTCGGCATTGGCAAAACCAAAGCCTTCACCGCCAATAACCGCCCCCGATTGAATGACCACGCGCTCACCCATGCGAACGTCGTGATACAAGGTCACGCGAGGAGCCAGCCAACTATCCGCACCAATATGGCAACGCTCACCGACAAAGCATTGAGCGCCAAGGGTAGCGTTGGCGCCAATCACCGCATGCGCTTCAATCACCACACCGGGCCCGATGCAGGCTGTGGCATCTACTACCACTGACTCGGCAATGACGGCAGAGGGATGAATCCCCGCTCGACCACGAGGCTTGCGATCAAACTGATGGGAGACCTGAGCGTAAGCCAGATAGGGATCTGCAACGATCAGTGCATTGCCTGCAAAATCAGCTGCATCGGCTTCGGTCAGCAACACTGCACCTGCCTGACTGCCTGCCAACTGTTTGCGGTATTGCCGGTTGGCGAGGAAGCTCAGATCCGATGGCCCGGCGTGCTGCAACGCCGCCAGGCCATGGATGGTCTTACTGCCGTCCCCTTGCAAGCGCGCATCCAGCGTCTCGGCCAGTTGCGCGAGGGTGAAAGCAACGGAATCCAACATGTCAATCAACGCGTGCTGTTCAGGCGTTCGATAACCTGACGGGTGATATCAAGGTTGGGCTTCACCTCGACCACTGCACTGCGATCAATCACCAGATCATAGTTACCGGCCTTGAGTACCGCTTCAACCGCGCTATCCAGCTTGGGCTTGAGTTGCTCCAGCATCTCCCGATCAGACTGGGCCTTGGCCTCGTTCAGCTCGCGAGACTGTGTCTGGAACTCACGGGCCTTCTGGCGAAACTCCAGCTCCAGCTTTTCCAGTTCGCTCTGACCCAGCTTCTCGCCGTCACGCTGCATGCGCTCCTGCAAACGCTTGGCTTCAGCTTCCAGATTCTGCAGGCGTTGCAGCTGACTACCGAACTTCTTCTCGGCATCCACGGAATAGCGCTTGGCCGCGTCCGATTCCAGCAACGCCATTTGGTAATCCAGTACAGCAATCGACTGGGCCACAGCCGATACACTAGCTAATGCCATGATGGACATCACTGCTATGCAAATACTCTTGCGCACTCTTTGTTACTCCTGATGGAAAGTGACTCTGTTGTTATTAGAACGTCTGGCCCAGGGTGAACTGGAATACCTGCCGGTCATCATCGGACTCATCATTCAATGGCATACCGAGACTGAAGCCCAGCGGACCCAGCGCGGTCAACCATGACAAGCCAATACCCGCACTGTAACGCAATTCGCCGGCACTCACATCAGGGCAATCGCGCCTCGGTGCAGTAGTTCCGCGCGGCTGTACACAGTAGGTATCGAAGACGTTACCGGCATCAAGGAACAGCACAGTGCGCAGTGAACGTTGATCCTTGACGAAGGGAGCCGGGAAAATCAGCTCCATACCGCCGGTAATCTTCACGTTGCCACCGAAGGGCAGCGGATCCTGATCAGGATCGCGCAAAGTTCCCTCCGTTTCACCGGTACTCGGCGTGCTACGCGGGCCAAGGGTACTGCTTTCGAAGCCCCTGACTGAGCCGATACCGCCAGCAAAATAATGCTCATAGAAAGGCACCATCTTGGTGCTGCCAAATCGGCGAGCCGCGCCACTATCGGTATGAACACGCAGTGTCCAGCCATCGGTGATCGGGAAGTAGCGCTGGGCGCGATAACCCAGCTTGTAGAATTGCAGGTCACTGCCGGGAACTGCGACCTCAAGCCCCAGGCTCTGTGAATAACCGCGATCCGGGAATACGCCACGGTTCAGAGTCGACTGAGACCAGCCCATATTGGCGCGAACACTGAAGAAACTATCCCCTTCTGTATCCAGGAAACGCTGAATCTCCTCCACCGTGTAGACACCTTCCTTGATCTCATCCTGCTGCACCGACAGACCAAAGGACAGGCGCGAAGTATCGCTGATCGGATAACCGATATTGAAACCAGCGCCGTAGGAGTCTACCGAGTAACTGGAGATATCCACATCCAGGTCATCATAGTCAGTGGTGCGATAGAAGGCGTTGTAACCCAGGCTGACCCCATCGGTGGTGAAGTAGGGATTTAGGAAGCCGAACGACAGTGATGTCTGATAGGCCGAGCGGTTGGCGCTGAAGCTGACCCGGTTACCGGTACCGAAGAAGTTATTCTGGCTGATCGAGCCGCCGAGAATCAAGCCGGTGCCCTGAGCAAAGCCAAGACTGGCGGTAACCGAGCCGGACGGTTGCTCCTCGACGGTATAGTTCACATCAATCAGGTCGTCGGCGCCCGGTACCGGAATCGTTTCAACATCGACTTCCTTGAAGAAGCCCAGCCGCTCAAGACGCAATTTGGATTGGTCGATCAGGTAGGTGGAAGCCCAACCGCCTTCCATCTGACGCATTTCCCGACGCAGCACTTCATCATCCGTCTTGGTGTTACCACGGAAGTTGATACGATTGACGTACGCACGCTGGCCTGGATCCACCACGAAGGTCACATCAACGGTGCGGTCTTCTTCATTGATCTGCGGTATGCCGTTGACGTTGGCGAAGGTGTAGCCTTCGTTACCCAGACGACGGCCGATCAGATCAGAGCTGGCAGTCATGACCTGACGGGAGAATACCTGGCCCGGCTCAACCAGCAACAACCGGCGAACATCCTGCTCCGGTACCACCAGGTCACCTGACAGGTTGACTGCATTCACCGTATACAGCTCGCCTTCGTTGATGTTGACCGTGATGTAGACGTGCTTCTTGTCTGGGGTAATGGATACCTGGGTAGAAGCCACGTCCATATTGATGTAGCCACGATCCAGATACCAGGAACGCAGGCGCTCAAGGTCACCTGAGAGCTTCTCGCGGGAGTACTTGTCGTCGTTGCGAATGAAGGAGAGCCAGCCGCTGCTCTTCAATTCAAACAACGGCGCCAGATCTTCATCGGAAAAGACCGAGTTGCCGACGACGTTGACGTGCTTGATCGAGGCAATGGAACCTTCATCAACCTGAATCTTCAGCGCCACGCGATTACGCGGCTCGGCAACAATCTGGGTTTCGATATCGGCAGAGTAGCGCCCCTGAGCTACGTACTGGCGCAGCAATTCGTTCCGAACGCCATCCAGCGTGGCCTGCTGGAAGATTTCCCCTTCGGCCAGGCCGGCCATACGCAGACCATTGAGCAGATCTTCGCTCTTGATCGCCTTGTTGCCCTCCAGCTCGATGGAGGAAATGGAGGGGCGCTCAACCACATTGATAATCAGCACGCTGCCTTCGCGACCGAGCTGAATATCCTGGAAGAAACCGGTACGGAACAGGGAGCGGGAGGCGTCGACCAGCGTCTGATCATCCACCTGGTCGCCGATATTCAGTGGCAAAGCGCTGAATACGCTGCCAGCGGAGACACGTTGCAAACCATTGACGCGAATGTCGGAGATCTGGAAGGCATCGGCAAAAACTCCCGGCGCCAGGAGTATCAGCAATAGCGCAGGCAATAGGTAACGTTTCATGAAATCCGTTCTGGCTGACTGGTTAATTCTTATCTGCCGCGTGCGACAGTTCGGGTATCGGTATTTCTCTGTCGCTCAGTTGCCCAATCGACTTATATCGTTGTAGATGGCGAACAGCATCACCCCCACAATCAGGGTCAATCCTATCTGTAATCCCCAGCCCTGAATACGTTCAGACAGGGGTTTGCCTCTAATCCACTCGGCCACGTAGTACACCAGGTGACCACCATCCAGTACCGGTATGGGCAGCAGATTCAGAACCCCAAGACTGATGCTCAGATAGGCAATAAAACTGAGAAAACTTTCCAGCCCTGACTTCGCCGAAGCGCCCGCCACTTTAGCAATGGTTATCGGGCCGCTCAAGTTTTTTGCCGAGACCAGCCCGGTGATCATCTTTTTCAGGGAGTCGAGGGTCAGCGCCGTCATATCCCATGTCTTGACCACCGCAATGGGAACAGCCGCCAGCGGGTTGTAGTCGATACGGCGAATCATGTGCTCGGGCCACTCAAAAGCAGCAATGCCCGCACCAACAAATCCTACCTGCTGGCCGCTCTGCTCGCGGGCGTCGGGTGTGACTGCCAGCTCCAGCAGACCACCATCACGTTCCAGCGTCAGATTCAATGGCTGACCCGGACTGGCCTGAATACGTGGCACCACTTCACTCAGCCAATCCTGAACCGGCTCTCCATCCATGGCGATGATCAGATCGCCGGACTGCAGACCTGCCCGCTCCGCTGCACCGCCGGGGCTGACCTGATCGATCAACGGCGTAATTACGGGTTTCCAGCTGGTCAACCCGAGCGCTGTCATGGGGTCCGGCTGGTCCGCACCGCGCAGCCAGTCATTGAGATGCAAGGTAAAGCTCTGCGGCGTGCTTTCCCCTTCCCGGGCCAGGATCTGCAGCTGGCCGGTTTCGCCGAGACGGCGAATCAATTGCAGATTGACATCGTGCCAGGTGGAGGTGCGGCTACCATCCACCTGCAGAATTTCCAGCCCTTCGCCAAGCCCGGCGCGGGCGGCAATACTACCCGGCTCGATCGGGCCGGTTACGGGTGCGACCGTGGTGATGCCCACCACAGCAATGACCCAGAACGCGACAATCGCCAACAGAAAATTGGCTACCGGGCCGGCAGCGACAATGGCAATGCGCTGTTTTACTGTCTTGCGATTGAAGGCTTGATCCAGCTCATCAGCAGGCACGGGTGCTTCGCGCTCGTCGAGCATCTTCACATAGCCGCCCAGCGGAATGCCGGCAATTACGAACTCGGTACCGCGGCGATCACGCCAGTTGTACAGGGCGGGCCCGAAACCAATGGAAAAACGCAACACCTTGACGCCACAGCGGCGTGCGACCCAGAAGTGGCCGTATTCGTGAATGGTAACCAGTAGACCTAACGCGACTACGGTAGCCAATAAAGTAAACAGTAAATCCATCAGCGCCTCACTCTGAAAGCCATGCCGGGCGCATTACGCTCTGGCTCACGTCTGATTGCTCAGCCATTGTTCTGCACACGCTCGGGCCTGGCGGTCTGCCAGCATGACCTGAGCCAATTCCCCGATTGGTACCGGAGAAAGACAGTTCAACGTGTAGTCGATAATAACAGGGATGTCAGTGAAACCAATGCGCCGCTCAAGAAAGGCTTGAACAGCCACCTCATTGGCGGCATTGAGAATGGCGCAGGCGGTGCCACCGGCATCAAATGCCTGGCGGGCCAAGCCAAGGCAGGGGAATCGCTCAGGATCAGGCGCTTCAAAATCCAGTCTGGCGGTGCGCAGCAGATCCAGTGCGCTGACGCCGGAGTCAATGCGCTCTGGCCAGGCCAGCGCATGGGCGATGGGAGTACGCATATCCGGATTACCCAGCTGCGCCAGCACCGATCCGTCAACATAGTCGACCAGCGAATGCACCACGCTCTGGGGATGAACCACCACCTCAACCTGTTCCGGACGCGCATCGAACAACCAGCAGGCCTCGATCAACTCCAGCCCCTTGTTCATCATGCTTGCCGAATCGACCGAGATCTTCTGTCCCATCGACCAATTGGGATGGGCACAGGCCTGCGTCGGAGTAACATGAACCAGATCGGCCAGCGGCATCTCGCGAAATGGCCCGCCCGACGCGGTCAGCAGAATACGGCGAACGCCTACCTGCGCCAGACCCTCGGCGTAGTTGCCCGGCATGCACTGGAATATGGCGTTGTGCTCACTGTCGATCGGCAACAGTTGTGCACCAGAATCACGCACCGCTTGCATGAACAAGGCGCCAGACATGACCAGCGCTTCCTTGTTCGCCAACAGCACCCGCTTTCCGGCGCGCACGGCGGCCAGCGTCGGCGATAGACCGGCGGCTCCTACGATGGCGGCCATGACCACATCCACCCGCTGATCGGCGGATACCTCGTCCAGCGCGTCCATACCCTGCAGTACACGGGTCTGCAGCCCGGCCACCTTCAACCTGGCCTGAAGCTGTTCCGCCTGGATTACGTCAGCCACCACAGCATACAGCGGAGTGTGCCGCAGACACTGAGCGTACAGCACATCCATGCGGCTATAACCGGTCAGCGCAAACACGCGATAGCGATCAGCGTGGCGCGCCACTACATCCAGCGTGCTGACCCCTATGGAGCCGGTCGCGCCCAGTACGGTTATCCATTGATGACTCACCCCAACAGGCTCCCGAACAGATACCAGCCGAGGGCAAACAGAGGAATGGCGGCGGTCAGGCTATCAATACGATCCATGACCCCGCCGTGACCGGGCAGCAGGTTGCTGCTGTCCTTGAGCCCATGCTCACGCTTGAACAGGCTTTCGGTAAGATCCCCGACCACAGAGAACAGCACCACCAGCAACGTACCCAGCATGCCCAGCAGGATGGACTGCATGGCCCAGCCCAGGTACAGCATGGCGGCCACCGCCAGTATCTGAGTCAATATGATGCCGCCAAGCAAGCCTTCCCGCGTCTTGCCTGGGCTGACTCTGGGGAGCAGTTTGTTCCGGCCAAAGGTCTTGCCAGCGAAATAAGCACCGATATCCGCTGCCCAGACCATGACGACAACGGTCAGTAATAACCACAGCCCGCCGTCCTGGGCACGCAACCAGACCAACCCGTACCAGGCAGGCAGGAGCACCAGTAACCCATAAACCCTGGCCAGCGAATTTGACCAGAGACCATTGCCATCGGGATACCGCAGAATCATCGCTGTTGCCAGAAGCCACCAGCCCAGCGCAATGGACAATACGGGAAGCACAGGCGCGTCAGCCAGATACAACCCAACCAGCAACAAAGCCACTATACCGGCATAGGCCACCCGGCCGATCTGCGCCTGAACACCGGCCAGCCGCGCCCATTCCCAGCCAGCGAGGGTGACAATAAAGCCAATCATGACTGCGAACCACAGGGCATTGAGCAATACGAAGCCGGCGATGACCAACGGCGCGAGGATAATACCGGTAATAATACGTTGCTTGAGCATCAGGACTCCGCTGCCACCTGGTCGCTGGTCTTGCCAAAGCGCCGTTGTCGGCGGGCAAAATCGGCCAGCGCTTCGCGCATGGCGTCGTGTTTGAAATCAGGCCAATATAAATCGGAGAAATACAGCTCGGCATAGGCCAGCTGCCATAACAGGAAATTACTGATACGCCGCTCGCCGCCTGTGCGAATACACAGATCCGGCAGCGGGAAGTCTGACGTACTCAGCCGCGCTTCCAGCGCCTGGGCATCGATATCCTGTGGGGCGATTACGCCAGCAGCGACATCCTGCGCGAGCGACTGGGCAGCCTGAACGACATCCCACTGCCCGCCGTAGTTGGCAGCAATCAGCAATTGCATGCCTTCACCCTCAGCTGTCGTCGCCTCAGCCTCAGCCATCGCCTTGCGTAGTTCTGGAGCAAAGCGGTTGCGATCACCGATGATCTTCAGACGGATGCCGTTATCCCGCAGCTTGCGCACTTCACGACGCAAGGCAAACAGGAACAACTCCATCAACGCGCCCACTTCTTCTTCCGGACGAGCCCAGTTTTCACTGGAAAAGGCGAATAAGGTAAGCACCTCAACGCCTTCGGCGGCGCATACCTCGATCACCGCCTTGACCGCATCCACACCGGCCTTGTGTCCTGCCACTCCCGGCATCAGGCGCTTGCGCGCCCAGCGGTTGTTGCCATCCATGATGATGGCAACGTGGCGGGGCACAGCACCGGATCCAGCTTTATTATCGGTCATGGCAACGCCTGTTGGGTAAGCAGACAGCATCAAATCGCCATCAGATCCGCTTCCTTGCCTTCCAACGCCTTGTCGATCTCAGCGATATATTTGTCGGTCAGCTTCTGAACTTCGTCAGCGGCACGACGTTCATCGTCCTCACTGATTTCCTTTTCTTTCTGCAGTTCCTTGAGCTGGCCCAGCGCATCACGGCGGATATTACGCACCGCTACACGGGCATTTTCCGCTTCACTGCGAGCTTGTTTGGTGTAGCCCTTACGCGTTTCCTCAGTCAGCGCCGGCATCGGCACACGGATAGTGGTGCCGGAAGTGGCCGGATTGAGACCCAGATCCGAGGTCATGATGGCTTTTTCCACAGCCTGAATCATGCTCTTGTCAAACACGCTCAGTGCCAGTGTCCGGGAGTCTTCCACAGTGACGTTGGCTACCTGACGCAGTGGGGTATCAGAACCGTAGTAGGACACCATGACGCTGTCCAGAATGCTCGGGTGTGCCCGTCCGGTACGTATCTTGGCAAAAGCTACGCCCAGCGAGTCTGCCGATTTGCTCATGCGCTCCTGCGCTTCTTTCTTG
This sequence comes from uncultured Halopseudomonas sp., assembly GCA_964474945.1. GTDB lineage: Bacteria > Pseudomonadota > Gammaproteobacteria > Pseudomonadales > Pseudomonadaceae > Halopseudomonas. Next base: position 29,176 of record CAYYUQ010000017.1, on the reverse strand, counting down.
ATTTCGTTGATCATTATTCAGCCCTCGATCAATGTACCCTCAGCGCTTCCTACCACTGCATTGAGCAGCGCGCCGGGTTTGTTCATATTGAATACCCGCAAAGGCATCTGGTGATCACGAATCAGACAGATGGCGGTCAGATCCATCACGCCCAGCTTCAGATCCAGAACCTGGTCATAGCTGAGTCGGTCAAAACGTTCAGCATTCGGATCCTTCATCGGATCACGATCATATACCCCATCGACCTTGGTTGCCTTCAGCACAACGTCCGCATCAACTTCGATGCCGCGCAGGCAGGCAGCCGTATCAGTGGTAAAGAATGGATTGCCGGTACCCGCAGAAAATATTACCACGTCGCCGCCAGCCAGATAGCGCATGGCCTTGCGGCGGTCATAGTGTTCAGTCACCCCCTCCATGGCAATGGCAGACATGACGCGGGTCTGAATGTTGGAACGCTCCAGCGCATCACGCATCGCCAGCGAGTTCATCACTGTAGCCAGCATACCCATATGGTCGCCTGTCACCCGGTCCATACCTGCAGCGCTCAGGGCTGCACCGCGGAACAGGTTGCCCCCCCCAATAACCAGACCGACCTGAACGCCAATGCCGATCAGTTGACCTATTTCCAGGGCCATCCGATCCAGCACCTTGGGATCAATACCAAAGTCTTCGGTGCCCATCAGGGCCTCGCCGCTGAGCTTCAATAGGATGCGTTTGTACTTGGGCTGACGGCTGCTGGGTACCTGTGCCATTCATCACTCTCCTGCTATCGGGTGAAACACTCAACGAGTCACTCCCAGACAACCGGAGCGGTGACTTGTTCAGTATTTCTTAAAAAGAAGGCTTCTCGCCTGCACGAGAAGCCTTCCGTATTACTGTGCCGCGAACGCCTTGGCCAGACGTTCGCAGGAGCATCGCTCATGCCGCATCATTACTGCTTGGAAGCAGCAACCTGGGCAGCCACTTCTGCTGCGAAGTCGACTTCAGCACGCTCGATGCCTTCGCCCACTTCAAAACGGGTGAAGGAAACGATTTCAGCACCGGCTTTCCTGGCCAGCTCACCCACTTTGACTTCGGGATCCTTGACGAAAGACTGCTCGACCAGGCTGGCTTCTGCGAGGAACTTGTTGATACGGCCCTTGACCATATTCTCAACGATGTTCTCTGGCTTGCCGGCAATCTTATCAGCGTTCAGGCTGAGGAAGATTTCCTTTTCCTTGGCGATCACTTCAGGGGATACCTGTGAAGGATCCAGCAGTTGCGGGTTGCTGGCAGCAACGTGCATGGCGATATCACGAGCCAGTTCAGCGTCGCCGCCTTTCAGGGCAACCAGTACGCCGATACGATGGCCGTGCAGATAAGCACCTACCACATCGCCTTCAACACGGGCCAGACGACGGATGTTGACGTTCTCGCCACACTTGGCAACCAGCGCTTCACGGGCAGGTTCCTGGTCAGCAATCAACGGAGCGGCGTCGCTGTAACCAGCGGCAAAACCCTTGTTCAGGCTCTCGTTAACGAAGGCCTTGAAATCATCCTGCAGAGCCAGGAAGTCAGTCTGGGAGTTGACTTCGATAATGACAGCAGACTTGTTGTCATCAGCCACCTTGACCGCAATGGAGCCTTCAGCGGCAATGTTGCCGGCTTTCTTGGCTGCCTTGATGGAGCCTGCCGCACGCATGTCGTCAATGGCTTTTTCGATATCGCCGCCAGCGGCTTCAAGGGCTTTTTTGCAATCCATCATGCCCTGGCCGGTACGCTCACGCAGTTCCTTGACCATGGCTGCAGTAATCTGTGACATGAACTTTTCCTCTGAATTGCTTGATTGGGAGCGGTCCGCGATTCAGGACCGCCTCATCATGTTGCTTTGAAGATATTTCAACATAGTGCAAAAAGGGGGCATCGCCCCCTTTTTGCATACGGCTTTCAAACTACGCCGATTCCTGCTCAGCCTTCAGAGGCCTCGGAGGCAGCAGTTTCTTCGACGAATTCGCCGACACCGCCGTTATTCTTGCCACGCAGTACTGCGTCAGCCATGGCGCCGGCATACAGTTTGATGGCGCGGATAGCATCGTCGTTACCCGGGATAACGTAGTCAACACCGTCCGGGCTGCTGTTGGTATCAACGATGCCGATAACCGGAATGCCCAGCTTGTTGGCTTCGGTGATAGCAATGCGCTCGTGCTCAACGTCGATTACGAACAGTGCGTCAGGCAGGCCGCCCATATCCTTGATACCGCCCAGGCCACGATCCAGTTTTTCCAGATCACGGGTGCGCATCAGCGCTTCTTTCTTGGTCAGCTTGGTGAAAGTGCCATCTTCAGCCTGAACTTCCAGGTCACGCAGACGCTTGATCGACTGACGGATGGTCTTGTAGTTGGTCAGCATGCCACCGAGCCAGCGGTGATCGACATAAGGCATGCCGGCACGGGTGGCTTCTTCAGCGATGATCTTGCTGGCGGCGCGCTTGGTGCCGACGAACAGCAGCTTGTTCTTGCCAGTGGCCAGTTTCTCTACGAAGCTCAGGGCTTCGTCGAACATGGGCATGGTTTTTTCAAGGTTGATGATGTGAATCTTGTTGCGTGCACCGAAAATGTACTTGCCCATTTTCGGGTTCCAGTAACGGGTCTGGTGGCCGAAGTGCGCACCGGCCTTCAGCATGTCACGCATGGAAACTTGGGTCATGATAACTCCATAAATTGTATCGGGTTGAGCCTCCACATATCCCGCTGTTCAACCTCGAAGGGCACCCAGAGCAACGTGTCGATATGTGTGCGGTTTAAGTTATGCCTGATGCGAAAAATGTCCGCATTCACTCAGGCGCGGCGCTTTATACCACACAACCGGCGATCGGATAAAGGCCGGGATGCCCAACGGCTGTGCTTGCGCCACAGCAGCAGCGGCCGGCTTCTGATAAACTGCGCCCACTATTTCATACTTTTACACGCCTGATGGCGTGGTACTACGAGAGAATTTCCCGCACATGAGCGTATCCATCAAGACTCCTGAAGACATCGCCGGCATGCGTGTAGCCGGCCGCCTCGCCGCTGAAGTTCTGGAAATGATCGAGGAGCATGTCAAGCCGGGCGTGACTACCGACCGCCTGAACCAGCTTTGCCATGACTTCATTGTCAACGAGCAGAAAGCCATTCCCGCACCGCTGAACTACGGCGGTGGCCATGGTCGCATCCCGTTCCCCAAGTCGATCTGCACTTCGCTGAACCATGTGGTCTGCCACGGCATCCCGAATGACAAGCCATTGAAGAACGGCGACGTGATGAACATCGACGTCACCGTGATCAAGGACGGGTATTTCGGCGACACCAGCAAGATGTTCCATGTTGGCGATGTGCCCGAGTGGGCGCAGCGTCTGTCCCAGGTAACCCAGGAGTGCCTGTATAAGGGTATTTCGGTGGTGCGCCCCGGTGCCCGCCTCGGTGACATTGGTCAGATCATTCAGGATCACGCCCACGCCAACCGTTACAGCGTTGTGCGCGATTATTGCGGTCATGGCATCGGCAAGGTATTCCATGAAGAACCCCAGGTGCTGCATTATGGCAAGGCCGGTACCGGCATGGAGCTGCAGGAAGGCATGACCTTCACCATTGAGCCCATGCTCAACCAGGGCCGCTATGAAACCCGCCTGCTGGGTGACGGCTGGACGGCCATTACCAAGGACCGCAAGCTGTCGGCCCAGTGGGAGCACACCATTCTGGTTACCGCCGACGGGTATGACGTGCTGACCCTGCGCAAGGAAGAAACCTTCCGCTAACGAGACGCATCGCGCTGCCCGCCCAGGCTACCGAGGATTTTTTTGTGGATCATGAACTGTTTGACCCGAGCCAGTTCAGCATTGATCTGGCCGCCGCGCGGAGCCCGACCAGGGCTTTCAAGAAAGCGCTGCAGCACGCCAACGACGTACTCAAGGCACGTTTCGATGGGCACAGGGATATCCACAAACTGATCCACGATCGCGCCTGGCTGACGGATCAGATACTGCGTGAAGCCTGGACTTTCCTCGCCTGCCCGGTAGATGCCGACATTGCCCTGCTGGCGGTCGGCGGCTACGGTCGTCGCGAGCTGCACCCGCACTCGGATATTGATCTGCTGATATTGCTGCGCGATGGCAGCAGCGGCGAGCACTATCATGATGCGATCAGCCGCTTTCTGACCCTGCTCTGGGATATCGGTCTGGAGGTTGGCCACAGCGTACGCAGCATCAGTGAATGCCAACATGAGGCGCGCTCTGACGTTACCGTCATCACCAACCTGATGGAGTCGCGCATTCTGATCGGCGACCAGCAACTGCGTCAGGATATGATTGATGCCATCGGCCCGCAGCACATGTGGACCAGCGCCGAGTTCTTCCGCGCCAAGCGGGCTGAGCAACACGTCCGCCACGCCAAGTTCAACGACACCGAATACAATCTCGAACCCAACGTCAAAAGCTCTCCCGGTGGCCTGCGTGATATCCAGACCATCGGCTGGGTTGCTCTGCGCCACTTTGGCACCAACGATCTGCGCCAGTTGGTCGACCGGGGTTTCCTCAACGAGCCCGAGTACAGCATCCTCACCGGCGGCCGCGCGTTCCTCTGGCAGGTACGCTTTGCCCTGCATACGCTGGCCGGCCGCGCTGAGGATCGCCTGCTGTTCGATCATCAGCGGGCGCTGGCTCGGCTGTTCGGCTTTGAAGACAACGATGCCAAATTGGCGGTCGAGCGCTTCATGCAGAAGTACTACCGCATCGTCATGTCGCTTTCGGAGCTGAATGATCTGCTGATGCAGCATTTCGAGGAAATTTTGCTGCGTGATGCCGAAGCCGCCGACATTCAGCCGTTGAACGCGCGTTTTCAGGTACGTAACCACTATATTGAAGTCACCCACCCGCAGGTGTTCAAGCGCACGCCCTTTGCGCTGATGGAGATCTTTCTGCTGATGGCCCAGCACGAGGATATCCGTGGCGTCCGCGCCGATACCATCCGCCTGCTGCGCGACAACCGGCACCTGATCGACGATGACTTCCGCAGCGACATCCGCAATACCAGCCTGTTCATCGAGCTGCTGCGCTGCCGCGAAGGCATTCACCGCAACCTGCGCCGGATGAACCGCTACGGCATCCTCGGCCGTTACTTGCCGGAATTCGGTCGCATTATCGGGCAGATGCAACATGATCTGTTCCACATCTATACGGTGGATGCGCACACGCTGAATCTGATCAAGCACCTGCGCAAACTGGGCCGTCCGGATTATCAGGAAAAATACCCGCTGGCATGGAAGATATTCTGCCGCCTGCCCAAACCGGATCTGCTGTATATCGCCGGGTTGTACCACGATATTGCCAAGGGCCGGGGCGGTGACCATTCGGAGCTGGGCGCGCAGGATGCCGAACAGTTCTGCCAGCGCCATCAATTGCCCGCCTGGGATACCCACCTGATCTGCTGGCTGGTACAAAGCCATCTGCTGATGTCCACCACTGCTCAACGCAAGGACATCTCCGATCCGGAAGTGATCCACGATTTCGCAGTGCAGATGGGCAACCAGGTGCGGCTGGATTATCTGTATGTACTGACCATTGCCGATATCAACGCCACCAATCCCAATCTGTGGAATTCATGGCGAGCGTCATTGCTGCGGCAGCTGTACACCGAAACCAAGCGTGCATTGCGCCGCGGGCTGGATAATCCGCCGAACCGCGCCGAGCAGATCGCTGACACTCAGCGCGCGGCCATGGATATCCTGGTGCGTAACGGTATCGACGAAGAAGATACCGACAGTCTCTGGACGCAACTGGAAGAAAGCTATTTTCTACGCCATACCGCCAGTGATATTGCCTGGCAGACCGAGGCTATCCTGCAGCACCCGCAGAACCGTGGCCCGCTGGTGCTGATCAAGGAAACCGCACAACGGGAATTTGAAGGAGCGACGCAGATATTCCTGTTCACACCTGAACAGAATGACCTGTTTGCCGTGACCGTAGCGGCCATGGATCAGCTGAATCTGAGTATTCAGGACGCCCGGGTGATCACCACCAATCACATCAATCTGGGCACTTATATTGTGCTGGATGCCGATGGCGGGCCGATTGGCGACAATCCCGAGCGTATCCGCGAGATCAAGCGCGAGTTGAGCGAGGTCTTATCTGACCCCGACGCCTATCCGGCGATCATCCAGCGTCGAGTACCGCGCCAGCTCAAACACTTCGCTTTTGCACCAGAGGTCACCATTTTTACCGACCATGGCGGACAACATACGATTCTGGAGCTGAGCGCACCGGATCGGCCCGGTCTGTTGGCAAAAATGGGAAAAATATTTCTCGATTTCGACATCAACGTGCAAAATGCACGCATCGTCACGCTGGGTGAGCGTGTGGATGATGTTTTTGTGCTAACCGATGCGGACAATCAGCCCCTGTCCGACCCCCAATTGTGCCAGCGCCTACAGAACACCATCATTCGCACGCTCAGTTACAACATCGAGCAGGCAGATCACGATCCGCCGCAAACCATGGATATCTGAGGATGAACAGCAATCTGCAACAGCTGCAGCCCTACCCGTTCGAGAAGCTGCGGGCATTGCTTGCTGACGTCACCCCCAATCCGGATCTGCCCGTTATTTCCCTGTCCATCGGCGAACCGAAACATGCCGCGCCAGCACTGGTGCTGGATACACTGAGTGCTCACCTGCCCGAGGCGTCCGTCTACCCCTCGACCCTTGGCCTGCCCGCGCTGCGCGCGGCCATCGTTGATTGGCTGAACCAGCGTTTTCAGCTGCCTGATGGACTGCTGGATGCCGAGCGCCATGTACTGCCGGTCACCGGCACCCGGGAAGCACTGTTTTCCTTTACTCAGGCGATGGTTCGTCGCGATCCGCAGGCCCTGGTGCTCAGCCCCAACCCCTTCTACCAGATATATGAAGGGGCCGCGCTGCTGGCCGGTGCCCAACCGCATTATCTGGCCTGCACCGCAGCCAATGGCTTTATTCCCGATTTTGATCAGGTTCCGGCCGACATATGGCAGCGCTGTCAGTTGCTGTTCATCTGCTCTCCCGGCAATCCCACCGGTGCGGTCATCCCGCTGGAAACGCTGCAGAAGCTGATCAAGCTGGCTGACCAACATGACTTCGTGATTGCCTCGGATGAATGCTACAGCGAGATATACAGCCCCGGTCAACCAGCGCCACCCGGCCTGCTGCACGCCTGCGCGGCCATGGAGCGCGATGATTTCGCGCGCTGTGTGGTATTCCACAGCCTGTCCAAACGCTCCAACCTGCCCGGCCTGCGTTCCGGCTTCGTCGCGGGTGACGCCCAACTGCTCGCACCCTACCTGACCTACCGCACCTATCACGGCTGCGCCATGCCTCTTCCAACGCAACGGGCGAGCATTACTGCCTGGCAGGATGAACAGCACGTGGAGGCCAACCGTCTGCTGTATCAACAGAAGTTTGATGCAGTGCTGGAGATTCTCGGCGACGTCATGGACATCCAGCGGCCGGATGCCGGTTTCTATCTCTGGCCCGCCACGCCGATTGACGATGAACGTTTTACCCGCCGTTTGTTGAGTGAGTACAGCGTGGCGGTACTACCTGGCAGCTATCTGTCCCGTGAGCTGGACGGTTTCAACCCTGGTGCCGGACGCATACGCATGGCGCTGGTCGCGCCGTTGGCGGAGTGTATCGAAGCCGCGCATCGCATCCGCACCCTCGTTCGGAGTCTGTAACAAGATGATTACCCTGTATGGCATCAAGGCCTGCGACACCATGAAAAAAGCCCGCACCTGGCTGGACGAACATGGTATCGAATATCACTTTCATGATTACAAGAAAGAAGGCATTGACGCCGAGCGCCTGCTTGGCTGGTGCGAAGAACATGGCTGGGAAAAGATCCTCAACCGCCAGGGCACCACTTTCCGCAAGCTCGACGATGCGGACAAACAGGATATGGATCTGCACAAGGCCGTCGCGCTGATGCAGGCCAACCCTTCAATGATAAAAAGACCGGTACTGGATATCGGCTCGCGGCGTCTGGTTGGCTTCAAGCCGGACCTATACGCCACCGCCTTTTGATTCCACGCACGAAGGATCCACATCTGATGAGCGACCATTTCAGTCTTGCTCTGGGTATCGGCACCCAGAATATGGCCGGCGATTGGCTGGAAGTATTCTATCCCCAGCCAATACTTCACCCCGACCGCGAACTTGTCGCGATAGTAGGTCGGCAACTTGGCTACACCGACGGCAACCAAGCCCTCGAACTGCCCCGCAGTCAGTGCGCCGTACTGGGCAAAGCGCTCACCGATGCAGGCTTTGCCGAGCTCGGCGCATTGGCTACCGAGCTTCAGCACAGCACTCGACCGCTGGTCGCTACCATCCTGCAGACCGATGATGCGCCGGTCACCACACCCGGTGCCTACCTGAAGCTGCATCTGCTTTCCCATCGATTGGTCAAACCCCATGAAGTGGTGCTGGCCGGTCTGTTCCCGCTCCTGCCCAACGTCGCCTGGACAGACCAGGGCGCAATCGACATTCAGGAACTGCCACAGCACCAATTGGCGGCACGCCTGCGCGGTCAGGATCTGCAGGTACATAGTGTCGACAAGTTTCCGATCATGACCAACTATGTGGTGCCGACCGGCGTCCGTATTGCCGATACCGCACGGGTTCGGCTGGGCGCCTACATTGGCGAAGGCACCACCGTGATGCACGAAGGTTTCATCAACTTCAATGCCGGCACTGCCGGCACCAGCATGGTCGAAGGCCGTATCTCGGCGGGGGTATTTGTCGGCAAGGGTTCGGATCTGGGCGGCGGTTGCTCAACCATGGGTACCCTGTCCGGTGGCGGCAACATCGTCATTTCGGTAGGTGAAGGCTGCCTGATCGGTGCCAACGCCGGTATTGGCATTCCGCTGGGTGATCGCTGCACCGTAGAAGCCGGCCTGTATATCACTGCTGGATTGAAGGTCGCACTGCTGGATGAAGCGGATCATCAGGTCGGCATCGTCAAGGCCCGCGATCTGGCCAACCAGCCGGATCTGCTGTTCCGCCGCAACTCCCAGACCGGCTCCATCGAGTGCAAGACCAATAAAAGCGCCATTGCACTGAACGGGATGTTGCACGCGCACAACTGACAGACAAGGCCCGGTTCGCCGGGCCTTGTTGTATCCGATCTAGCGCAGCGGCAACCAGCGCACTATTGAACCGGCCCGCGGGCTATCCTCGCTGGCCGGCACCCAGGCCAGCACATCGGCAACCATCATATTCGACAGCATGTGCGATGCCTGTCGAGGCAAGGGTGCCAGGCTTGCTGTTCCCGTCAACGGGTCGAATCCAAGCTGCATACGCATCCAGCGATCACGTTGATCCCCCGACGACATATCCTGCTGTAACGCGGCATAGCCCCATGCCGGCCCGACCGCTTCGCCTTCCAGCGCTCTGAGCATCGCCGCGACATGTACAGTCAGGCCGACCAGTACCGCCGCGGGATTACCGGGCAAACCTATCAGTGGAATGCTTCGCCCAGCGCTGGAACGCGTCCCAAACCAGAGTGGCTTGCCGGGCTTCTGCGCGACCTTCCAGAAGTGCCTGGTCAGACCCAGGCTGTCAGCTGCGACCGGCACATGATCGCGATCACCAACCGACACGCCGCCGGTTGTGATCACCGCATCTGATTCCGCCAGCGCCTGATCCAGCGCCGTGCAAACCTCATCGAAACGATCCCTTACCACCCGACAGCGCACCAGCGGCTGGCCACGCAGCGTCAGCCAGCCACGCGTCAGCGGCCCGTTGGCATCAAAGATCTGTCCGCACGCCAATGCCGCCCCTGCTGATCTCACTTCATCCCCGGTAATCAGTACCGTTACCCGCGCTCGAGGGTGAACCCTGACCCGGGCGACGCCGGCCATCGCCAGTGCGGCGATGCGGCCCGGATCCAGGCGCAGGCCCGCTTCAGCCAGCAGCGCGCCGCGTTGCAGCTCCTCGCCACGCCGTCGCAGGTCGGTTGCTGGAGCCAGCGGTCGATCCATGCTGATCATCCCGCCGTCACGGGTCACCCATTCCTGACGCACTATGGTGTCAGCGCCCGCAGGCACCGGTGCGCCGGTCAGGATACGCATGGCGCAGCCTGGCCCCAGTGCCTGTGTTGCGGCCTGGCCCGCAGGTATCTCGCCACTCAGCTCCAACCATACCGGCCGCTGCGCCGAGGCCGGCTGCAGATCCGCGCTGCGCACGGCGTAGCCATCCACCGCACTCTGGTCGAACAGCGGCAGATCCACTGCTGCCCGTACCGGTTCCGCCAGCACCTGTCCCAGCGCAGCTTCGAGGTCTCGTTCCTGCGCGGGCAGCGGTGTCAGTACCCGCTGGTAGGTGGCGAGCGCCTCCGCCACCGATAACAGCCCCGGCGTTGAGCCGCAGCCCATCAGTTGTAGCCGCCCGGATGCGGCCGGCCGGCCCGGCACACTTCCAGCAGGTGCACCAGGCCAGGCAATAATGCCGCCAGGGTTTCTTCAGCACCACGGCGGCTACCCGGAAAGGTGATCAACACCGTATCGCCGGCGAGGCCGGCCACTCCCCGCGACATCATCGCGTAGGGCGTGCGGCGCTGACCGAAGTCCCGGGCGGCTTCCATCATGCCGGGCAGTTCCGTGGTCAGTAGCGGCTGCACCGTGTCCACGGTACAGTCTCGGGGCCCGACACCCGTTCCCCCAACGGTAATCACCAACGCCGTGCCCTGCGCCAGCTGCGCCTGTACCGCTTCGCGTAGTTGCACCGGCTCATCGGGCAGTACCTGATACTGAACCGGCTCGAAGCCCGCTGCAGACAGGCCGTCGGCTACCGAACGGCCAGCGGTGTCCGGTTTACGGCCAGCGGCTACGCTGTCCGACAGGACGATAACCGCCGCGTCCAGAGGTGACCGTAGATAACGGCGGAATTGCGATTTTCCGCCGGTTTTCTCCAGCAGTCGGCCGTCAGTGATCTCCAGACGATCCGGACTGGTATGCGGCTTGAGCATGTCATACAGAGTGAGCGCCGCAACCTGGGCCGCGGTCAACGCTTCCATCTCCACGCCAGTGGGGCCTATCGTCTGTACGTCAGCGTAGATAGTTACCTGTTCGTCGCCCAGCTCGTAAGTTACCTCAGCCCGATGAATCGGCAGGGAATGGCACATCGGCAACAGCTCATCAGTACGCTTGGCGGCGAGGATTCCGGCGATGCGCGCGGCCTGCAGCGCGTCGCCCTTGTCCGTATTGCCGTGCCGCAGCCGTTCGATGCAGTCCTGTGGGGCCCGCAGCCGGCATTGCGCTCGGGCGCTGCGGAAGGAGTCCGGCTTATTGCTGACATCTTTCAAGGGTGATCTCCGTTACAGGTGTCGCGGTGAGCATCGGGGCGAATGCAACAACCCTCCACATAAGCGCTGCTGCCGTCGGTGTAGTGTTCTTCCTTCCAGATCGGTGCCTGGTGCTTCACCTCGTCCACCACATGGCGGCACGCATCGAAGGCTTCCACCCGATGGCCGGCCCGCGCCACGCAGGCAATAGCCGCCTCCCCGACGCGCAATTGACCCAGGCGATGCACCACCCGGCAATAACTGAGACCGAAGCGCCGGCAGGCGTCCGCTTCGATCTCGGCAATGCGTTTGCTCGCCAGCGGCACATAGGCGGTATAGCTCAGGCTGGCCACTGAGCGGCCCTGATGGTGATTGCGCACGGTACCGACAAATAACGCCAGGCCGCCGCAATCCGCATAGCGATCCAGCGCCAGCAAGGCCTGGATATCAATCGGCTCATGGGTCAGATGCGACATGCTCATCCTCCCGCCACCGGTGGCAGTAGCACCAGATGGCCACTTTCCGGAACCGGATCGGAACGCAGCAGGATGTCGGTATCGTCAACCACCGCACACCGATCCAGTCCTGATTGCAGCGCCGGCAAGTGCTCAGCCAGCAGCAGCAACGCATCTGCCACCGTAGCCGGGGCGCTGGATACCATCAGCGTGAGCCGCTCATGGCCAGCCGATAGTGGAATCAGCTCACCGTAGAATTCAAAAGACAGCTTCATCAGCCCCCCATTCCATGCATGGTTATTGGTCGTGCCACCGGGCCGGGTGTTGCGGCATAGCCGGCATCCTTATGCCACACCCGCTTGGCGATTCGCTGCTGCAGCGTGGGGTCGTCCTCGCCGCTGCGTAGCGGTGTGAGCAGATCGTGCCCCTGGCGAGAAAACAGGCAGGTATACAGATGGCCGTTGGCAGTCAGGCGCAGGCGATCGCAGGTAGCACAGAAGGGGCGTGTCACGGTCGATATCACACCGAACTGGTAATCATCATCGAGACGATATTGGGTGGCCGGGTTCGAGCTGCGCGGCAATGCCTGGATCAGGTGATGCTGGCCAAGGCTATCAAGAATGCGCGCCTCGGAGACCACCTGATCGGCCTGCCAACGCCCCGGCTGATCCAGCGGCATGTACTCGATGAACCGCAGCGGCAACTGGCGTGATCGGGCCCAGGCTATCAGCGGCAGAATCTGATCGTCGTTGTAGTCCTGTATCAATACCGCATTCAGTTTGACTGCGATACCGTTATCACGGGCGCGTTCGATGCCCTCCAGAACCGGCGCCAGCGGACTGCCGGCAAGGCGCTGGAATCGCGCCTCGTCCACTGCATCCAGGCTGATATTCAGGTCATCCAGCCCAGCCTTGATCAGCCCTTCGAGCAGCGCCGGCAGACGGGTACCGTTGGTGGTCATCGACAGCCTTTTCAAACCCAGTGGACGCAGTCGGGACAGGGTGGCAACGCACGCCACCACATCCTTGCGCAACAAGGGCTCACCACCGGTCAGGCGAATCTCCTGTATACCCGCTTCGACGAATAGCGTCGCCAGGCGCGCCAGCTCATGCCGGTTCATCAGTTCGCGGCCCGGCAGCCATTGCGGATGCTCCGACATGCAGTAGCGACAACGGAAATTGCAGCGGTCGGTGAGCGACAGGCGCAGCTTGCGCTTTGTTCGCCCGAACCTGTCCTGCAGCAGCGGGTTGACGACCGCGTCCATGGTCAATACCCCCGACTCAAGTGGACGTATGCGTCGGCCAGCTCCGCGGGACTGTTCAGGCTCCACAGCGGCCTCGGCTGTACATCGGAAAAGTCCACTGACTGAGCGCCGATGTCAGCCAGCCAGCGGCGTGGGGCTCGCTCACCCTTATCCAGTGCGGCGCTGAGCTGGGCCTCCAGATTGCGTTTCAGCAGACAGCACAGATAATGTCCCTGCCCGTCGGACTCCGCGTAGACGGCCTGTAGGTCTTCGTTGAAGCGGGCGCTCAGGCGCGATAACAGCTCCTCCGGCAGCCTGACTCCATCACAGGGAATGATCTGCACCCAGGGCGTGGTGGCGGTACGCAGCGCCGCCAGAATGCCGGCCAGCGGGCCGCGAAAATCCGCCCAGGGGTCACTGACAACCGGCACGCCGAGCGTACGGTAGGCGCTCACATTACGGTTGGCGACGATAAGTGCGGGAATATCATCGGGCAGGTTATGCAGTACGCGCTCGACCAGGCGGCGGCCACGCAGTCTAACCAGTCCCTTGTCCAGACCACCCAGCCGCCGCCCCTGCCCACCCGCCAGGATCGCAACGGTGATCTTATCCATCACACATTCTCCGTCAGCGTTGCAGCCGCGATCAGAACGCGGATTTCCGGCTGACAGGAACCGCAATTGGTGCCGGCCCGCACACAACGCCCAACCCCTTCCACCGACGTCAGGCCGTTGTCGCGAATGGCCTCGAGAATGGTGTTGCGGCCAACCGAGAAGCAGGAACACACCGTGACCCCCACATCATCAGCCGGATCCACGGAATGGCCCAGCCTGAGCCCGACCAGATCCGCCTCGGATAGCGCGTTCTTTTCAAATAACCGGCCCAACCAGCTGCGCGACGGCAGCTCAGAGCGGGGCGACAGATAAACGCAGGCCAGCAGCCGCCCATCGTCCAGCGCCATGGCGCAATAATCCTGGCTGCTGGCCTGGTGAACATCGAGCCAGTTCACAGATGGCACGATGCCCAGCAATGATCTGGCCCAGTGCTGCGGATCAACGATCCGGCCTCGGCCAGCCAGTTCATGGCGGAGAAAGCCATCGCCCTGGATTCTCACCCAGTAGGCCGGCGCTTCTTCCTTCAGCTGCAAGGGGGAACGGCTGAAGACCACCGCATGCCAATCCACCGGAAAGGGTGACACCGAGGCTGGCGTGTGCTTGAACTCCGGCTCGCCGGATAATGGGTCTACTACCGGATTGACCAATGCCCCGACGCGCGCATCCGAGGCGTTGCGATCATTCCAATGGATGGGTACGAAGAGCGTGCGACGCGGTTGATCGGCGGTGCAGCGCAACCGCGCGACCATCGCGCCCCACCGGCTGGCCACGCGCACCAGGGTACCGTCCCGGACACCGCAGAGCATCGCCTCATAGGGGTGCATTTCCACGAACGGCTCCGGCAGATGGTTGGCCAGACGCGGAGCCCTACCGGTACGGGTCATGGTATGCCACTGGTCACGAATCCGTCCGGTGTTAAGTACCAGTGGAAAGTCGTCATCCGGTGCATTGGCCGGCGTACGGGGTGCGGTTGGCACCAACCGCGCCTTGCCGTCCGCATGGAAGAACCGGCGATCATCGAACAACCTCGGAGTGGTGTCACCGGGCTGCCGAACCGGCCACTGGCAGGGCCGCAGATGGTTGTACTCATCCGTATCGAGCCCCGCCAGACCACCGATATGGAACGCCCGCTGCACACCGTCGGGCTCGTTGCACCAGGCGGACAGTCGTGCATGCTCATCGAATATCTGATGCGGGCGCTGGAAGTCGAAGCCCCCGAAGCCCAGCCGACGAGCTACCTGGCACAGTGCCCACCAATCGGGCTTTGCCGCGCCCGGCGGTGGCAGGAAGGCCTTCTGTCGAGACAGGCAGCGCTCCGAGTTGGTTACCGTGCCGTCCTTTTCTCCCCAGCCCAGCGCCGGCAGCACCACATGCGCTGCGGCGGCGGTATCGGTATCAGCGAACAGATCGGACACCACCAGCAGTTCGCACCGCGCCAGCGCTTCGCGTACCCGGTCGGCGTCCGGCAGGCTGACCACGGGGTTGGTAGCCATCACCCAGAGCGCCTTGATGCGCCCGTCATGCACGGCTTCGAACAGATCCACGGCCTTGAGACCTGGCTCGCTGGCTATCGCTGGACTGTTCCAGAACGTTTGTACCAGTTGCCGGTGCTGCGGATCGTTCAATTCCAGATGCGCCGCCAGGGTATTGGCCAGACCACCCACCTCCCGTCCGCCCATCGCATTGGGTTGACCGGTGATGGAAAACGGCCCCATGCCCGGTTCGCCGAGTCGTCCTGTGAGCAGGTGGCAATTGATGATGCTGTTGACCTTGTCGGTGCTACTGGAGGATTGGTTCACGCCCTGGGAGAACAGCGTCACCACTTTGCGGGTACGGGCGAACATTGCGTAGAACACCTCCAGGCTGGCCAGGGGGACGCCACAGGCCTTGGCGACCGCTTCCAGGCGTCCGGCGCTGTCGCGTGCGGCGGCCAGAGCTTCGGCGGCACCATTGGTGTATCCGGCAACAAACCCGGTATCCACCACCCCGTGTTCTTCCAAATAGGTAAGCAGGCCGTTGAACAGCCACACATCCGATCCCGCCTTCACCGACAGATGCAGATCCGCCTGTTCACAGGTAGCGGTACGACGTGGGTCGATCACCACGATGCGCTTTTCCGGGCGCTCGCGACGGCTCCGCATCAAACGCTGATAAACGATGGGATGACACCAGGCGGTATTGGAGCCCACCAGAACCACCAGATCCGCTTCTTCCAGGTCCTGATAATTTCCGCCCACCAGATCTTCACCGAAGGCTCTTTTATGACCGGCAACAGCCGAGGACATACATAACCGGGAATTGGTATCGATATTGGCCGTGCCCAGCCAGCCTTTGACCAGTTTGTTGACGACGTAGTAGTCCTCGGTCAACAGCTGGCCGGAAACGTAGAACGCTACCGCTTCAGGGCCATGCTGGTCGATGATC
Source organism: uncultured Halopseudomonas sp. (assembly GCA_964474945.1). GTDB lineage: Bacteria > Pseudomonadota > Gammaproteobacteria > Pseudomonadales > Pseudomonadaceae > Halopseudomonas. Next base: position 13,123 of record CAYYUQ010000017.1, on the reverse strand, counting down.
CTGCGCAGGCCGCCAGCTACCCGATCCAGCGCCTGATCCCAGGAGACGACCCGGGCCGATCCCTCATCATCACGCAGCAACGGCTGCAAGCACCGGCCCTCGAGATCAACCGTGTCCGCCAGCGCCGCCCCCTTTACGCAGAGGCGGCCATGGTTGGCCGGGTGCTCAGGGTCGCCCTGGATCAACACCCGGTTCGGCGTGGCGGTCTCATCAACCGTGGCAATGACGCCGCAGCCAACCCCGCAGTAGGGGCATGTAGTGTAGGTCATGCGCGCCTCTCCACCAGCTCATCGACCATGGCTTCTGCTGCATCCAGCAAGGCGGTGATCAGCGACCCACAACTGCCACAACCGGTGGCGGCCCCGGTACTTTGCTTGATGGCAGCGAGGTCGCAACATCCTTCGGCAATGGCCCGGCATATCACCCCTTTGCTCATATTCTGGCACTGGCAAAGCGTTGCATTGTCCGGCAACTGCGTCACATCCAGGCTCGGCGGCGCACCCCGGGCGGCGGGCAGTATCAGTTGCTCTGGCGCCTCCGGTAACGCCATGTCATTGAGCATGAGCTGCAGCAGCGTGTTGTATTCCCGGGCCTCCCCGACCAGCACTCCACCCAGCAAGTGACGTCCGTCCTCGCTTACCACCAGCTTCTTGTAGATCTGCTTGCGCTCATCCTCATAGCGGTAACAACAGGCGCCCGGCGCACTGGCATGGGCATCACCGAAGGAGGCCACATCCACGCCCATCAGTTTCAGCTTGGTGGACATGTCGGCGCCGGTGAACTGCCGCGACGCCAGGCCATCACGGCTGTGCCGCAGATGCTCCACCGCCACGCGCGCCATCTCGTAACCGGGCGCTACCAGGCCATAGATACGTCCGCCCCATAGCGCGCATTCGCCAATGGCATAAACCGCGGGATCGGAGGTGCGGCAATGGTTATCGATGACGATCCCGCCCCGCTCACCGACCGCCAGACCGGCCTCGCGGGCCAGCCCGTCTTGCGGTCGAATCCCCGCAGAGAACACCACCAGATCTGCCTCCAGATGCTGACCGTCGGCAAAGTTGAGCCGGTGGCGATAGAACTCGCCGTCAACAATCGCCGTGGTGCCCACGCCGGTATGCACGGACACCCCCAGCTGCTCGATCTTGCGGCGCAGTAGCCGGCCGCCGCCCTCATCCACCTGCACCGCCATCAGGCGCGGTGCAAATTCCAGTACATGGGTCTGCAGACCGATATCGTGCAGCGACTTGGCTGCTTCCAGACCGAGCAGACCACCGCCCATGACCACGCCGACCTCGGCATCGCGACCAGCAGCCATGATCGCCTGCAGATCCTCGATGGTTCGGTAGGTCAGACAGCCGGGACGCTCTCGCCCCGGTATCGGCGGCACGAATGGATAGGAGCCGGTCGCCAGCACCAGCTTGTCATAGCCGAGAATCGTCCCCTTGCTGGTCAGTACCGTCCGTCCCTGCAAATCGATCTGCTCGGCCCCCTCCCCCACATGCAGTTCGATGCCATGACAGTCAAAGAAGCCGGGCGGCACCAGACACAGGTCTTCGCTGCTGCGCCCGGTAAAGAACGTCGACAAGTGTACCCGGTCGTAAGCCGGGCGAGACTCAGCACACAGTACCCTTACCTGGTAATGCTGATGCAGCCCAACGGCCACCAACTGTTCCAGATATTTCTGGCCCACCATGCCGTTGCCGATCACTACCAGCCGTTGCTGTTTCATCTTCTCAGGCACGGTTATCTACCAGCAGGGCGGATCGTTGCGCGAGGGCATCCTCAAGCAAGGCTTCCTCCCGCCCCTTGTGCGCCGCTGAGAAACGCACCGCAATGGCACACAAGGCGCTGAGCAAGACCGCCGCGCCAAGGACAAACAGGGTCTGCTGCACCTCTCCTATCCATAGCAACAGAAAGCCCGCCGCCACGGCCCCAACGTTGCCGCCAGCGCCGACAATACCGGCCACTCCGCCCAGAGCCTGACGGTCAATGAAAGGCACCAGCGCATAGGTAGCGCCGCAGGCCATATGGGTGAACAGGCCAAAGGCGAGCATCGACAGCAGCGCCGGCTGGAAACTGTCCATCATCGAGAACACCAGCAGTCCCAGCCCCTCCCCTACCATCAAGACGAACAGCACCAGGGTACGTGCATCCAGGCCGGCACGGCAGGCCAGCCGGTCAGAAACCCAGCCACCGAGCGCCCGGGCGAACAGCGCCAGCAACCCGAAGCTGCCAGCCACCAGCCCGGCGGCTTTCAATGACATGTCGAAGTTGTCGAGAAAGTAGATAGCGACGATGTTGTGCATGAAGATCTCAACACCGAAGCAGGCGCCGTAGGTGATGAACAGCAGCCACACGCGATAGTTGCTGGCCGCCCGCTTGAAACTCTTCCAGCCGCCCTTCTTGTCCAACTCGGGCAACGCACCGGAGGACTGCAGCTCGCTGAAGTTGCCGGCCATGCAGTCCTGGGTGTAGCGCCAATACAGGAATGCCATCAACAGCATCAACACCCCTGGCACCAGCAAGGCCACACGCCAGCCCAGCGCCTCGTCGACGCCCAGCATGATCACCGCCCCAAGCACCAGCGGCATGATCGCCTGAGCGGCGCCACCGCCTGCATTTCCCCAGCCAGCGGCCGCGGCATTGGCCGTACCCACCACATTGGCTGCGTACATGATCGATGTGTGGTACTGGGTAATCACGAAGCTGGCACCCACCGCGCCGATCAGCAGACGGAAGAACAGAAAGCTTTCGTAACTCTGCGCCGAGGCAACGCCGAACACCGGGATGGCGCCCAGCAGCATCAAACCGGTATAGGTCTTACGCGGTCCGAATCGATCACATAGCGGGCCGATGATCAGTCGAACCAGAATGGTGATCGCCACCGCAGCAATATTGATATTGGCAATCTGCTGGGTGGTCAGACCGAACTCGTCCCGAATCACCGGCATCAGCGGAGCGCAGGCGAACCACGCGAAGAAACAGACAAAGAATGCCATCCATGTCAGATGAAAAACCCGGGTCTGAACCAGACTCAGATCAAACAGTTGTAGCCGAGTTGCTTTATCGGGGTGCATGGACGGGGCTCCTATTCAGAATCAACTGAAGGGAGCAATTGTCATGCCATGGGACTGAATGAAGGACGACAGTGGATCACAGGCGAGCCGTACTGGCTGCTGAAAAGAATCATTAAATGCTTATAAAACAAATAATTGAAAATGGATAAGCGGATCTCTCCGATTGCCTGCATCCGTCTCGTATTGCGCTCCATATATGAAGCTTGCTGTCCTGCACTCCGCCCTGCGGGAGTGCAACCACCTGGCTTCGGTGTGCCAATCGGGTGCAACTGTCTAACGCAACAACCGCTCCACCGCCTTCGCAGCGGCGACCATGCCGAAGGTAGCAGTGACCATGGTCACCGAACCGAAGCCACCTGAACAATCCAGCTTCACGCCTTCTCCAACGAAACTCTTCTGCTGGCATACCGAACCATCCGGCTTGGGGTAGCGCAGCTGTTCCGTGGAATAGACGCAAGGCACGCCGAAACTGCGCTTGCTCTCGGCTCTGGGAAAGTGATGGTCGCGGCGCAGCAGCGAGCGGGCCTTGGCTGCGAGCGGGTCGTTCACGGTCTTCGACAGGTCAGCCACCTTGATCATGGTCGGGTCGATCTGCCCGCCAGCGCCGCCGGTGGTGATAATGGCGATCCTGCGCCGCCGGCACCAGGCGATCAGCGCGACCTTGGACGCTACGCTATCGATGCAGTCCACCACGCAGTTCATATCCTCGGTGATGTACTCGGCCAGCGTATCGGGAGTGACAAACCCCATGATCGGGCGCACTTCACATCCGGGGTTGATGGCCTGTATGCGCTCCGCCATGGCCTCTACCTTGAGCCGACCGATATTGCCTTTCATTGCGGGCAGTTGGCGGTTGGTGTTGGTGACACAGATATCGTCCATATCGATCAGGGTGATCCGACCGATACCGGTACGTGCCAGCGCTTCGGCGGCCCAGCTGCCCACACCGCCAATACCCACCACAGCTACGTGGCTGGCCTGCAAACGCGCGAGAGCCTCGGTACCGTAAAGCCGGGCTATTCCGCCAAAGCGGGGATCATCAGTGGCCATGCCAACCTCAAGAAAACGGGGCCGCGCAGTATAACGCATGCGCCGCTGGTCAATAAATCATCAGCCATCTGAAAGCCTTCGCCCGCGCGGCCTCGCCCTTTCTATCACAGGGTTATCCACAGATTCATCCACGTTAATTGTGCACAAGCAGGATGCTCCCGTGCCGCCGCTGTGGGACAATTGATCGCCTGTCGAAGAGAGTCATCATGTCTGCAAAAACCAACCTGCCCGGTCATAAGAAAGCCCCCCTGCATCCGCGCAACCGCCATCAGGGACACTATGACCTGGCTGCTCTGGCAGCTGCCTGTCCGGCGCTGAAGCCCCATATCATCAGGGATACAGAGGGTTCCGCAACGCTGGACTTCAGCCAGCCGCAGGCGGTGACTGCGCTGAACCAAGCGCTGTTGCTGCAACAGTACGGTATCCGCGACTGGGGCATTCCTGACGGCTATCTGTGCCCACCCGTACCCGGCCGCGCGGATTACCTGCATGCGCTGGCTGACCTGCTGGGTGAAAGCCATGATGGCAAGATACCCACAGGCGAGCAGCTCGTCGGTCTGGATACAGGCACCGGTGCCAACCTGATCTATCCCCTGCTCGGTCGGGTGGAATACCAATGGCGGTTTGTGGGTAGCGATATCGACGCCGTAGCACTGAGTAACGCCGCGCGCCTGCTTACCGCGAATCCGGCGTTGGCTTCCGGTATCCAGCTGCGGCAGCAGAATCAAGCAGAGCATCTGTTCAGCGGAATCGTAGCAGCGCAGGAGCAGTTCGATTTCACGCTATGTAATCCGCCCTTCCATAGCAGCCAGGCCGCGGCCAGCGCCGGCAGTCAACGCAAATGGCGCAACCTCGGCAGGCAATCCGCGACCGGCGAGACTCTGTTGAACTTCGGCGGACAACGCAACGAACTGATGTGTGAGGGAGGCGAGGCCGGATTTGTCTCCCGCATGATCGAGGAGAGCTCAGCCATCGCCCAGCAGGTGTTCTGGTTTACGTGCCTGATCTCCCGCGCGGAAAATCTGCCCGCCCTGAAGGCGCAACTACAGGCCCTGGGCGCCCGCGACGTCCGCATCATTCCCATGGCCCAGGGGCAGAAGCGTAGCCGACTGCTGGCCTGGACATTTCTCAACAAGAAGCAACGCCGGGCCTGGCGCAAAGCCCGCTGGCCGAGCTAACCCGCTCGACTGATCCAGCCCGCGCACCGCGTGGCTGTAACATTATGTTGAACAGCCCCGGCCAGTGACGGTCACACCCGTTGTACCCATTGTGATTGCCATCTGGAGCCGAGATCATGTCTATACAGGCCATATTACGCTGCACTCCCAGACAGGTGTTCGCTGGTGCCATGCTGGGCGCCGCAATCCTACTCACCGGCTGCGCCAGCACCCCGCCACCCACCAGCCAACTGGCTGTCGCGCAACAGGCAGTCAATTCCGCTGACACCGCCCGCAGCGCCGAATTTGCACCGCTGGAACTGCGCACCGCGCGTGAAAAACTGCTGCAAGCCGAACAGGCAAATCTGGAGAAGAAGTACGACCGGGCCCGCTATCTCGCCGAGCAGGCTGAATGGGACGCACGGGTTGCCGAGCGCAAGGCCCAGGCTGAAAAAGCCAAACAGGGATTGCAATCAGCTGAACAGGGCACCCGGGAACTGCGCGAAGAAAGTCTGCGCCGCGTTCAGTAAGCCAGGTTCACAATCACTTGCGAGGAGTCATACCCATGCGTACTCATCTCACCCTACCCGCTTGTCTGGCTATCAGCGTATTGCTGACGGCCTGCGCTTCAAATGAACCCAACCCCCAACTGGAACAGGCGCGCAGCCAGGTCACGGAATTACAGAATCATTCCAAGGCCCGGCAGTTCGCCGCCATCGAAACCGAAGATGCAGAGAAGGCGCTGAACCAGGCTGACTTTGCTTTCAGGGAAGGTGCTGAACCCCATGAGGTCGAGCATCTGGCCTATCTGACCGAGCGACGAGTAGAACTGGCCCGCCAGACCATCGCCCTGCGTAGCGCCGAGCAACAATTGGAGGGCGTATCCGAGGAGCGCGCGCGTACCCGTCTGGAGGCCCGTGACGCGCAGATTCGTCAATTGCAGGAAGAACTCAATGCCAAACAGACCGAGCGCGGCTCGGTGGTGACTTTCGGCAGTGTGCTGTTCGAGCTGAACAAGGCAGACCTCAAGCCGGCAGCCCATGCGGAAGTGCAAAAACTGGCGCGGTTTCTTCAGGAGCACGCCAATCGCAAGGTGTTGATCGAGGGCTTTACCGACAGCACCGGGTCGGATTCCTATAACCTGCAGTTATCCCAGGCCCGAGCAGACTCGGTACGTCATGCGCTGGTGCGTGCCGGTGTAGAGCCCAATCGCATCCAGACTGTAGGGCTGGGTAAGGCGCATCCGGTGGCCGACAACAACAGTCCCGCGTCCCGGGCGATGAATCGCCGTGTAGAAGTCACCATTTCCCATGACAGCGCCGATGTACCGCGCCGCTGACCATCACTGATTGGCAGGAGGACATGACATGCACCACTCAACTCATAATGTGGAAGGTCTGGAACGCAAACTCTCCGTGGCGGGGGGCCTGGCCCTGCTCGCCTGCGGGCTGCGCCACGGCGGTCTGGGCGGACTGCTGGCCCTCGGCGCCGGCGGGATGGCGCTGTATCGGGGTATCACTGGGCATTGCCAATTGAAGGAAGCGCTCTGTTCCCGGCATCGGGATAACGACGTGGCGCGTTATGCGCATATGCCGATGGATTCCGAAGTACGCACACCCGACTTCAGAAACCCGGAAACCGGCATGCCCGACAGCACGCCAATGGGCCACGAGCAGCAAAACGATAAACCCTGAGCGAGCGCCGCCGGGCGCGCAGACACGCCGGCCACATCTGCTATCATATCCGCCGATTCCAGATCTGGCCGGCCCCCATGAGTACACCGCAGTCCGCAACCCTTGCCCTCGCCTGCGAGCTGATTGCTCGCAATTCCACTACACCTGATGATGCCGGCTGCCAGCAGCTGATGGGCCAACGTCTCGCGGCGTGCGGTTTCACGCTGGAACCGATGCGCTTTGGTGAGGTTGACAATCTCTGGGCACGCCGAGGCGATAGCGGCCCCGTGCTGTGCTTTGCCGGCCACACGGATGTGGTGCCAACCGGCCCGCTGGAGCACTGGGGGAACGATCCCTTCGCACCCGTCGTGCGTGATGGTGTGCTCTATGGCCGGGGCGCGGCGGATATGAAAGGTAGCCTGGCGGCGATGGTGGTGGCGGTCGAGCGTTTCGTTGCCGAGCACCCTGATCACCGTGGCTCGATTGCCTTTTTGATCACCAGTGATGAAGAAGGCCCGGCAACCGACGGTACCGTGCGGGTGGTGGATACGCTGACCCAACGCCAGGAGCGCGTCGACTGGTGTATCGTCGGCGAGCCGTCCAGTACCGAACTGGTCGGCGACGTGGTGAAGAATGGCCGACGCGGATCGTTGAATGCCCGGCTGGTGATCAAGGGTCAACAGGGGCATGTGGCCTATCCGCATCTGGCACGCAACCCTATCCACCTGGCCGCACCGGCACTGGCCGAATTGGCTGCCGAAGTGTGGGATCACGGTAATGCGTTCTTCCCGCCGACCAGCTTCCAGATTTCCAATATTCACTCCGGTACCGGGGCCACCAATGTGGTACCGGGCGAGCTGGAAGCGTTGATCAATTTCCGTTTTTCCACCGAATCCACGGTGGATGGCTTGCAGGAACGGGTGCGCACCATTCTCGATCGCCATGGGCTGGATCATGAGCTGGAATGGAGCCTGTCCGGGTTGCCTTTCCTTACCGAGCCCGGCGATCTGCTGGACGGCGTACGCGCGGCCATCCGTGAAGTCACCGGCCGGGAAACCCAGCCCTCGACATCCGGCGGCACCTCCGATGGACGCTTCATTGCCACCATGGGCACTCAAGTCGTTGAACTGGGCCCGGTGAACGCCACCATCCATCAGGTCAATGAACACGTCAGCGCTGCTGATCTGGACACCCTGACCGACATTTATCACGCCACCCTGCGCTGGTTACTAAGCTGATGCCTCAACTGATCTGTCCCCACTGCCAGGCGCCCTTGAGCGTCAATGAACGCAACTGGTCATGCGTCAATGGTCACAGCTACGACCAGGCCCGTCAGGGCTACTTGAACCTGTTGCTGGTGCAGCACAAGAACAGCCGTCAGCCCGGAGATACCCCGGCGATGCTCAGCCACCGCCAAGCCTTTCTGGACGGCGGCTACTATCAGCCGGTCAGCGATGAGGTCAATCGCCTGCTGGGCGCGGCCTCGCCGAGCTCAATTCTGGATATGGGTTGTGGCGAAGGTTACTACACCGATCGTCTGGCCCGCGCCGTGCCGGACGCCGACTGTGCCGGACTGGATATCAGCAAGGATGCGGTGATCAAGGCCTGCCGGCGCAACCGGCAGATTCAATGGCTGGTCGGTTCCAGTGCGCGTTTGCCGGTGGCCGACGCCAGTGTCGACGCGGCACTCTGTATCTTCAGCCCCTGGTCCTGGCAGGAATGCTTGCGCGTACTGCGGCCAGGCGGTCGGCTGTTGCTGGTGGGGCCGCATGCCGATCACCTGTTGGCGCTGCGTAATCAGCTGTATGACAGCGTGCATCCGACACCGGAATTGATCAAGGCCTTGCCGCCAGAGTTCGAGATCGTTGATGATCAGGTTCTACGCTACCCGCTGGATTTGCCTGCCGAGGCACTGGCAGATCTGCTTGGCATGACGCCCCACGGCTGGCGAAGCCGTCCCGAACGCCAGCAGGCTTTGCTGGATGAGGGCTTGAGCGGACTGGAAGTCGCCATGCGTATGGTCATGTTGCAACGCTGTTGAGAGGACTCACTGTGCGCCAACCGGATATCGAGATTTACCTGAAAGAAGACTTCCTCGACGAGCTGACTGCCTGGCTTGAGCAGCAGGTAGGCGGTCTGGAGTTGGCACCATGGGCTGGCAACACCCGTCGCGGCACCCTGCAGGGCGATGCCACCATACCGCTGATGCTGGTTCGTCGGGCGGCTGGCAAGTGGGCCAGCATCTGGTTTGATAGCGACCGTACACCCTGGCCGACCGATCTGGACTGCGCCCGCGCTGTGGCGGCAGGGATTCAGCGCGAAGTACGTTGCTCGATGGGTGGTTGGCAGGAAGAGCAGGGAGAATCCGACGCTGATCGCTGGATGAAGGTGACCGCCGAGGGCGAAGAAGATTTTATCTGGGCGCAGACGCCCTGATTGATCAGCCCACCATGCCGGCGTAGCGGGCAAGCGAGAGACCTAGGACAAGGCTGACGCTGCCCCCACCAGCAACTCGACCTCTTCTGCTTGCGGCGGATAACACAGGTGAGCGCCAAACTGACGCGCCAGTGCCGCAACCGCAGGGGAAAAGAACACCGTTACATCACAATGCATGCCATCCAGACGGTGACGCAGGAACACAGCCGCATCCGATGGCACCGCCACCGGATACAGCTGGGTAAAGGCCTGCTGAATATCATTCAATGGAACCGTGGCCAACAGGCCATCGCCCAGTGAACGACAGTGCCAGCGCAGCGGAGCCTCAACACTCAAAGCGCGGAGACATCCTCAGCCTGCAATCCTTTCTGGCCCTGGGAAACAGTGAACTCTACCTTCTGGCCTTCCACCAGAGTGCGGTGTCCTTCACCACGGATGGCACGGAAGTGTACGAATACATCCGGGCCAGACTCACACTGAATGAAGCCAAACCCCTTGGCATCGTTGAACCATTTAACCGTACCGGTTTGCCGATCAGACATTCCACCCTTCTCCACATCACTTTGATCCGCACCACTCGAAAACTCGAAGTGGCAATAGCGACACTCCGTTCAACCTTGATTCACTAGCTGGTGCGAAACCTGATGCAGCATTGCGCACGCCACGGTAATGCTGCCGGCAAGCCGGACATGCCCCACCTGGAATACTGTTTTCATAGAGGCCGTGCTTCGATTCTAGTCAAACCCAGGCGGGCTGCAAGCGGCTGGTAAATAGCCGCTGCAGTCGCCGGACAGGAAATCAGAGGGATTCAGGGGGTACGGATAACATCCGCCTGACGCTTGTTCAGGCTTTCCAGTTGGGCAATACCAATCTGGTAGGCCCAGCGCGGGTCGGCATTGACTTGCAGTTCGCTGTCTTCACTGGCGCGGTTGAAACGGTCCATCAACAGCCAATAGCGGCCTTCAATTTCATACAGGCTGGCTTCCAGTTCCGAGCCAGCCCAGGTGCTGACGTGCATCCGCAGCATCGGCTCAGGCAAGGCCAGCTCTTCACGCAGGGCAACGTTCTGTACGGTGAGATTGACCAGCGCCAGCACCATACTGTTGACCCAGCGTTCATTGCCGCCCTGCTCCTGTTCGCTCAAACCAGCCAGCCGCAGGTTGTAATCCCCTTCGGCCTGCTTGGTCAGCTCAAGAACTTCACCGTCGGCATGCTCCCAGCGTGCCTTGGCTACCTGTGTCAGCGAGATATCAACGATATTGAGCGCCAGCCAATCGGTCGGATTGACCGACATGTTCAATCCGCGATTGATCAACAACACCTGATCATTGCCGATAAAACGAACCAGTTGGCCGTTACCGACAGGATTACCGTAAATCACCCCGAAATCCTGCCCAGCGGGATGCAGTTGCACCTGCAATGGCGCATCAGCACTCGCTTCGGTATCCAGACCCAACCGCGCATGGTGTTCAGGGTTGCTGGTCTTTTCTTCGATTACCCTGGCCCCGCGCAACGCGTGCAGCAATGCAGCAAGTCGCTCCCGCTGCACCGGAAAGCCGGCATGGTTGAGAACGCCCCAGCTACCGTCAAACTGGGCCAGTTCAACCTTTGACTCGCCTCTTGTCAGGGTAATGCGCTCCAGCGTCGCCAACTGCTCGAGTTGCTCGGCGGATAACAGCTCACGACTGGTCAGCTCGTCACCCCGATCTTCGCTGCGCATCTGCAGAACCACGGCGGCCGATACCAGGATAGCCAGCACCGCCACAATCATCAGCTTGTTTCGCATGGTTACCTCCTCAAGCCGTGCGGCGGCGGGCGCGACCGATCACCCACCATAGCAATACCCCCAGGGTCAGCAATGCCGGAACCAGGACGATGTTCATGACCTTGAGTCGCGTGCCCAGCCGTTCGATATCCGCGTTCAGCTCATACCGCACATCACGCAGCTGCTTGCGAATTGCCAGTTTTTCATCGAGGAAACGCTGGATGGCCGCTTCCTGCTCAGCGCTCAATTCTGTCAACTGACTGGGATCCTGACCCTGCTGGAGCTCCAGCAGGCGCTGTTCCGTCTCTTCCAACTGTTGTTGCAGACGCAGCTCGCTGGCGCGGTAGCGACTCTCGGCTTGACGCTGCAACTCCTCAACCACAGTAAAAGGTCGGCTGAAATCACCACGGGAACGGACGCTGATCAAGGCTTCGGAGCCGGACAGGTTATCCAGCGCATTGATCAGGAAGCCGCCATTATCTGCCCAGGGCTGCGGAATGCGCTGACCGAAGAAGTCCTGCACCTGCACCCACATGCGGTCGCTGAGCAAATCGGTATCGGCTATCAGCATGACGTTGATATTGGCCGCCTCTGTCACGGTCGGCAGACGCCCTTCCAGACCCTGAGGATATGCCGTTGAGGCGGGCCCTTGCAGTCGTGCCGCGAAATGATGAATGGTCTCGTCGGACTTGAATCCGTTAAGCAACGCTTCAGGATCCTGCAGGCTGCTGAACCGGCTGCTGCTGGTCAGAGCACTGTGCGCACTGCTCGACAGCAACGGCTGGAATGTCGTGCTGGCACCTTCCAGTGGTTGCAGCGAGCCGGCCGTCGCCACGGTCAACAATTGCAGAGGCGCGGTGACGGTGTCATCGCTGCTCATGAAATGCTTTTCCACCTCCAGCCAGCCGATATGCCGTGCGGGCAGTTGGCCCTGACCGCGGCTGACCGACATGCCCAGCCGGGAGTCCAGCACCACCTGCTCCGGATCGTAGCCAACGCCCCAGGCGCCCAGCAAGGGTGCCAGATCGGACGCCTTCCCATCGGCCATGCCATCCATCATGGCTTCCATGCTTTGATCCGACTCGGCCAGCGGATCGATGAAGGCCAGCAGTTTGCCGCCGCGCAGCACAAACTGGTCGATAGCAAACAGCGTCGCTTCGCTGAGGATCTTCGGATGCACCAGCAGCAGCACATCAACATCCTCTGGCACCGCGTCGATGTCAGCGTCCAGTTCCTGCACGCTGAAGACCTGCTGCAATTGCTCGTAGGCCACCCAGGGCGCACCGGGCTGCCCGGTCATGGGGTTCATTCCGCCGCCAATCGGCAGCCCGGAGATCAAACCAATCTGCGGTTTTTCTACCTGGGCCAGACCATTGATCAACCGGCTCAGCTCATACTCGAGCAGCCCTTCCTGTTCCAACGCAAAGAACGGAATGACTTCACGCTGGGCCAGCTCGTTGGTACCCGCCAGACCGAAATACAGCTGCTCGCCGGTCTGGGACAGCGGTACCGCTTGCAAGCCAAACTCGGCAGCCCGATCCTCGGCCTCGGAGAAGGGTTGCGGATCAATAATGTGCAGCTGCAACTTACCGTCAGCTACCCGCTCATACTCGCGGAGCATTTCCTCAACCCGGCGGGCATAGTTACGCAGCATCACCAGATCCTTGCTGGCACGCTCGGAAAAGAAGAAATACAGCGTTACCGGCTCGTCCAGATCCTTGAGAATCTGCCGGGTGCCGTCGGAGATGGTATAGAGTTTCTGCTCGGTCAAATCCAGCCGGGCGCCAGGCAATAGCGTACCGGTGCTGATATTGAAGGCAATGAAGGCCACCAGCAGCAACAGCAGGCCCGTGCCGGAATACATCAATCGTTTCATTCTTGTTCTCCTTTGCCTCAATCGGCCTTTTTCAGGTCGATGACAATCGCAGTGGCCATCAACCAGACGGCCATCAGCGATATGAA
>CAYYUQ010000016.1:0-48191 GCA_964474945.1 uncultured Halopseudomonas sp. | reverse complement strand
AACCATTGAAAAAGGAGTCAATTTCCCGACCCTGCCACGGGCTATTGAAAAGCAATTTAATCTTTAAAGAACTGGTTCAGATAAGGCTGACATGTTCCGGAGCAGACTTCATGCGAAGGTGTTCCAGCGGTGCTGAAAGCACCATAAAACTGTAAGCCTCATGATCTCCAGACACTCCGTTGCTGTCATTGTAAAACATTCGGACTTTACCAATATCGTGCAACAACCCTCCTATGAATGCGACCTATGTTGTTCTCATACCCAGTTAAGGGAACGGCAACTGGATTGCAAAGCCGTTGCCGTAGGTAAAAATCACAATAGGCCAATATCGCGCTGCACCACATCCAACCAGCTGAAAATGAATACCGGCTTTCCAAGGGGAGTAGTCACGATTTGGTCACGTCTTGGTCACAGAGTGAAAATCACTCGCAGGCCAACATCATGAAACCAAGCCTGAAAAACGAAAAAAGCCCTTGGCTTTCAACAAGCTAAGGGCTTTCTGATATGGCGCAGTGGACGGGACTCGAACCCGCGACCCCCGGCGTGACAGGCCGGTATTCTAACCAACTGAACTACCACTGCGCGTACTACGAGTGGTGGGTGATGACGGGATCGAACCGCCGACCCTCTGCTTGTAAGGCAGATGCTCTCCCAGCTGAGCTAATCACCCTTTACTCTCGAAGTGGGGCGCATTCTAGGCAGGTTTCAGCCTTCTGGCAATACCTTTTGTGAAAAAAATCCCACTCTTTTTCAATATGTTATGTATTCATCGGCTGGGGCTGGCTGAAAATCTCCCTGCGCGTGATAATGCCCACCCCTTTCCTTTTCCTCATCCACGCATCATCACAAGGATCGCCCATGTGGTTTCGTAACCTATTGCTCTACCGTTTCAGCCAGGATATTCCCTTTACCGAAGCCGAGTTGCTGGCCGCGCTGGAAGAACGCCCCGCTCGCCCGTGCGCCAGTCAGGAAACCTTCACTCTGGGCTGGACTACGCCTTTCGGCCGGCATTCGGAGAACCTGCTGCAGGTAGCCGAAGGTTACTGGTTGCTGGCCATGCGCAAGGAAGAGCGCATTCTGCCGGGCAGCGTGGTGAAGGACGCACTGGCGGAGAAGGTGGAAGAGATCGAAGCCCGTGATGCCCGCAAGGTATACAAAAAAGAGAAGGATACGCTGAAGGACGAGATCATCATGTCCTTGCTGCCCCGCGCGTTCACCCGCAACCAGACCACATTGGCGCTGATTGCGCCAAAAGAAGGCTGGATTGCGGTGGATACCTCCAGCGCCAAGCGTGCCGAGGATCTGCTCAGTCTGCTGCGCGAAGGTACCGGCAGCCTGCCGGTACGCCCGATGAATGTAAAAATCGCCCCAGCTGCCTGCATGACCGATTGGGTCAAGGCCGGCGTGGCGCCCGAAGGCCTGGTCATTTCCGATGAGTGCGAGCTGCGGGATACCGGAGAAGACGGCGGTGTCATCCGCTGCAAGCGCCAGGATCTGTCCAGCGAAGAAATTCAGCAACACCTGACGGCGGGCAAGCAGGTCAGCCAGCTGGCGTTGCATTGGCACGACAAGCTGTCGTTCACGCTGGACGACAAGCTCAGTGTTAAACGCTTGCGTTTCGAGGAGCTGTTGCGCGATGAAGCGGACGATCAGGGTGGCGACGATATGGCCGGTCAGTTGGATGCGAGCTTCATTATCATGTCCCGTACGCTGTCACAATTGCTGCCCGCTCTGACCACCGCCTTGGGTGGTGAGGATATTCCTCAAGGCGTGTGACCGACGGGTCTGTTGATGGCCGGCAAGCTATCCACAAAATCTGTGGATAACTTTGTGGATAGCTTGCTTAAAAGTGCCTCCGCCGCCGGTAATACATGGCCGGCACTTAATATGGTTAAAATTTAACCATATAAATCCCCTTTAAAATCAACCACTTAAAAATAGGCGTTGATTTTTTCAGGGGTTTACGGCGACCGGTCGTTCACCCAACCGCCCAATTCCGGGCGCTGTGCACAATGTCAAGGGAGATATCCTGCAACGGGTGAAATTTTCACCCTGACAAAGCACCCCGTCGCGTGGTATGAGCCGCTCAAATGGGCTTGCTGAAGGGGCTATGACCTGCTCCTTTTCTGGCTTACCAGGCAGTACCTGGCGGGGAGTTGTCCTGCTCGCCCTGCTCTGCACCTTCAAGCCAATCGCTGGCCTGACGAGCCACAGTGCTATGGGGGTAGTACCTCAGTACGTATTGCATGCGCGCCTGGGCGCTCTGCATATCCCCTGACTGGGCCGCTGTCTGGGCCAGCCGGTACTCCGCCTGGGCCATTTCCTCCAGTAAGGTATTCAAGCGCGGCCCAACATCGTGGCGGTATTCGGATTCGGGATAACGATGCACAAAGTCAGCATAACGCTGATGGGTTTCACGCCCTTCCCGGAGCCGGGCCAGATCATCCGTCTCGGTCAGTTCAAAGCGCACCTGCTGCGCCAGGGCCAATAGATAGGCAGAGTAGTCAGGATGGGGCCCATTGCGGTGCCGTTTGCCGTAATCCGTCAACAGCTGCTCTACCGCCTCTACTTCCCCTTGTTGCAGGCAAATGTACGCTGCTTCCTGCTCCAGTTCTGGCGCTCTGTTCTGTTTCAGGCCTGCGATCAGCCCGTCATCACAGCGTCCCAAAGCGATCTTGGCTCGCACATCGGCCAGAGCCGCGTTATCGCCTGGCTGTGAGGCCATGCCGGCACACCCCGCCAGCCCAGCCAGCATTACCAGCAATACCATTGAACGCATCAGATTTTCCCCATTGATAATGTCTTCATTGCAACCGTGCCTGCCACTTGATCCATCCCTGTGCATCGGGTTGCCCAAGCAGCCCCAGACCGGTGGCCAGCGCCGGCTCGGCGTCAGCTCGTGCTTGCAGTTGGGCGTTGATATTCATGGGCTGCCCCGGACGCCAACGGGCATCACCACGCAAGCCCAGCGGCCCATCCTGATCCTGAAGGTTCAACACCAGCCAGCCATCGGCATCACTCAGGGCGGCAGTCAGATGCCCGAACGGCAAAGCCTGCGGCAGGCCACCCGCTGCATCCTGCCACACCAGCCGGCCGCTGGCTGCGGCTACGCTATCGAAATTGTCCAGTGCCAGCTCAGGCACATCCAGCAACCAGCTACCACCCAGGGCAAAGGGCGCGTTGTGAATGACAGCCATGCTGGAGGCATCCAGTTGGCCAGATATATTGCGTAGCCTCAGGGAACCCAAACCCGCCTGAAGCTCCGCATTGACCCGTCCATTACGTGGTTGCCAGACCAGATCCAGGCCGATGCGCCCGCGCAGTATCTGCGCAGGCTGCCAATCCCAACCGAGCTGGCCCTGATTCACGCCCTCTACCCACAATTGACCGACCTGCCCTGACCACAGCGTGCCGGTCAGTCCATGCAGCGTAACCGGTGCGGGTAACTGATGTTCCAGTCGCTTCCAGACCACAGCGGCAGGCAGTGTCCAGATGAGTGTCAGCAGGTATATAAACAGGCCGACAGCCAGGGTCTTTTTCAGATTCCAGCTTTTCAACATCAGCGCGGCTCCACCTTGATTCGAGCGGTGACCATGCCCGGTGTGTTACCTGCATCCACGGCCAGTTGGCTTACCTGCAAGCCCTGGCGCTGCTCGATCTCGTTCAGCCAGCTCATGAGCCCATCGAATCCGGTTTCGGCAAACCACAGCCGCGCGCCCTGGCCTTCTGGTTGGACGCGCTCAAGTGCTTCGTTAAGGCCTGCAGCCCGGGCGGATACTTCGACCAGGGTGAGCACCGAACCACCTGCTGTACTACCGCCGCCTTGAGTGTCCTGCCGGGCGGCACGGCGTTTGACCTGTCCGGCAACCTGTTGCATCCAGGCCAGATCAGCGGATAGACCAACGATATCGGCGCGCACCTGCTCCCGTTGCTTGGCCAGCGGCTCCCAGATCATCAGATACAGCAGCACCAGTACCAATACCAGCGCACCGCCACCGAGAATGACGCGTTCACGCGGGGCCAGCCCCGCCCACCAACTGTTCATGATTCCTTCCTTTGTACGCGCAGCCGTGCCGTCACACCTTCACTGTCGGAATCGGCTCCCTGCAGGCTTTCGTTCAGACGGGTATCCGCTGCCAGTTTGCCGCGCAGCTTTTCCAGTTCCGCAAAAGATGGCAGTTGCAGCTCCAGCTCCACCTCGCTCGGGGTAGCTCGGAACTGACGTATCTTCGCCTCCGCTTCCGACCCGACCGACGCCAGCACGTCATGCAGCAGAGGCCCCATACCGTTCTGCGCTGCCTGACCACCGTTGCCTTGCAGCATCTGACGGAACTGGGTCAGCGGTTCAACCCGACGGCTTCCAGGCAGTGTGTCGTCAAATAACTGATTGATCTCGGCTTCCAATCGGGCGCGTTCGTTGTTCAGCGCCATCCCTTGCAACAGCTGTTGGGTGGCCAGTACCGCCAATAACACCCCGGCAGCGACCAATACAGGGCGCAATTTGCGCCAGGGCGGCGTAGCCATGCCGCTGGCGTAGGCGCCCGTCAACAGATTCAGTGAGCGGGCCGGTTGCTGACAGACCTTCAACGCGGCCTCCAGCGTATCGGTTGAGGCTGCCTCCGTTCGGCAGTCCACACCCTCCAGCCCGAGATCGACGGCCTGATAGCCCAGCAATTCGACTACCCGCTGCTCCTCATCCAACTGGCTGATGCGCTGTTTCAGCCAGAAACCGAGCATCCCCTGCTCGATCAGGACAGGTTCCTGATCGGCACTGGTTACCAGCGCCATATCGGCCTGTTCAGGCCAGGGCGACGGTTGGATACGAAGCCCCTGTTCCGGAGCTTGATCCTGATGCAGGCTGGCCTGGGGGATCAGCGCATCCGGGCGCCAACCCGCCGAGCTGGCCATGTGTACCCAATCCTCCATACGCCGTTGCTCAGTCACCGCCGCAACGAAACGACCATCGTCGCGACGCGGGCCGGCCACCAGATGCAACTCCTCCAGCTCCTGTCCCAACTGGTCTTCCAGAGCGAAGGGCAAGGCAGCCCGAACAGCAGAAGCGCGGCGTACCGGGATGGCTACCCGGTACAGGTTAGTGGTGTTGGCCGGGGCCAATAAGCGTAACCGCTCCATGGGAAAACGTACCCGCAGCGCCGACAGCTGATCCTGACCACTTTCCAGCAGCGCACCTTCGCGGCTGGTTCTCCACCAATGCAGTGGTGGTTGCTCCAGCCCCTCAATGGCAGGCATTTCGGGTAATAGCACTATCAACATATTGTGATCCGTTTATTCATGGCTCGCAGGCCGTCTGTTCTCTGAGCACCACTGTTCCGTTGGGCGCGTCCAGTAGCGTGCATTGATAGAACCGCCGGTTGGCAAACTGCGCCGCAATCTGCAGGCGCATATACCAGACCGCATTCTCACCCATGGGTCGATCGGCAAATACCTGTTGCATCAGCTCCGGGCTCCGTTCCAGATCGATCGGGCTGGCCTTGCCCGGATACGCCGTGACAAAAGGCGCCAGGGCCTGCCATGCCTCGGCGGTCATGCCGGCCACGCTGTTCAGTTCCGAGGCCAACAGCATGTCTCTGTTGCCCGATACCCTGGCCGGTACTTCCAGTCGGTATACCGGATCATCGGTTTCCGCATTCATCCAGTCGGTAACGGCCAGCGCCAGCTGCGCACCCGGCGGCATACGTACCCCGCTCTGTTGCCCGACCTGATCGACCAGTCTGGCAAAATCAGCCTGCTCGGCCTCTTCGGCACCAGCCAGGGCGTTCAGGTTGTAGCGACAGCGCATGTCATCCAGGGTGGCCTCCAGTTTTACCCCATCCACTTCAAACGGCAGCACTGGCGAGCGGCAGGTGTCCCATAACAGCTCTTCCGGCCCCTTGGTCTGCTCCAGCAACTGCAGCACCATATTCTCCGCACCCAATGCCACCTGGCGGGAGAAATCACGCTCAAATACGGCACTGGTGCGGCGGATATCCGCTTGACCGCGCATGGCCATCCCTACCGCGGCAACGACCGCCAGCGCCATGACCAGCAGCGCGGTAATAAGCGCCACGCCACCTTGCCGCTGCCTCGTCTTCATAGGCCCACCGCCATCAATCGACGGACTTCACCCAGCCCCGGGATATCCAGCACCACTTCAACCGCTACCGGCAGGCCGCTGGCTTCCGGATCGGTATCGGGTAATGGCCAGGAGTCCACTCGCTCCAATCCGGCCGGCGTACGCACGATAAACTGGAACAGGCTGTCCATGCCCAATTGCTGCTCTTCATCGACCAGGTCGGCAAAACTGCGTACGCGCATGCTCTCCACATCGACAATATCCACCCCCGGCCACAAGCGACGCTCCAATCCCCGCTCGGTAATCTGCCAGGCGGTGCGGCGCAGCCGTTGCTCCCCGCCGGCACCGGCACGCACCAGCTCCAGCAATTGATGCTCTCCTCCGGCACGTAAGCGCAGGGGCGGCAGTGGGTCACCAAATTCATCACGCACCGTGATATCCACCACCTGCGCCAGATCCCGTTCCAATACGCTCAGGGTTACCTGCAGATCCGCCAGGCGCTGGGCCTGCTCGCGGGTAACATGGTCAGCCGTCAGCACCGCGCGTAATCCCTGATAGGCGACCACACTCATGACGGCGAACACCGCCATGGCGATCAGCATTTCCAATAGCGTGAAGCCGCGCTGCTGGTGACGGATCATGGCAACATGAATCCGGATACGTTGGCCCGCTGCGCCTGCTCGCCCTGCTCGGCCAACCACAATCGGATATCCACGCGCTTGACCGCCGGCAACGGGAATGGCGTTTTGGCTGTGTAGTCGCTCATCTCCACACGGTAGGCAAAACGATAGGGCCCCATGGTAACGTCGCCGGTGCGCCCGCCTTCGGCCACGCTGCGCATCCCGGTTTGAAATTCGGTCAACAGGTTCTGCCCCGCCCAATGGGCCAAGGTGCGCTCCTGCAAATAGGAGGTGTTGCGCGCATGATCAGCACCGGTCTTGACCAGCGCAGCAAGGGCGACCGCCAACACCGTCAGCGCCACCAGCACTTCCAGCAGGGTGAAGCCGCTCTGACGATCAGCGCTGCGGGATCGCATCCTGCACCTCTACATGTCCTTCCAGCGCAACGGTGATATGACGCACCAGATCCTTGCCCGGCACCTGCATGGTAATGACCGCTGGCGTCATTTCTCCAGTATTGCCCAGGCGGATATGCGGTTCCCATCCACGTGTTTGCGGCAACGGCATACGCTCACCATCCACATACAGCTGCAGCTCAACCAGCCCCTGTTCAAACTGCCGAGGCCCGAGCTGGACGTCCTGCAGCGGACGCCATTCCCGCGTGTTGTCGTCCAGCACAACCAATTCCAGAAAGCTGTATCCATCCCGGCGCAGCCCCAGCGCACGATCCGATTCGCCGGTGATCAGCAATTCATCTCTGGCCAGTTTCAGGGTTGTGGCCAGACGCTCCGCCTCGCTACGCAACTTGCGTTCAGCACCGTCACCGATGGACAGCGACGCCAATCCGGCGACGACGCCAATCAGCACCAGAACCACCAGCAGCTCCATGAGAGTGAAACCGCGCTGTAACTGGCGAGCATTCATGCCAGATTCATACCTCAAGTTGGTTCACTCGTCTCGGCTGCCGTTTCCGGTGCCGCTGCCTTCATCGCTGTCTAGCGGGACTGATTGGTGTCCGGCTCGTCGATATTCCAGTTGCCAATGTCCGCATCGGCACCACTACCGCCAGGACGACCGTCTGCACCGAGACTGTAGATATCGAATTCCCGATCATCCCGACCCGGGCGCAGGTACTGATAGTCGTTACCCCACGGATCACGCTGCAGACGGTCGATATAGCCACCATTACGCCAGTTACGCGCCGCATCACCACTCGGACGCTCAACCAGCGCACGCAGCCCCTGCTCGGTTGTCGGGTAATTGAAGTTATCCAGACGGTACAGATTCAGTGCGCTTTCCATGGCACGAATATCGTTCTGCACCTTGGTGGTACGCGCTTGATCGGGCCTGTCCATGACCCGAGGCACGACGACAGCCGCAAGGATGCCGAGAATGACGACCACCACCATGACTTCGATGAGGGTAAAACCACGTTGGGCAAGGGATGTCTTTTGTACGCTTTGCATATCAGTTAACCAGTTGATTGAGTTCAAAAATCGGCAAGAGGATGGCCAATACAATGATCAGCACCACGCCCCCCATTGCCAGGATCAACAAGGGCTCGAACACGCCCATGACCATGGCTATCCGTGCCTCCAGCTCCCGTTCCTGGGTTTCGGCGGCACGTTCCAGCATCTTGTCCAGGGTTCCACTGCTCTCGCCACTCTTGATCAGGCTGAGCGTCATCGGTGGGAAGTAGCCGCTGCGCTCAAGCGCGTGACCGATACCCGACCCTTCACGCACCCGGCGGGCGGCATCTGTTACTGCATCGCGCATGGGCGTATTGCTGATAACCGACGCGCTCATGTTCAGCGCTTCCAGCAGCGGCACGCCACTGCCGGCGAGGATGTTCAGGGTACGCGCAAAGCGCGCTGTGTTGAGTCCGCGCACCAACCGCCCAATCAAGGGCAGCTTGAGCAATGTGTTATCCCAACGGTAACGGGCTGCCGGACGTTTAAGCACCTGACGGGTCAGCACAATGGCGGCCACCCCGCTCAGCAGCATCAACCAACCCCAGTCCCGCACGGTATCACTGGTGGCGATCAACGCGCGGGTCAGCCAGGGCAGTTGCTGGTTCATGCCGGTAAAGACCTGCACCACTTCGGGAACCACATAAGTCAGCAACGCCATCACCACCAGTAACGCCACCAGCGTGAGAATCGCGGGATAGAACATCGCCAACTGGATCTTCTGGCGCATGGCGTTCTGCGCTTCGACGTTATCCGCCAACCGCTCCAGCACCAGATCCATTCGCCCGGCCTGCTCCCCGGCGGCGATGGTGGTGCGATAGATAGCCGGAAATACCGAAGGAAACTCGCCCAGGGCATGGGCCAGCGGCAGGCCCTCCATGACCCGGGTGCGCACGGCAGACAGTGTCGCCTTGACCTTGGGCGCCTCACTTTGCCGGGCAACCGTACCCAGTACTTCTTCAATGGGCATGCCTGCTCTGGCCAGGGTCGCCATCTGCCGGGTCGCCAGCGACAGCTCCAGCGGTTTGATCCGCCGTTGCAGGATGGGCATGCGCAAGACCGAGCGCTTTTCGGCTACTTCGTTGACCGACATCGGCATCAGGCCGCTTTCCCGCAAACGGGAACGTACCTGACGGGAGGAATCGCCCTCTTCCACGCCCTTGCGGGTGCGGCCAGACTGATCCAGGGCGACGTATTCGAAGGCCGGCATGCTCAGTCCTCCCGGGTCACGCGCAGGACTTCTTCCAGCGTCGTGTCACCGGCCAATACCCGACGCAGGCCATCCTGCCGTATGCCCGGTTGAGCCAGACGCGCATGGCGCACCATGACCTGCTCGCTGGCTCCGTCATGAATCAGGCCACGCAAGGTATCGTCGATTTCAATCAGCTCATAGATACCGGTTCGCCCACGATAGCCGCTGCCATTACACGCCGGGCAGCCAGCCGGGCTGTATAAGGTCGGCGCCTGGGCTGTATCCACTTCCAGAATCTGGCACTCGCGCGCGGTGGCGGTATGTGGCTTGCGGCAGTCCGGACACAGCGTCCGCACCAGCCGCTGGGCCAGCACACCATTGAGTGTGGAGGACAACAGAAAGGGCTCGACCCCCATATCCCGCAGGCGGGTTATCGCCCCGATGGCGGTGTTGGTGTGCAGAGTGGAGAACACCAGGTGACCGGTCAGACTGGCCTGAATGGCAATCTGCACGGTTTCCAGGTCACGAATCTCACCGACCATTACCACATCCGGATCCTGACGCAGGATCGCGCGCAGCCCCCGGGCGAACGTCATATCAACCTTGGTGTTGATCTGCGTCTGACCGATGCCGTCCAGGTAGTACTCGATCGGGTCTTCTACGGTAAGGATATTGCGGCTGCGGTCATTCAATCGCATCAACGCCGAATACAGGGTGGTGGTTTTACCCGAGCCGGTCGGACCGGTTACCAGCACGATGCCGTGGGGTCGGCTGATGACCCGCTCCATGGACTCATAATGCTCGGCACACATGCCCAGTTGGCGCAGTTCCAGCCGACCGGCCTGCTTGTCCAGCAAACGCAGCACCACGCGCTCGCCGTGCCCCGATGGCAGTGTCGATACCCGCACATCCACGGCGCGCCCGACCAGTCGCAGGCCAATACGTCCATCCTGAGGCAAACGTTTTTCGGCAATATCCAGCTTCGCCATGACCTTGATCCGCGACACGATGACCGGCGCCAGAGCCCGCGGCGGCTCCAGTACTTCGCGCAATACACCATCCACCCGCAGGCGGATCGACAGACGGTTCTCAAAGGGCTCGATATGAATATCCGATGCGTTTTCCTTCACCGCTTCGGACAACAAAGCGTTGATCAGGCGAATGATCGGTGCCTCGTCCTGGGATTCCAGCAGGTCTTCCGGCTCGGACAATGACTGCGCCACGGACATCAGATCGGCGTCTTCGCCCAGACCTTCGACAAACTGCATGGCATCGTTGGCCGAGCGCTCGTAACGATCCCGCAGGCGCGCAGCAAAGGCATCGTCGTCGAGCAATTGCGGGCGCAGCGGGTGGCCCGCCAGCCGCCGCAATTCGAGCAGCGCCTGGGGATCACAGTCAGCGCGCACAAAGACATCCAGCTGATTGTCACGCAACTGATCCGGCAGCACACCGAAGCGCCGGGCAAAACGGTAGCCGGTTTCTGCCTGCAATCCCGCTTCCGGCATGGCCTGTAAGCCGGAGTCTGGCATTGCCGTGCTGATATCAGCGTCGCTCAGGGTGTTCATCGTGCCCTCGGAGGTGCTGGGATCGGATTGCTGATGGCCAGATTATTCTGGCTGGCATTCTCGAACGGCGGCGGCAGGGTCAACAGGTAATTCCAATCAGGCAGCACAGGCATATCCTGACGCGGCAACAGGCTGGCTCTGCGGCCCTGCTCCTTCAATTGCTGATCGCGCATGTAGCTGTATTTGGCGTGGGTCAGACTTTCTGCCACGGCGGTATCGCGCACAATGACCGGCCGCAGGAAGACCATCAGGTTACGCTTTTCGACGTTAGCCGTGTCGTAGCGGAACAGCCGGCCCAGTCCGGGTATGTCGCCCAACAGCGGCACCTTGTCCTCGGTCTCAACCATCTGGTCATCAATCAACCCGCCGAGCACGATCAACTGGTTGTCATCGACCATGACGTGGGTATTCAGGCTGCGCTTGTTGGTGATCAAATCGGCTGCACCACTGGCACCCGGTGCAATCTGGGACACCTCCTGGGCGATTTCCAGGCGCACCGCATTGCCTTCGTTGATCTGCGGACGGATTCGCAGTTTGATACCCACATCCTCACGCTGGATGGTGTCAAACGCCTGTCCTGAGTTTTCTACCGAGCGGCCAACAATAAAGGGGACGTTCTGCCCCACAACGATCTCGGCTTCTTCGTTATCCAGCGTCAGCAGGCTCGGGGTGGACAGGATGTTGCTCGAACTGTCGCCCTGCAGCGCGTTGATCAGCAGCCCGATCTGGGTGCTGCCGATGCGACCGACGCCACCCAGGGTAGCGCCGTCTGACAGCGAAGGCGGCGCAGTAACATCGCCCTCAAGGAAGCTGTTGATGCCAGCGGCGAGATTGACGATGCCGCCACCGCCGCGGGCAAAATTGATGATGCCTACGCCGCTACTCTCACTACCAAAGCCCCACTGCACCCCCAGCTCTCTGGCCCGATCAGACGACACCTCGGCGATGACCGCTTCGACCAGCACCTGGGCGCGACGGATATCCAACTGACGGATAATCTGCGCCATTTCCCGGCTCAGTTCGGCGGGGCCGTGGACGACCACCGAGTTGGTGCTTTCGTGAGCCTGGATACGAACCCGCGAATCGCGGCCGAAGCCATAGGAACTGCTGCTGCCGCTGTTGCTGGACGTTGAACTGGTCGCAGCGCCGTTTTCCACATCACGCCCTTCGGCGATACCGCGCAGCACTTCAGCAACATCCTCGGCTTTGGCATAGCGCAGGTAATGCACCTGCGTATTGCCCTCATCCCCTTCTACATCGAGCTGGCGGATCATGGCCCGGTACGCCATCCGGCGCTGCGGATCACCCAACAGCACCAGGGTATTGGTGCGCTCGTCGGCAATTACCCGAACCCGCTTGGTGCTGCTGCCGCCTTCCTCCGGCCGGGCCAGATTGAGGCCCTCGATAATACGCACCAACTCCAGCGCGGAGGCAAACTCCAGCGGCACCACTTCAAAATCTTCCATCGATTCCTGGTCAATGCGCTTGATCAGGTTCTCGATGCGGCGAACGTTGGCGGCGGTATCGGCTATCACCAGCGAATTGGATTCCGCTGCGGCGGCCAGGTGACCGCCCTTGGGTACCAATGGGCGCAGAATGCGCACCAGCTGGCTGGCATCCAGATGACGCACGCTGATGACATGAGTGATGAACTCATCACTGCGGCTATCCTGCTCCAGTGTGCCGACTTCATTTTCCTTGGCTTGCACTTCAGGGACAATCCGCACCGTACCTTCATTGCCTGTCACAGCGGCAAAGCCGTAGGACTTGAGTACCCCAAGGAACAGGTCGTACAGCTCATCGCGCTTGACCGGCTGACCGGAGACCACGTTTACCTGGCCGCGAACCCGTGGATCAACAATAAAATTGATTCCTGTTTCCTGACTGACTATCTCGATCAGACCATTGATATCCGCATCGCGCAGGTTCAGTACCAGCTCATCATTCGCGGCCTGCCCTGAGGTAGTCTGCGCAGCCACCGTGCTGCTCAGCACGCTGAGAGTCAAAGCCAGCGGCAAGGCGTAACGAAACTTCGGCAACAACATAGGCATTCTGGTCTCAATCCATATTGATCGTTATGTTCATCGGTTCTCCGTTACGCTCCAGAGATACAGACACCGAGCTGGCGTCCGCCAGTTCAGCGAGCAAGTCGCGGTAGTCGGTAATCTCCGACACCGGACTGCCATTGACTTCGGTAATCACGTCACCGGGCACGAATCCTGCGGCTTCGAACTCCCGGGCATTACGCGCCGGGGACACTTCCAGCCCGTACAACACACCGTCTTCCATCACCGGATTGGCACTGATGACATCCAGAAAACGCTGGGGATCATTGACCCAGGCATCGCGGTCGACTCGCGGTTCATCCTGAGTTGCCGTCGGCAGAGCGGCCGCTGCGCTGCGTCGGCTGCTGTTGCTTCGGGCTGCTGGGGTGTCATGGCGCTTGAGGCGCAGGGTTTCCAGACGGCCGCCGCGATCCAGAATCACCCTGTCGGCGAAGACCTCCTGCAGCTTGACGTTACCGGGCAGTGACGCTCCGACGCGATACAGTTTTTCTGATTGTCCCTGTGGCGACAGGATGGCCGCGCTGCGGCTGGCGTCGGGGTTGGTGAACACGCCCTTCAGCGTCCAGCTCAGGGAAGTATCCGGAGCGTTAACCACGCGGTTTTCATTCTTTACTGCGCGACCGAACACAGACAGGCTCGCCAGCTCCTTGAAGCCGCCGCGCGGGGTGTTGGATATATCGGCTTGAATAGTCTCGGAAGGGGCACCGGCAGCGGCCGGCAGCAGGCTGGAAGGCTCCAATACAGCCCAGGTAAGACGACCCAACAAAACCGCAGTGATAGCAACCAACCCCAGGGTGGTGAATCTGACCACGGACTCCAATGTCAAACGGGCTATCACGGGCATGCATTCTCCAGGCAAAGTTCGCAGCCCCCAGGCTGCACGACCAGCGGCCAAAGGCTACCGGTCTTTCTTTGCAGTTTTATTGTTATATCCCTGAAACATATTTCCTGCTGATCGATTGTCACGAATTTGCCATACGCCAGCAACCCCTCAAGCTCAAATACCAGAGGCATAGCACGCTACCGGTCGGGCAAGACCACTCTCAATAACCTGTTCGGGTGAAGCACAACGCCAAAGCATCTCAGGGAGGCGTGGGCGGGAGGTATCTCGGCATGGCCATTAGCATGACGGAAGGGGAATACGGAGCAAAGAAAAAGGGGCGGTCGCCGCGGATCGCGACAACCACCCCCGATAGTGCAGTCAGAACACTCAGCTACCGATCACACCACCATCGTCCTTCCATATGACGACAGTAGACGAACGGGGCGGCACTCGTACCGGGTTTCTATCAGGCCAGCTACTGCGTACATGGCGCTGGCCCATTTCCCACTCTTCCTTGGTGGTTGTAGCACCTGGGTGCTGTACGTTGATGAACATGGTTTTCTGATCCGGCGTGGTAATCACACCGGTAATTTCCTGACCAATGGGGCCGGTCAGGAAACGGCGCATTTCACCTGTTTCCGGATCAGCACAGAGCATGGCGTTGTTGCCGAACACTTCAAACACGCCCGAGTTCTGGCTGCCTTCGCCGATATCGGTCTGGATCCATACGCGGCTGTCCTTGTCGATCCACAGGCCATCGGGGGAACTGAGCAGGTTGTCAGCAGTCAAGGCATTACCATTGATATCCTTGCCCGCGAGATTGGCCGCGCCGCTCTGACCCGCGTCACCGCCAAACAGGAAGATATCCCAATCGAAGGTAGTGGAGGCGTGGTCACCGTTGCTTTCCGCCCAGCGGATGATGTGGCCGTGGAGGTTCTGGGTGCGCGGGTTGGCACCATCGCCAACGCTGCGGCCGCTGTTGTTGGTCAGTGTGAAGTAGACATCGCCATTATTCGGGTCAACCGCGCCCCACTCCGGACGATCCATCGGCGTGGCGCCCATGAAACCGGCGGCCAGACGGGTATTGACCAATACATCAGCCTGGTCGGCAAAACCGTTGGAGGCATCCAGACCGTTTTCACCATGCACCAGAGGTAACCACTCACCGGTACCATCGTCATTGAACTTCGCTACATAGAGCACACCGGTATCCAAAATGGAGCCATCGGTAGTCCCTTTCTGGAACGGCTGTGCACTGACAAACTTGTAGATGAATTCGTTGGTGGAGTCATCACCGGAGTAGCAGACCACTGGCTGACCATCAATAGCCGGCCCGAACACCACACCTTCGTGACCGAAGCGACCCAGAGTGGTGCGCTTGATCGGCGTACTGTCTGGTTTGAAGGGGTCGATCTCAACCATCCAGCCGAAGCAGTTCGGCTCATTGCGATAGTCCTCTACAGCCGAGGCACCCTTGCTGGTGGCATCAAAGCGGACGAACTGATCTTCACCGCCAGCAGCCAGTGCCCAGCGATAGCGGCTATCCGCAGCACGAATACCGTAACGCGCATGTTCGCGGGGGATGGTTGCATCAGCATTACCGAAGTAGCCGGCCCAGTTTTCCTCGGCAGCCATATAGGTATTCCAGGGAGTAACACCCATGGCGCAGTTGTTCAGCGTGCCCCGGGTAGCGTGGCCCTGCGGGCTGTATTTGGTTTTCGCCAGGTTGCTGCCACGTACCGGACCGGCCAGTTCCATATGGGTCAGACTCGTGACGCGACGGTTGAAGTTGCTTTGCACATGCTCCCAGCGGTTATCGCTACGCTTTTTCACATGCACAACAGATACGCCGTGGGCGTTCAGTTCCTTGAGCGCTTGATCACGATCGCGGATACCGTCCTTGAGGATCACTGAACCACTGCCCAGCGATTGACCAATATGATCGACGTGCATGAAGCGCGGCTCGACATATTCGTGGTTCATCACCAGCAAGCCTTCCTCCGAGCTACCTTCAAAAGGCTCTTCGCCTTCGATCGGGAAGAAGTGCATGCCATCGTGGTGCGAACCCATCTGTTCGGCCTGCTCCGCACCGGTATTTTCCAGCGCAAACGCCGGCATGCTGCCCAGGATAGGCTCACCCCAGGGCAAAATGATCTGGTAGCTGTAGCCTTCCGGCACGACGATTTCATCCGACTCGCTGGTGGGCACAGCGGTAAAGCCGATCAGCGGGCCAGCGTCACCATTGTCGCCATCGCCAGGGGTGGTATCGTCATCATCATCCCTGCTGCTCGAGTTGCTCAGGCAGCCAGCCAATCCCAGACTCATGAAACCCAGCGCAGCGGCACCAGCAGTGCCCTTCAGCACGCTGCGTCGCGCCAAGCGTGCCTCCAGCACACTGGCAAACGGCCGATTATCCGTGTGACTGGTTTGCGGCTCATCTCCGTTGCCATTGTCTACGATGGTGATGTTCTTACGTATTTCGTCCGACATCAGTGCTTCCCTCTACAGGCTCGTGATTATGATTGCTGGAGGATGGAGCTCGAAGATGAAAGCCGAACGACAAACAGGTTAAGGTTTGGAGTCTGAAATATGGCACCACACCGGACCGATACGCGCCTGCATATCGATCCGGTGATCCGCCCGGCTGAGCGAACCAGCCCAGCCCGCCCTCCTTGATGAACCGCCGGTCTGCCCAGACGCTACTAAAGCCTCAGCGGCTGACCTTCATTCAGTAGGGTGTTATCGGCCAGCAGGCGCTTTGGCCCTGTCTTGATGTGGGTGGTATAGAGAGTCAGACCGGTGAAAGCCAGGCCACCGACCAGGTTACCCAATGCGGTGGGGATTTCATTCCAGATCATGTAATCCGTTACCGAAAACTCGCCACCCATGATCATGCCAAAGGGGAACAGGAACATATTCACTACTGAATATTCGAAGCCCATGTAAAAGAACAGCATGATCGGCATCCACATGGCGATGGCCTTGCCGCTGACGGTAGTGGAGATCATGGCTCCCACTACGCCCAGGGAGACCATCCAGTTACACAGCATGCCGCGCAGGAAAATGGTCGCCCAACCCGCTGCGCCGTACTCGGCATAACCCAGGGTACGGCTCTCACCGATATGCGAGATGCGTTCGCCTACCTCACCGGCGTCGACCGAGAAGCCGTAGGTAAAGACAAACGCCATCATGAACGCCACGGTCAGGGCGCCGGCAAAGTTACCCAGAAACACCCAGCCCCAATGGCGCAGAATGCCCCCTGCGGTTACGCCCGTGCGGCGATCAAGCAGCGCCAGCGGCGTCAGCATGAACACACCCGTCAGCAGATCAAACCCCATCAGATAGAGCATGATAAAACCGACGGGGAAGAACGCCGCTCCCAGCAACGGCGATCCGGTCTGGATGGTGATGGTGATGGCAAATACCGCCGCCAGCGCCAGGATAGCGCCCGCCATGAAGGCGCGGATCAGGGTATCGCGGATGGACATGAACAGTTTGGACTCGCCAGCATCCACCATTTTGGAAACGAACTCGGCAGGCACAAGGTAGGACATGAGGCATCTCCTCTTCGAAGTATCAGTTAATCGCCATGCCATCGCCGGCGGCGTATAGCTCAACCGCTTCACCGTTCAAACGGGCCGGCCAGACCTTGAGTGCCAGTTCCGGCTGCTCGACACATTGTCCGTCCTGCAGCCGGAAATGCTGCTTGTAAAGCGGCGAAGCCACTACCAGTGCGCCTTGCAGGCTGCCGAGTATGCCGCGACCGATGACATTGGCCGCCGATTGCGGATCGCGGTTATGAATGGCGTAAACCTGGCCGCCGCCCTGCCCGTCAGGCAGATAGAACAGCGCCACCTGAGCGCCAGCGAACCAGGCCACCACACCGGAGTGGGGCACCAGATCCTTGCGCGAGCACACCTGCTGCCAACTGGCCGCAGGACGCTGTGTTTGTAAGGTTTGTTCTGATTGGGGCAATGCATAAGCAGTGGGCATCAGAGTGCCTCCTCATTGACAGGGATGAGTTTCAGTTCGTTACTGCGCGCCGGGCGCGGTTGCCCACGCTCCTTGACGAAATGGATATCCGGATCTGTTCGTTCATCGTTGACGAAGGTGCGGAAGCGTTTGAGTTTTTCCGGATCCCGGATGGCATTGGCCCACTCGCACTCATAGCGCTCAACCACCAGCTGCATCTGGCTTTCCAGCTCGGCCGCCAGCCCCAGGCTATCGTCGATGATCACCTCCTTGAGGTAATCCAGACCGCCTTCCAGGCTCTCACGCCAGGTTGAGGTGCGCTGCAGCCGATCGGCTGTGCGGATATAGAACATGAGGAAGCGGTCGATATAGCGCACCAGGGTCTGGTCATCCAGATCCGTGGCGAACAGCTCGGCGTGGCGTGGACGCATGCCGCCATTGCCGGCGACGTAGAGGTTCCAGCCCTTGTCCGTAGCAATCACACCGACGTCCTTGCTCTGCGCCTCGGCGCACTCGCGGGTGCAGCCGGATACGCCGAACTTGATCTTGTGCGGCGCGCGCAGGCCCTTGTAGCGATGCTCCAGCTGCAGCGCCATGCTGACGCTGTCCTGCACGCCATAGCGGCACCAGGTGCTGCCAACACAGGACTTCACCGTACGCAGTGACTTGCCATAGGCATGACCGGTTTCAAAACCGGCATTGATCAACTCGCCCCAGATGTCCGGCAGATCATGTAATTGCGCACCGAACAGGTCGATACGCTGACCGCCGGTTATCTTGGTGTAGAGGTCGTACTTGCGAGCGACCTCCCCCAGCACAATCAACTTGTCCGGCGTGATTTCCCCTCCGGCAATGCGCGGCACTACCGAGTAGGTGCCGTTCTTCTGCATGTTGGCCATGAAGGTATCGTTGGTGTCCTGCAGGGGCACCAGTGAAGAATCCATGACCGGCTCGTTCCAGCAGGACGCAAGAATGGAGCCGACCGCCGGTTTGCAGATATCGCAGCCGATGGTGCCCTTGCCGTGGCGATCCAATAGCTGATCGAACCGGGTAATCCCTTCCACCCGCACGATGCTGTAAAGCTCCTGGCGGGTATGCGCGAAGTGCTCACACAGGCTGCGATCTACCGCAACGCCGCGGGCATCCAGTTCATGTTCGAATACCTGCTTGAGCAATGCACTGCAACCACCGCAGCCCGTCCCGGCGCGGGTGGTGCTTTTCAGCTCGCCAAGATCCGTTATACCGGCATCAACCTGGCAACAGACCGCACCCTTGCTGACGTTGTGACAGGAGCAGATGATGGCTGAGTCGGGCAAGGCATCCACGCCGAGTGCCGGACGACCCGCGGATTGCGGCAGGATCAGACTGGCCGGATCGCCCGACAACTGGATGCCATTCTGGGCGTATTGCAGCAGGGTATCGTAGTAACTGTTATCCCCCACCAACACCGCACCCAGCACGTGCTTGCCATCGGCGGATACCACCAGCCGCCGATAGGAATCAGTCGCCTCATCAATGAAACGGTAACTGCGTGAACCTGGCGTCGCGCCCTGGGCATCACCAATGGACCCAACATCCACGCCCAGCAGTTTCAATTTGGTAGACATGTCCGCGCCGGTAAACGGCGTGCTGTCGTGGCCCAGCACCTGCGCCGCAACCAGCCGCGCCATCTGATAACCGGGCGCGACCAGACCGAATACCTGACCGTTCCAGCTGGCGCATTCACCGATGGCGAAAATATCCGGATCACTGCTGCGGCAGGCATTATCCACTACCACCCCGCCCCGCTCGGCTATGGCCAAGCCGGCGTTGCGAGCCAGCGCATCCTGCGGACGGATACCCGCAGAGAACACCACCAGGTCGGTTTCCAGATGTTCGCCATCGGCAAAATTCATCCGCCAGGCGTGTTGCTCGCCGAAGGTAATTTCCTGAGTGGCGCGCCCCAGGTGAACCCGAACATCCAGCGCCTCGATCCGCGCACGCAGGGCTGCCGCGCCTTCGGTATCCAGCTGCACCGGCATCAGCCGCGGCGCGAACTCCACCACGTGCGCCTCCAGACCGAGACTTCTCAAGGCGTTGGCCGCCTCCAGTCCCAGCAAGCCACCACCGACCACCACTCCGCGCTTGGCAGTGAGGGCCGCATCACGTATCGCATCCAGATCATCCAGGGTGCGATAGACCAGCTGCGAAGTGCCGCTGACACCAGGAATGGGTGGCACAAAAGGGAAAGAACCGGTTGCCAGAATCAGTTGATCATAAGCGGTACGGCCCTGCGCACTGATCACGTGCTTGCGCTGACGATCGATCTCCAGCACCGGCGTGCCCAGATGCAGTTGAATGCCCGGCTGCTGATACAACTCGGGTTGGCCCATGGCCAGGGATCGAGCATCGCGTCCGCCGAAGTATTCAGATAGATGTACCCGATCGTAGGCCCGCTGCGGCTCAGCGCCAAACACCTGAATGTCGAAATCCTTCAGCGCACCGAGCTCCACCAACTGTTCGACACAATGGTGACCGACCATGCCGTTGCCAATGATCACCAGTGTTTTACGGGCCGAATTGCCATCCCCAGTCATGCGTGTCCCCTCTTTTGCAGCTTGCGTATACACAAGCAAAGCAAGGGATGTGCCAGACAATCAGAATATAAGCGGCAGTACTTCGCAACGCCCGTGCCAGACACCGAGCGAGCATTGCGCCAGAGAAAGATAGTCGCGCGAAGCGGGCGCTGGAGCCCGCTCAGACTGAACCATGCCGGTGCAGCCAAACACCGCCGGCGCCCGCTTTGGTGCACCTGCCACAGGACGTGCCGATCAGCTGTCGGCTGGGTCTGGATCGACAGCTTGCGGCGCGGTCATCAATGGTCGCTCACGTGGGTCAGCGATGGTAATACCCAGCTGACGG
Source organism: uncultured Halopseudomonas sp. (assembly GCA_964474945.1). GTDB lineage: Bacteria > Pseudomonadota > Gammaproteobacteria > Pseudomonadales > Pseudomonadaceae > Halopseudomonas. The sequence continues at coordinate 27,510 of CAYYUQ010000016.1, read as the reverse complement.
AAGCGTTTCAGGATGCGTCGATTGATTTCCCGCTGCACACCCCAGCGCCCCTTATCGAGACAACGCATCTGCCCGGCGAGGGTGACCATGGAGCCATCCACTGCATCCACTCCCCAGATTTCCATATCCGCCAGAATCTGCGGCGCGTAGGCCGGGTCATTGCGCAGCTCCGCGCCAATCGCCTTGAGCTCGCTGATCGCCTGATCGACATCCGTGTCATAGCTGACGCCGATACGCACTGCTGCATTGCCGATGCCGCGATGGGCATTGCTCACCGTGCTCACTGAACTGAACGGAATGATGTGCAGCACCCCATCCGCTGAACGCAGGCGCACAGTACGGATCGACAGATTCTCCACCGTGCCGGACACTCCCGCCACGGTCACCGAGTCACCGACCTGCATGGTGTTCTCCATCAGCAGAAAGATGCCGGTAATGAAGTCCTGAACCAGTTTCTGCGAGCCGAATCCCACCGCAACGCCGATGATGCTGGCCCCGGCAATCAGCGGCGTCGTATTGATGCCGATCTGGTTGAGCGTGGTCAATCCCACAATCAGCGCAATCACCAGAAACAGACCGGCGCGCAGCATGGGCAAGAGCGTATTGAGGCGGGCGGCGCGCAACAGATCGCCCTGCTCACGCCAGCGAGCGATACGCCTGGCCATGAAAGCATTGGCGCCCTGCCAGATCACCAGCGCGATGGCCACGGCAACCAATATGGTAAAGAACGCGGAAGTCAGGCTGCTGCCTATGGTGCCGGGCGCAAACCAGTGCAACGCGTCCACTCCCCAGGCTTCCAGCAAGGCAATCAAGGTGGCTACCGTAATCACCCAGGTAACCAGCCAACGCAACAGCGGGTAATACTGCGCGACCAGCTGACGCCGCAGCCCGGTGCCAGCCGGGCTGCTCGCGCCAGCGTCATCCTCGCTGATTCCAGAAAGCCGACCCAATGCACCCAGCGCCAACACCCCGATCAGGCGACCGAGCACAATGATCGCCGCCGACACGCCCATGAATTCGAGCAGGCGGATGAAGCCATCCTCGATACGCAACGCCCAGACCACCCAGGTACCCATGATCAACACCGACATCAGCAGCGGCCAGACCCCGGCCAACCACTGTCGCAGCGCCCGGATTGCGCCGTCCCGATCGGGCGGACCGGCAATCCACTGGGCCACTGGCTCACGAAAACGGAACACCAGAAAGATCAAACTCAGATGCACCAGCAGCGAGGTCGCCTTGATGACCACCAATTGCGCCTCCGGGCCGGAGCCGAGAATGCCCAACGCATTACCGATCGCCACACCAAAGGTGGCAAGAATTACCAGATGGCGCGTCCATCGGTGAATCTGCGCCGCGGCATAGTCGTTCAACTGAATAATCCGCACACTCGCATCGCCCGGCGACAGTAACAACCGCACCACCGCCATGACCACACGGGTGACCACATAGGCGTAGATGATCTCCCGGGTTACCAGGTGGGTACGATCATCCAGCTCCGGCAGCCAATGCAGCACCAGCGCGGCAATACCAAAGAACAAGCCCAGCGGTAACAAATCCAGTACGAAACTGGTCAAGGCAAAGGGTAAACGGCGCAGCGCCTTCAACTCGGATTCGACCGGGGCCGGGGCCACCGGCGCGGGATCGGGATCGGCCTCCTGAATCGAATCCACAACAGCATTCTGCGGGCCGACCGGCACCGCTTCCACAAACTCCACACCATCGCGCGAAGTCTGAACCAACGCAGTATGGTCATCCAGCGGACGCCGCGCGGCCAACACCTCCTGGACAACCTGCTCATCAATCGAGGCAGCGGTGGTTACCGAGACGGGGCGTGGCAAATCCGCTTTTCTGGCATTCAACATGAGGCTGCGTACCGACCGACGGAGCAAGCGGCGCAGTAACCATTCCAGACAGAGTCCGGCACCAAATACGATAGTCACATCAGCCAGTGTCTGCAGCCACAGCAGCCTGGCACCCTCCGCCATGAAGGTATTCTGAAACCAGTCAGGCAGGTCATCCAGTGCCTGACCAATCCGCATAAGCTGAGCGCGCAGCCCATCAGCCCAATCGCCTACCAGATCCAGACTGCGGGCAATGAGACCGCCCTCTTCCAGCGGCACGATGGCGCCAAGCGGTGACTCTTCTTCCACCACTTGCTCTGCCAACCCATCAGCTGGCGCCTCGCCAGCAATCACCTCCAGCGTCCGCACCACCTCATCCCGCCGCGCCTCGTCCTGCAGGGTATCCAGCGTCTGACGCGCCTGCTCGGGACTGACCTCGGCCGGATCAACCGACCGGGCCAAAGCCATCGGCAGAGATAACAATGCCCATAACAAAACAACAAACGCAGGCGACTTCAATCTCAGCATCATACTCGTCCAGTTTTCCATGGCCGTGGCGGTCAGTATCGGCGTGGATAGCCCAAGGGGGTCATTATTCACTATTCGAGCATGTGCGTGCCGCTTGGGTTCAGTCTTGATTGGCAGAGCGCACAGGAATGGCGCATGGCTTGAAGTCTGGAGCCTGGCCTGGATCGTATCCGAGACATATGTATCCGGTGAGCAACCCGAACGCCTAACGCCCTTGCAGATGCTCCGCTGGCACCATTCGCTGATGCAGCACAGCAAACACCACCAATTGCTCTTTTTCTAACCGGTAGTAAAGCATGTGGCTACCGTACGGAACGCTGCATACCCCTTCCCCTGCATCCAGCCTGGCAATCCCCTGCCCAGGAAACTCTGCCAGAAGCTCAATCGTCTCCCTCATGCCCTGCAGATAGCTTCTGGACTGCTTCAGCCCCCAGGTATCCACTGTGTAACGGCGGATCGCAGTCAGATCATTCTGCGCATCACGGGTTAAACGAAAGCCTGATGACATCAGTCATCATTTCCGTGAAGCAATTGATCAAAGAACGCCCCGCCGTCGACCGTCTCACCAGCGGCAATCTGCTCCCTGGCACGCTCAGCCCTCAATCGAAGCAGTTCCAGCTTGAGTTCTTCGCTACTGACAAAATCTTCAGCCGCAACCAGCACCGCTACCGGCTTGCCATGCTTGCTGATATGAACCGGCTCACGCTGGGATCTCAACAACACCTCGCCAAACCGCGCTTTTGCTTCATTTGCTGTCATCGAGTGCATGGACATTGCTCGCCTCTCCGTTAATCTAACGCCGTCGTTCGTCCAAACAGGGCGAATCGAACGTTTCAATCGAAACCAGCTCAAGCTTAGCATTTTCGTCAGGAATTGGAGCGTCCACCTGTCCTCGCCTGAGGACACACTGCAGAATTACCAACCTTTCTTCAGGTCGGCGCTCTGCGGCACGGCCTAAGCGTTGGCCGTTCCAGAGCCTTGATGCTGCACTCCACGGGAATCAGGGAGGGATGGCATGAGAATATTGTTCGTTGGCATGGCGCTGACATCAGGAGTGGCGTCTTTCTGGGGTAGCAGCAAGTTGGCTGTCTACCAAAGTGTCTACCGAAAACAGCAGGTACAAAAAGCCCTGAAAAGACAGGGCCTTAATATTAGAGAGTCAGGGATGATTCGGCGCTCTGCGCCTCACCCCTTCGGGGCCGCCGTCGCTACGCTCCGGACGTTCCTACGCCTGCTGCGCAGGCTCCGGTCAAACGGGGTTCTTTCCGAGGACTCAGCTGATAAACAAAATACCCAGCCGAGGCTGGGTATTTTGTTTATTTGGCGGAGAGCCAGGGATTCGAACCCTGGGTACCCTTGCGGGTACAACGGATTTCGAATCCGTCCCGTTCGACCACTCCGGCAACTCTCCAAGTCGGCGCGCATTATAGCAGTTATGGAGCCTGTGGCGAAAGACCAGAAGGGCTGCTATGCCCTTAATTTTGCGGTGTTTTACTGGTTGTTGGCAGGAGCGTCTGAGCTGCGGGCGATGATTTGTGAATTGATGGAATCACCCCAGTCGCCCCATTCGTACCAATCATCGCCCAATGACTCGGATGGATGCATCGTTCGGTCAGCGCCGTTGCCGCAGGCTAACGAATCGGAGGGACAATAACGGTCGCAGCCCAGCAGATACGTTCCGGGTGCGAGGGATTGAGGGGGAACTTCTTGGCCATGATCAGCATCCTTCGTTGCGAGGATATTGGTCATTATTTAATCACACAGCGCATCTAAAGGAATTGATCATGATCAATTCCTTTCTCTGGATAGCGGCGATCAGGGGCGTGTTACCCCTTGGTCACCAGCAGGCGAGCCAGGTGGCAGTTGATATGACCATCGCAGCCAAGACACTGCGAGCGGGCGGGACATTCATGCGTCGAGGCCGCTGATACCGGTTGGTAGCGGTACTCATGACCGGAGCAGAGCAGCCATTTTATTGCGGTGATGAGGGTATGCATGGTCGACCTCCTGAGGTTATCAGTGTGGTCAGGCTAGAGCAGGTTGTGGGGAATCACCTTGATGCAGGTCAAACGGTTATTCCGCTGCCCAGCCCCTCTCCAGCGGAGAGAGGCTCAGGCGTGGAACTCAGGCCAGTGGCACACCGAGGCGCTGAGCGACTTCTTCGTAGGCTTCGATCACGCCACCCAGCCCTTGGCGGAAGCGATCCTTGTCCATTTTCTTGCGGGTTTCCTTGTCCCACAGGCGGCAACCGTCGGGACTGAATTCATCACCCAGCACCACCTCGCCCTTGAACAGACCAAACTCCAGTTTGAAGTCCACCAGCAGCAGGCCGGCATCGTCAAACAGCTGCTTGAGGATGTCGTTCACTTGCAAAGTCAGTTGCTGCATGCGTTGCAGTTGCTCGGCGGTCGCCCAACCAAACGTGACGACATGAGATTCGTTGATAAAGGGGTCGCCCTTGGCGTCGTCCTTGAGGAACAGTTCAAAGGTCGGCGGCACCAGTTGCTGGCCTTCTTCAATACCCAGACGCTTGACCAGGCTGCCGGCGGCAAAGTTGCGCACCACGCACTCGACCGGAACCATGTCCAGCTTCTTGACCAGACACTCGGTATCGGACAGCAGCCTGTCGAACTGAGTGGGAATGCCCGCGTCCTGTAGTTTCTGCATGATGAAGGCGTTGAAGCGGTTGTTGACCATGCCCTTGCGTTCCAGCTGTTCGATCTTCTTGCCGTCGAAGGCAGAGGTGTCGTTGCGGAACAACAGGATCAGACGATCCGGATCATCGGTGGTATAGACCGATTTGGCCTTGCCGCGATAGAGTTCAGTGCGTTTTTCCATTATCGGCTCCCGATGCAGGCGATATGAGGTTGAGACGTTTCTGTTATGTTTTGCCAGGGCAAGCCCTGATTCTGTACTGCCAGCTGCAACTGGCCCGACCATCCTCCCAGCACACTGGATAGGGCGTCATGGGCCAATTCCGGCTTGTTGTTCTTTTCGCTGATATGCGCGATGACCACTTGTTTCAGACTGCTGATATCGATCGATTCCAGTAACCCTGCTGCCTGTTGATTACTCAGATGGCCCAGAGCACCACCGACACGTGCCTGCAACCGGGGTGGATAGGGCCCGCTGGCGAGCATGAGCGGATCATAATTGGCTTCGAGAAAAAGCGCATCCAGTCCGCTGTACATTTCCCGAATCAACGGGGTGATATTGCCCGTATCAGTGAGCACACCCAACCGGTGATAGCCGCTGTCGAAAATGAACTGACTGGGCTCCCGCGCATCGTGGGGCACCGGCACCGGCGTCACGCGAATATCGCCAATATCAAGCTGCTCGCCAAAGTTGATCAGATTGACCGGCAGATCACTGGCCCCCATGCCCTGCCGAGTACCTGCGGTCATGTATACCGGCAGGCGATACCGCTGCGCCAGCCGTTCGACCCCGCTGATATGATCCGAGTGTTCATGGGTAACCAGAATCGCGGTAATCTGGTGGGCACTGAGTCCAGCCTGCGCCAGACGCTGTTCCGTCGCACGCAGGCTGAAGCCGCAATCCACCAATAGCCTGGTGCTGCCATACTCGATCAGCGTGGCATTACCCCGGCTACCACTTCCCAGAGAGCAAAAGCGCAAGTCTCGCCTCAGTTCAGATTCTCATGAATCCGGCTGAGCAACGCTCTTGCCTCGCTGGAATCGCTGCTGGTGTTGATGCCGTCTTCCACAGTGACTTGCACCCGATTGCCCACTGGTGTCAGGCGTATCTGCGTACGCTCCAGTTGGGACTGTTCAGCATTGTCGCGACGGAACAAACGGCCGAAGAAGCCGGGCTTGTCCTGTTCAGCGCTCTGCTGAGGATTGACGTAATACACACCTGATGTACGGTTCAGGTCGTCGACCAGAATGTCAGCCTTGGCCAACGCCTGCCCTACCGCAGCCCAGGCGCGATTGAAGTCGCTGTTGATGCTCAGCATCGGGTTGCCGGCGCCGTCCTGACCCATCGAGCTGCGGCTGGCAGCGGGTGCTTCACCCACGGTGGACAATGCCGCCGAATCCAGACCGCCGCCCTCATTCAGGAAGCTTTCCAGCTCAGCCAGCAACGCCCGCTCGAGGTTGGCGTTATCCGAGGATGCAGGCCAATCACTTCGTGCGCTGCGCTGCATGTGCAACACCTTGATCTCACTGGTACCGGCCTGCACGCCAGGCTCTATACGCAAGCGAAAACGCTGCTCCTGCCCGTTGGCACGCACTCCGGTGTCCTGCAACCCTCTTTCACTGGTGCCGGGCAGAACATCCGCAGGGCGATCCATGAGGCGCTGTTCCTGATCCGATGACCGACGACCACTGACCTCGGCGGCTGGCAGCAGGCGGCGGATCAAGGCGTTATTCGAGCCCTGCTCGAAAACCAGCCAATCGGTTTCAATTTCACCCAGGGTGGCGGATTCACGTGCGACCGGCACCTGATATTCAGTGAAAAACTGACGGGCCAGCGGCCAGATGTTCGCGGGGCCGTGCTGCGCCAGCAACCAACGTTCACCGCCGTTCTGCTGCAGCGAAAAATCAGTGATGCCGGTGTCGACATTCAACCCTTGCGGGCGAGGCAGTTCGAATTTTCCATTGTTACCCGCGCTGATGTTGCCAGGCACCGGCAACAGATCGCCAGTGGGCTTGCTCTGCAATTCAGCGGGAACGGTCATCCGTGGTGCGACCGTTGCGTTCTGGTAGTCCGATCCGCGATCACGAAAGTAACCATCGTCACCAAACAGATAACCACAGCCGCTCAGTCCCACGCCAACCATCACCAGAGTCAGTGCATTAAGCACAGGCTTCATTCGCATTTCCTTGATTATCAGGTTCCTCGGAATCACAACAGGCCACACTGTTTCAGGGCCTCACGTACCACCGGCTGGCAACGCTCGCTCAGGCTGGTCAGCGGCAGCCGCAGGCCATCGCCGATCAAGCCCATTTCATACAGCGCCCACTTGGCTGGGATCGGGTTGGACTCGATAAACAGCTGGGTGTGCAACGGCATCAACATGTCATTCAGACGGCGAGCAGTCTCAGCGTCGCCTTTCAGCGCAGCAGCGCAGATATCATGCATGGCTCTGGGCGCAACGTTGGCTGTTACCGAGATATTGCCCTTGCCGCCCAGCAGGATCAATTCCACTGCGGTGGGATCATCGCCAGAATATACCGCCATGCGGTCAGATACGCGCTCAATCAGCTCACGGGCCCGCTGCATATCGCCTGTTGCTTCCTTGATGCCGACAATATTGTCGATATCCGCCAGACGCGCCACCGTGTCAGGCAGCATATCTACGGCGGTGCGGCCAGGTACGTTATACAGAATCTGGGGAATATCCACTGCCTCGGCAATGAACTTGTGGTGCTGATAGAGGCCTTCCTGGGTCGGCTTGTTGTAGTACGGCGTTACCAGCAGGCAGGCGTCAACACCGACGCTGCGGGCGTCTTCGGTCAGTTCCACTGCTTCACTGGTAGAGTTGGCGCCGGTACCAGCAATGACTGGAATACGCCCGGCGACCCGATCAACGACTCGACGGATGACTTCCTTATGCTCGTCCATATCCAGCGTGGCGGACTCACCCGACGTACCTACTGCAACAATACCGTCGGTACCCTCTGCCAAATGGAATTCGATCAAGCGGTCGAGCGCCTGCCAATCCAGGTTGCCACGCGAGTCCATAGGGGTTACCAGCGCCACAAGGCTGCCTGAAATCATGCAAGGAGCTCCACAAGATACAAGATGATCCGCAATGGTACTTTCGCCATGGATTCAGCACAAGGGACGTAGCGGCGTCATCCGGCAAGCGGCAGGAAAACTGATGGTTGAACCCCCAGCGACAGACGGGGACAATAGGCAGCATATCAGGCAGCATATCGGCATCTCAATGTTGCTGTCCCGGCCGACAATTCATATCCAAGGAGTATCAATGTCCACAGTGTCCAGCCCCCGGGAGCAGTTTCTGGTGATCAGCGCCATGGGGCAGCAGACCACTGCTCTGGCGAGCACACTGACCCGCCTGTGTATGGAGCAACGCTGTCTTATCGTCAGCAGTCGCATGAGCCGGCATGGCACCTGCACAGCCTTGTTGCTGCAGGTCAGCGGTAACTGGGATGCACTGGCCCGTCTGGAGACATTATTGCCGCCCCTGGCCAAGCGCGAGCATCTGTCGCTGTCCGTGCGCCGCAGCAGCGCGCTGGAAGAGCGCCCTTCGGCATTGCCCTATAACGTATTCGTGACTGCAGCACAAAGGCCCGAGCTGATTGCCGAACTCTGCGCGTTCTTCCAGCATCTCGAGATCGATATCGAGGAAATGCTCAGTTTCACCTACATGGCCCAACATACGGGTACCGCCATGTTGAATCTGACATTGACCATCGCCATCCCGGTCAAGACGCAACTCAGCTGGCTACGTGAGCAGTTCCTCGATTTTTGTGATGAGCTCAATCTCGATGCTGTCATCGAACCCTGGCGTCCCCTTCATTGAACCCCAAGAGGCTGTTGTCATGAGTATCAAAGTGGACACCCCACTGCCCGAATTCACCGCACATGCCACCAGTGGCCTGACTGTTACCCTTTCCGAATTGGCCGGCAAGAAAGTCGTGATTTATTTCTACCCCAAGGATCATACCCCCGGCTGTACCACCGAAGGCCAGGACTTCCGCGATAAGCATGAACACTTTATCGCTGCAGACACGCTGGTATTTGGCGTGTCGCGGGACAGCCTGCGCACCCATGAGAACTTCCGTGCCAAACAGAGTTTTCCATTCGACTTGATCAGCGACGCTGATGAAACCCTGTGCCGCCTGTTCGACGTTATTCGGCAGAAGCAGTTGTACGGCAAACAATATGAAGGCATCGAGCGCAGCACCTTCATCATCGACCGCGAGGGCGTGTTACGCCGCGAGTGGCGCAAGGTCAAGGTACCGGGCCATGTAACCGAGGTATTGGAAGCAGCGCAGGCACTGGCCTGACAGCCCGGCCGGGGCGTCCTTGCGGACGCCTTTCAGGCCTTGCGTAACCAGTAATGAAACTCCCCATCCCGCTCTTCAGCCAGTAACAGGCAATGACCGGCCAGATCGGCAAACCGGGCAATATCCCGTTGCGAGCCGGCATCCGTGGCGGTCAGATACAACACCTGCCCTGTCGACATGCCATTGAGCGCCACCTTGGCGCGCAGCAGCGGCAACGGACAGGCCAATCCCCGCGCGTCTACCACTTGATCGGGCTGCGATTCACTTTTTTCATCAAACATGCGTACACTCCAGACTAAGCTGCAAGTATAACCCTGACAGCTGCCCGCAGGCCGGGCGACCGTTTCATCACCCAGAGCGAGTCCATGCGATTTATCAACGCAGCCAGCGTACCTGTTAAAGCCCTGCTGTTCTCCCTGATGGCAACCATTGCCGCGCCACTCTCCGCCAATGAGTTCAATTTGCCTTCTTTGGGCGATACCAGCTCCTCAATCATGTCCCGGGAGCAGGAGTACCAATTGGGACGCACGTGGCTTTCCATGTTGCGCGGCTCGGTACGCACCCTGGAAGATCCGCTGCTCAAGGATTATGTGGAAACCCACGTATTCAACCTGGCGGAAACCAGCCAGCTGGATGATCGACGCCTGACCTTTGTCACTATCGATAGCCCGCAGCTCAATGCCTTTGCCGCACCAGGCGGCATCATAGGGGTCAACGGCGGGCTGTTTCTGCATGCCCACAACGAGGCTGAATTTGCTTCGGTCATGGCCCACGAACTGGCTCACTTGTCCCAGCGTCACTTCGCCCGCGGTCTGCAGCATCAACAGCAGAACCGCATTCCGCTGATGACCGCCATGCTGGCCAGCATCATCCTCGCTGCCAGTGGCGGCGGCGACGCCGGCTTTGCGGCACTGGCCTCAACCCAGGCGGCAGCGATTCAGGAGCAACGCCGATTTTCACGGCAGAACGAGCAGGAAGCGGATCGTATTGGCCTGCTCAATCTCAAGGGAGCGGGATATGACCCCAACGCCATGCCGGACATGTTTGAGCGTCTGGCCCGCCTGAGCCGCTTCAGCCGCACACCACCCGAATTTCTGCTGACCCACCCGGTCAACCAGTCGCGGATTGCCGACTCCCGCAACCGCGCCGGACAACTGAACAACGATGGTCAACGGGATAGCCTGTACTATCAGATGATGCGTGCCCGTGTGCAGCTGTTCTATGAGGACAGCCCCGGCCTCGCCGTTCAGCGCTTCCGGGCCTTGCTGGATGAGCACAACGGCGAGCATGCAGCGGCCCGCTATGGACTGGCCATGGCACTGATCCGCAGCGGCCAGCAGGACGCCGCAACCGAGCATCTGGATACACTGTTGGCGCAGCATCCGGGCAACATCGCAATACACCTGGCCAAGGCTGAGTTGGACAGCAGTCAGAACCGCCTGGACCAGGCGCTTGCCCGTGTCGACAGCCTGCTTGAAGTCAGTCCCCAGAACTATCCGCTGCTGGAAGCCCGAGCCAATATCCTGCTACGCAAACGGGATTATCGCGGTGCCGAGAAGGTAACCGATCAGTTGGCTCGCCTGCGCAGCGAAGACCCGGATATCTGGTTTCTGGCATCGGAAGTGCGTGGATTGGCAGGCAATATCCTCGGCGTGCATCAAGCTCGCGCCGAGTATTTCATGCTCGCAGGGGATCTGGATCAGGCTGATGAGCAGCTGGATCTGGCGTTGACGCGCGCCGGGGATAATTTCGTGATCAGCTCGCGGATCAAGGCGCGCAAGGACGAAGTCACTCGGCGCAGGGAAATCATCAAGAGCTTCTGATGAGACCGGAGTGACGAAAAACGCCACCCCGGCCCACCATCAGCGCATGGCTGCGGTGAAATCCAGCATGCGCTGCAGCGGGCGTACCGCAGCAGGAATCAGGTCTTCCGGCACCAGAATCTCATTGCTGCCCTGCTCCAGACTCTGCAGCAAACGCGGCAGGGTATTCATCGCCATCCACGGGCAATTCGCACAGCTGCGGCAGGTGGCACCATCGCCAGCGGTAGGCGCATCAATCAGACGACGGCCCGGGGCAGCCTGCTGCATCTTGTAGAAGATGCCCTTGTCTGTCGCCACGATGAAGGTCGGGTTGGGCAGCTCCTGGGTAGCGCGAATCAACTGACTGGTAGAACCCACCACATCGGCCAATTCGACCACTGAAGCAGGCGACTCCGGGTGCACCAGAACGGCTGCTTCCGGGTAAACCGCCTTGAGGTCGATCAAGGCCTGCGCCTTGAACTCCTCATGCACAATGCAGGCACCATCCCATAACAGCATGTCGGCCCCGGTCTGCGTCTGGATATAGTTACCCAGGTGCTTATCGGGAGCCCAGAGGATCTTCTCACCCTTATCCATCAGGCTCTCGACAATGGGCAGAGCACAGCTGGAGGTGACTACCCAATCGGCGCGCGCCTTGACCGCAGCAGAGGTGTTGGCATACACCACCACAGTGCGATCCGGGTGCTGATCGCAGAAGGCGGAAAACTCATCAGCCGGACAACCAATGTCCAATGAACAGGTTGCCTCCAGCGTCGGCATCAATACACGCTTCTCGGGACTGAGAATCTTGGCGGTTTCACCCATGAAACGGACGCCCGCCACCACCAGGGTACTGGCCGGATGGTTCTTGCCGAAGCGGGCCATTTCAAGGGAATCGGACACGCAGCCGCCCGTCTCCTCTGCCAGCTCCTGCAGCAGCGGGTCAGTGTAATAATGCGCCACCAGCACAGCATCGTGCGCTTTCAACGCTGCGGCGATGCGGGCCTTATAATCGGCCTTCTCGTCATCGCTCAACGGAGCCGGTTGCTTGGCCGCCAGATGGGCCTGTACCAGCAACCGTTCGGAAATCTGAGACATCTAACAACCCCTCCGGGAAAACAGACCCGTTATCATACCATGAGCAGCGCTTTCTACCGATGCACGCCGCAAAGCCGACCGGAACTATCCCCAGCCCTCCCAGTCAAGAACTACAAGGCTTCCTGATAAGGCGAACGGCTCATGTTCAGACACGTACCCGGTCTATTCTACGCTCCCAAGTCCACATGGACACGCATCCATGCTGACATCGAACGCCGGCCCTATCGGTTTATTCCTTTATTGCTGATAGGCTCACTGATCCCTGCGCTCTCGGTCTATTATGGCGGCAGTGTGGCCGGCTGGGCATTATTCGGCTCGGAAGAGCGTCATTTCCTCAGCAGCCAGAGTGGCGCCCTGCTTGCAGCAGCCGTATGGCTGGCCTTCGTCACCAATGCCATCATCATGGGCTATATCGTGCGCTGGGTATTGTTCCGCACCCCGTTTCGCCCACCCGCACTGCATGGCATAGCCTTCGCCACCTTTCTCTCTGTGCCCTTCATGCTCGGCGGGCTGGCGGCGCTGTATCCTGAACGCTGGGTGTTATTGCCGGTGTTCCCGCTGGTCGGTTTGTTCTCCATAGCGCAGCTGTATTACGGCCTGCCCTATTTCATGCGCCTGCATCAGGACAAGACCTACTTCTACGGCGCCTGCATTATCGGCGCCGGTATGCTGGCCATGGTCAGCGTCGGCCTGTTTTATATGGAAAGCTGGCGAGCCATTTCTCCGCCCGGCGAATATCAGGGTATGGAAGAACAACGGCTGGACGAAAACGTCATTCCTGAGTTGAATCAGTAGGCAGGCTGGTGAATGGCTAAGGCATTGAGGTACGCAACCATCCGCGCGTCACGAATGCGCTTACTTTGAAGATCGGGATGAATGGGCTTGCAGTCGAGAATGCGACGATTGAAGTCCGGCGAATCATCGGTGACATGATGCAAAGCCGGCGGGCAACCTCCAGTACGGCCTTCAGTTGGCGCCGGCTTCATGGATCAGCTGCGGGCGCGCTCGGCATCACGCAACATTTTCACCTGATCATGGTTGCGTAATACACCATCGTACTGCCGCTGCACGACCTGACGAATATCCTCTGGCAGGGCCTTCTCCAACGCCTTGTGATAGCTGCGTTTGGCAACGTCTTCGCCACGCTCACACTCGTTCAGAATGGCTTCATCGTCCTTGCCAGTGATCAGCGATTTGAGGTCAACCCAGCGGCGATGCAGATCACCAGACATGCTGGTGCTGTCTTCCGGATTACCCCCCAGGCGGATGACGATAGCCTGCAGCTCCTGCGCGGCCTGTGCGCATTCACCGGCACGCTGACTGAACAGCGTTTTCAATTCCGGACGGGTAATGTCCTCGGCACAGACACGGAAGCCCTTTTCACCATCCTTGCTGGTTTCGATCAGGTCATTCAGAGTGGAAATCACTTCTTTTGAATCTATGGTCATGAAGTTGCTCCTGCTGATTACGCAAGTGAGTGGTACAACAGATGACCGAATCGCTTGCCCGGTGGTTCAACAAAATTTCGCTGCGCTCGCAGACATAAAACAAACTGAACGGCAGCCCATCAGCACTATCCAAAACAGATAGAACACCCACCCGATGAGGATAGCCACATGAACGCCATAGAGCTGCTGACAAATGATCATGAGACGGTCAAGAAACTGCTGGAAGAGCTGAGCAATACCACCGAGCGGGCGGTCAAGAAACGCGCTGAGTTACTGAAGAAAATCGCTCTGGAGCTGGAGGTGCACACCACGCTGGAAGAGGAAGACTTCTACCCTGCCTTCAAGCAGGCCGGCGCCAGGGATGAGCTGAAGATGTACCACGAAGCGAAGGAGGAGCATCGCGCAGTCGAGTCGCTGGTATTACCGGATCTGTTGAACACTGATCCCGGCACAGTCGAGTTTGCTGGACGCCTGAAAGTGCTCAAGGAACTGCTGGAGCATCACATCGAGGAAGAAGAGCAAGACATGTTCCAGGATGCGCAAAAGCTGATGAGCAAAGAAGATCTCACGGCGCTGGGCAAACAGATGGAAGACAAGAAATTGAAACTGAAGAGCAAAGCAGCCTGATATCGAAGGAAATAACACATCAGGAGGAGATGGTGGGTCGTGCGGGATTCGAACCTGCGACCAATTGGTTAAAAGCCAACTGCTCTACCAACTGAGCTAACGACCCTTTCAATGCGCGATATCTTACTGATTTGGATGGAAAACTCAAGAAGTTTTTTTATCTTTTTGGTGCGCCGGCAGCGCTGCAATGCTGCCGGCACCGTCCATCAGCGCCGACATGACACTGAGTGGTTTCAAGCCTTACAGAGCGTTCAGATCCCGCCTGGCCAACTGTGCTGCAGAGGCATCCGGGTGCTTACTCAGCACTTCCTGATACAGCTGGGCAGCCTTGTCTTTATTGCCAAGACGCCGTTCCACATCAGCCAACTTGTACAACGCATCGGATTCCTTACGGTGCCCGGGATACTGACTGAGTACCCGGGCAAATGCCTGTCCGGCAGCCTCCAGGTCGGTCTGTGCCAGATGCACTTCACCCAACCAATATTGTGCGTTACCGGCGTAATCACTCTGCGGGTAACGGCGCAGGAAGGCATTGAAGGCCATCTCGGCCTTTTCAAAGTCGCGCAACCTGACCTGCTCGAAAGCAGCGTCATAAAGCAGCTTCTCCCGTTCGGGATCTGCTGGCTCAGCAGATTGCCCAGTGGCCGGAGTGCTGTTGTCGGCTTGCTCAGATGCTGCCGGCGTAATCGGCGGCAGACCTGCAGCGGCAGAACCATTCGCCCCCCGGGGCGCGGATGAACCTGCGGAAAGAGTAGAAAGTCGGCGATCAATATCCTGATAACGATCAAGCTGATCCTGCTCCAACTTCTTGAGTCGATGGTCCTGCTCCTCGAGCAGGCCACGCAGCATGGAGACTTCCTGCTGCATTTGATACAGCTGCTGCAAAAGCTGGCCCTCTGCCGAGAGGCCAGCCGAGGTAGATCGGGTATCAGGCAACGCCTGGGATTGTCGCATTGGGTAGTTACCGGTATTACCCGAACCACCCTCCATTACCGGCACCTGTGCAAAGACTGCAGCCGGCATTAACAGACACCCCAAAGCTAATCGCTGATACCCTTTCATGTGACCTCTTACTTGCGCAGTTCAACGCGACGGTTCTGAGCCCATGCTTCTTCGGTAGAGCCGGTAGCAACTGGCTTCTCTTCACCGTAGGAGATCAGCTCCAGTTGTGCCGGGGATACGCCCTGCAGAACCAGGTAACGCTGAACAGCGGCGGAACGACGCTCACCCAGAGCCATGTTGTACTCGCGAGTACCACGCTCGTCAGTGTGGCCTTCCAGCGCTACACGGTTACCTTGAGCTTTCAGGTCGCGTGCGTGAACGTCCAGAGCGCGCATGGCCTCAGGCTTCAGCTCGGAGCTGTCGAACTCGAAGTAGAAGGTAGTGATAGCGCGCAGAGCGGCTTCTTCACTGCTGACGCTATCAGCACCAGAGGTGCTGGTGGCGCTGCCATAGCCGGCGTTCGGATCTACCGCGCCAGTACCGGCCGCATCACCACCTTTGGAGGAACAACCAACTACAACGCCGAACGCGACAACCAGAGCTGCCATTTTGCCGAACTTGATAACTTCCATCATAGACTCCTGATAAACCCCAAGTGGTTTAGTATTGGTATACCCTATGGCAGGTATGGGGACCATGATGGTACGCGCAGGTCTGTGAACTTCGTCGGAATCTCCGACCGTGCACGACCATTGGTCGAAACCAGCATAAGTACACCCCGTCCCTGTTGACGGGTAGCGTAAATTAACATAGTGCCGTTAGGTGCGACAGTAGGCGACTCATCCAACGACGTTTCTGTTAAAACTTTCAGATTGCCTCTTTCCAGATCATGAGTTGCGATATGGAAATTCCTGTAGCCGTCCTGACGATGGACCATGACCATGGTCCGGCCATCCACTGACAATTTGGCATTGGCATTATAGTTGCCCACAAAAGTAAGCCGCTCTGTGGTGCCGCTATTCAGATTCTGCTTGTATATCTGCGGGCGCCCCCCCCTGTCGGAAGTAAACACCAGCGTATTGTTATCGAGCCAGCTTGGCTCGGTATCAATTCCGTAATGATTGGTTACCCGGCGCATCTGTTTGCTGTCCAGATCCATTACATATATTTCCGGGTTACCGTCGCGTGACAACACAAATGCCAGACGCTTGCCATCCGGCGACCAGGCCGGAGCACCATTAAGCCCTTCAAAACTGGTGATGCGCTCACGGCGGCCGGTTTGAATATAGTGAACGAAAATCTCCGGACGGCGCGATTCAAATGATACATACGCAATGCGTTGACCATCGGGCGCGTAGGATGGCGTCAGGATGGGCTCACGGGACTGCAGCAAGGTGACCGCACGTGCGCCATCATAATCTGAACGCTGCAGAGTATAGCGGATATTATCGGCAGAAAAACGTTCCGCTGCTACATATAAAAGCTTAGTACTGAAGGCGCCCTTGATGCCGGTAATATGCTCGAATACTTCATCGCTGAGTTTATGCGCCATATCACGCAACTGATTTTCACCACCGGTAACGGTGCGCGACAATATCACCTTTTCACGGGGCACACTGTACAGGTGATATTGCAGTTGATAGCCCGCTCCGGTGCTGGTGACCTGACCAGCCAAAACATATTCCACGCCGAGCATTGTCCAATCCCGGGGAAATATCTCTTCGGCGCGGACCGGATGACTGAGCATGTTTTCCCGGGCGAACGGAGCAAACATACCCGAGTTGCGTAAATTGTTGCTGGTAATCTCCGCCATGTCTTCACTCAGCGGGGTACCGCCCTGCCAACCAAAGGGCACTACGGCAATGGGTGTGGCCCGATCACTGCCACGGGTAATTTCGATCGCGTCCTGAGCCAGAGCGACCTGCGCCATGAACAGCATGACGGTGCACGTCAGCCAATACTTCAGTGAATTCATCAAAAGTCCAAATCCTCTGGTTTGAAGCGCAAGGTACGCTGTCTATACATACGGTCAAATGCACCCGGGTCATCCCGCGATAGCTGCTGCATCTCCGGAATACGCCCTACGTTGCGCACCGCCTGAACGGCTGATTGATCAAACCCGGCGTCTCCGCTGGAGCGCAACACGGCTGCATCGGTTATATCACCTGTCGGCAACATGCTGATGCGCACTTCTACCACCATGCCATTCCGCGCAGTAGGCGGCCGGCGCCACTGTTCACTGACATACCGCCGAATCACATCATCAAAGCTGGCCGCCACCTGATCGCCCACCTGATCAGCCTGCGCCCGCTGATACTGGGTCTCTTCAGCCAGCAAATCGGCCAGCGCCTTGGCACGCGCCTCTTCCTGTTCGCGCTTGAGCTTGGCGACACGGTCTGCCTCTGCCTTGGTCGCGGCATCCGCTTTACGCCTGGCTTCTTCCGCTGCCTTGCGCTTAGCCTCTTCTTCCTTGCGTTTGGTTTCTTCCGCAGCCTTGCGTTTGGCCTCATCCTCAGCGGCTTTTTTCTTCGCCGCCTCTTCTTCAGCCAGTTTGCGGGCTGCATCTGCGCGGCGCGCTTCTTCAGCCTTCTGCTTTTCGACCTGCTCAGCCTGACGTCGTTCCTCAGCTGCTTTCTGTTCTGCGGCCTTCTGCTGCTCCGTCTCGCGTGCCGCCGCGGCCACATCAGCCTGGCGTTGCTGCTCCGCTGCACGGGTCGCGTCCTGTTCCTTCTGCTGCTGTTGTTGCTTACGCTCCAACTCTTCAGCCTCATGCCGCTGGGCAGCAGTGCGCTCAGCCTCACCCGCAATCTTCTGATCCGTTTGTGTTACAGCGGGACTTTTCGAGTTCAGCTGTATCAGCGTAGCCCGGACGATAGGTTTGGCAGGCTCGAACTCCGGCGCGCTGCTGAAAGAAACGAACAGCAACAGGATGATGACCAGGTGTATACCCAACGCCTTGATCACCGATGCGGTAAAACGCTCGCTGCCCGAATCCCTCATACGATCGTCGCTCACGGTGCCTCGGTAATCAGACCAACATTGGGCACGCCGGACTGTTGCAGCGCAGCCATGGCGGTGACGACAACACCGTAATTGACGTCACGATCACCGCGGATATACACCAGCGTATCGGGGCGGGCGCGCATGATCTTGGCTACGCCTTCGCTCATTTCATCCAGCGAGATCGCTGTTTCGCTCTGCGTCTCGGTATCCACGGTCTCACCGAGGTTCCAGTAATAGGTGCCATCGGCCAGCACCGAGAGGGTTAATACCTGCTGATTGGAATCAGAGGGTAAGACCTCACTGGCCACCTGAGGCAAATCCACTTTCACACCCTGATTGAGCATCGGTGCGGTCACCATGAAAATCACCAGCAATACCAGCATGACGTCGATATACGGCACCACATTCATCTCGGCGACGGGTTTGCGTTTCTGGCGGCGACCCTGATGGGTGTACATGCTCACTCCCCTTCGCTGGTGTGCACGCGGCGATGCAGAATGCTGGAGAACTCATCAGCAAAGGTGTAATAACGGCTGATCAATATTTCCGAGCGTGCTGAGAAGCGGTTATAGGCCACCACCGCCGGAATCGCAGCAAACAAGCCAATCGCGGTAGCAATCAGCGCTTCGGCAATACCGGGAGCAACAGTGGCCAGGGTGGCTTGTTGCACGGTGGCCAGACCGCGGAAGGAGTTCATGATTCCCCATACGGTACCGAACAGACCAACATAAGGACTGGTTGAACCGACGGTGGCCAGGAATGGCAAGTGCTGTTCCAGCTTTTCTTCTTCACGGGAAATCGCCACCCGCATGGCCCGCTGCACCGCATCCATGACCGCTTCCGGATCCACGCCCTGTTGCTGGCGCATACGCGAGAATTCCTTGAAGCCGGCGCGGAAGATCTGCTCCAGCCCTGAATCAGGATTGGGGGTGCCGGTTACCTGACGGTAGAGTTTGGATAGATCAATGCCGGACCAGAAACGATCCTCAAATTCTTCCAGGCTCGCTTTGGCTGCACGGGTTACCGAGCTGCGCTGGAAGATCAGCACCCATGAGGCGATGGACGCTCCCACCAGTGTCAGCATCACCAACTGTACAAGTACACTGGCGCTACTTATCAGGTGCCACATCGACATTTGATCAGCTTGCACTCTCTGCCTCTCCTTGATCCTGCATGGTCTGGTCACCCTGCGTTGCCTTGAAGGCATTGCTCAGGGCCAGCGGTATAATTCTGGGCTTGTAGCGATCGGCACTGACGCAGGCCACCAGTACTTCCCCCTCACATAACAACGTACCATCCGCGCGGCGCACCTGTTGAACGAAGCGGATACTTGCACGCTTGAGTTCCAAGACAGCAGCCGTCACCACAAGTTCATCATCCAACTGCGCAGGCAGGTGGTAACGAGCACTCACGGAGTGGACAACAAAAATGGTATTTTCGCGTTGCAGCGCGCTCTGATCAAACCCCAGTGAACGCACCAACTCAGTGCGGGCGCGCTCCATGAATTTCAGATAATTGACGTAATAAACAATACCGCCGGCGTCGGTATCCTCAAAATAGACACGGGCTCTGAGCTCGAATGGCTGCCCGGATAGTTCAGCCGGCATAATGTAGAGCCAAGTTGTGTTCTTGCATAGCGGGTGAGCCTCCAAATTGAAAATATTTTTCCAGATCAACTGATCGCGGCACCGATTATTGATCAAACAAATCCCCAGCTCGCTGCTCCATTGACGCAGGAAGGTTCAGCCCGAAATGCAGGTAGGCATGACGGGTCACTACCCGGCCACGGGGCGTACGCATGATGAAGCCCTGCTGTATCAGATAAGGCTCCAGTACATCCTCAATGGTGTGCCGCTCTTCGCTGATGGCAGCAGCCAGACTATCGACCCCGACCGGGCCACCATCGAACTTGTCGATCATGGTCAGCAAGAGTCGCCTGTCCATGTGATCGAAGCCCTGCGCATCCACGTCCAGCAGATCCAGCGCCTGATCAGCAATATCCTGGGTGATGCTGCCCTGCCCGCGAACTTCAGCGAAATCACGCACCCGACGCAGCAGTCGGTTAGCGATGCGCGGTGTGCCCCGTGAGCGCCGGGCAATTTCAAACGCGCCCGCAGGATGAATCTTCAGCCCAAGGATGCCTGCAGAACGGGACACGATAGTGGTCAGATCCTCATCACTATAAAACTCGAGACGCTGAACAATACCGAACCGGTCACGCAACGGATTGGTCAGCATGCCGGCGCGGGTGGTCGCGCCGATCAGCGTAAAGGGCGGAAGATCCAGTTTGATGGAGCGGGCGGCCGGGCCTTCGCCGATCATGATGTCGAGTTGGTAATCTTCCATCGCAGGGTAGAGAATTTCTTCGACTACCGGGGAAAGCCGATGAATTTCATCAACGAACAACACATCCCCCGCCTCCAGACTGGTGAGCATGGCGGCCAGATCCCCGGCACGCTCCAGCACCGGGCCTGAGGTGCTCTTGATTTTGACACCCATTTCCTGGGCCACAATATTTGCCAGCGTGGTCTTGCCCAGACCGGGCGGCCCGAAGATCAACACGTGATCCAGCGCTTCACCGCGGCCCCGCGCCGCCGCCATGAACAGTTCCATCTGCTCGCGTACGGCCGGTTGACCCACATAATCAGCAAGGCGGTAGGGTCGGATGGCCCGATCGATGATTTCTTCCTGCTGCCGGGGCCCGGCAGCGATCAAGCGGTCTTCTTCCAGCATGGAGGGTTCCGGAATGAGGGTAGATTAATATTGTCGACAGTCGGAGCCTATCAAGCCCTGCCCTATCAAGTCATGCCCTTCAAGGCACGACGGATCAGCTCTTCACTGCTCAATCCATCTTCCTTGATAGCACTGACGGCACGGCTCGCCTCCTGCGGCTTGTAGCCCAGCGCAATCAGCGCGCTGACCGCGTCGGACGTCTGCGATGCGGCAGCTGGCGGCTGACCCGCTGCCAGTGGAGCGGCGATGCCGGGAATACTTTCCCACGCAGTAAACTTGCCCTTGAGTTCAACCAGCAGACGCTCGGCGGTTTTCTTGCCGACGCCGGGCACCCGCGTCAGGGCACTGGTATCCTGCGCCTGCACGGCGCCAATCAATTCATCCACTTCCAATCCGGACATCAGCGCCAGCGCCAGCTTCGGCCCTACCCCGTTCAAACGAATCAACTCGCGAAACAATTGCCGGTCACGTTTATCGGCGAAGGCATAGAGCAACTGCGCATCCTCGCGCACCACCAGGTGCGTGTGCAGGGTGACTTTTTCACCCAGCGCCGGCAGGCGGTAGAAGGTACTCATGGGCGCTTCCACTTCATAACCTACGCCCGCCACATCCAGCAGAATGTGAGGTGGCTGCTTTTCCAGCAGAATGCCTGTAAGCCTACCTATCATCTCTATCTCCTGTTAGCGGCGCCGCATACGGCCGCCACGCAAACCGATCAGACCGCCGCCGACCTGCTCCTGAAGCCCCTTGGAATGCGCATGACACAGGGCGATGGCCAGCGCATCCGCAGCATCGGCTTGCGGCGTACCTGATAATCCCAGCAGTTGAGTGACCATGTGTTGCACCTGAATCTTGTCCGCAGCCCCTGTGCCCACTACCGCCTGTTTGACCTGACGAGCCGTGTACTCATGTACTTCAAGCCCGGCATGCACCGACGCCACAATTGCAGCGCCACGTGCCTGCCCCAGTTTCAATGCGGAATCAGGATTACGCGCCATGAACACCTGTTCGATGCTGAGCACCTGCGGTTGATACTGGCCGATCAGTTCGCTGAGGCCGTCAAATATCTGCTTGAGTCTATCGGGAAAGGGGCCACTACCCAATCGGATGCAGCCAGAGGTGACATATTCGCAGCCATTGCGTCCTTCCCGGACGATACCAAAGCCGGTGATACGTGAGCCGGGGTCAATGCCTAGAATCAGCGCCATGCGCCAGCTTGTCCTATGCTGAATATGCGAAAGGGAGGCAACGCCTCCCTTTCAGCGAATGCCGTGACTATACCACTCACTCCATCTGCGCCAGCACATCATCCGGAATATCGGCGTTGGAGTAGACGTTCTGCACATCGTCCAGATCCTCCAACATATCGATCAGCTGGATAACCTTTTGCGCGGTATCCAGATCCAGCTCTGTGGTGGTAGACGGGATCATGCTGATCTCGGCACTCTCGCTGGCAAACCCGGCCGCGTCCAGTGCGTCCTTGACTGCACCGAAGTCCTCGAAGGCGGTCAGCACTTCGACGGAGCCGTCGTCATGGTTGACGATATCCTCGGCACCGGCTTCCAGAGCCGCTTCCATCAGCGTGTCCTCATCGATGCCAGGCGCATAGGCAATCTGGCCGCGACGGGTAAACAGATAGGCCACCGAACCATCGGTACCCAGGTTGCCGCCGCTCTTGTTGAAGGCATGACGCACTTCAGCAACAGTACGGTTGCGATTATCTGTCATCACCTCGACCAGTACTGCTACACCGCCAGCGCCGTAACCTTCATAGGTCAGCTCTTCCATGTTGTCGGCATCGTTGCTGCCGGCACCACGGGCAATAGCGCGATCAATGGTGTCACGGGTCATGTTGGCGGTCAGCGCCTTGTCCACCGCGGCGCGCAAGCGCGGGTTGTCCGCCGGTATCGGACCTCCCAGCTTCGCTGCTACCGTCAACTCACGGATCAGCTTGGTGAAGACCTTGCCCCGCTTGGCATCCTGCGCGGCCTTGCGATGCTTGATATTGGCCCATTTAGAGTGACCAGCCATGGGAATCCTCCGTACCTGCTTCTACTTGTATAGGGAACGCACCCCGTGGATCCCCGCGTTCATGGGGATGACGAGGAGGAAACGCATCATCCGCACCGAAGAGAAGCGTCGCTCCGCAGCAGACTACATCTTTCACACTCAAGAGCAACGCCATCCCCGCGAAAGCCGGGGATCCGCATCCTCAGAAAAACCCCGTCATTCTCGGCGAAAGCCGGGAATCCGCATCCTCAGAAAAAGAACCCCGTCATTCTCGGCGAAAGCCGGGGATCCGCATCCTCAGAAAAACCCCGTCATTCTCGGCGAAAGCCGGGATCCGCATCCTCAGAAAAACCCCGTCATTCTCGGCGAAAGCCGGGAATCCATCCTCTCAGCGCAGCACTTACTCGACCTTCGGCTGCTCACGCAGACGAATGTTCAGCTCACGCAGCGCTTTTGCGTCGACCACACCCGGCGCCTGGGTCATGACACAGGCCGCGCTCTGGGTTTTCGGGAAGGCGATCACTTCGCGAATGGATTGCGCACCGGTCATCAACATGACCAGACGGTCCAGACCGAAGGCCAGACCACCGTGTGGCGGCGCGCCGTACTTCAATGCGTCGAGCAGGAAGCCGAACTTCTCCTGCTGCTCTTCAGCGCTGATACCGAGAATATTGAAGACGGCTTGCTGCATGTCCTTGCGATGAATACGGATCGAGCCGCCACCCAGTTCGGTACCGTTGAGCACCATGTCATACGCGCGGGACAGCGCCTCAGCCGGGTTGGCTTGCAACTCTTCCGGACTGCACTTGGGTGCCGTGAACGGGTGGTGCAGAGCACTGAGGCTGCCATCGTCGTTTTCCTCGAACATCGGGAAGTCGACCACCCACAGCGGCGCCCATTCACAGGTCAACAGCTCCAGATCATGACCCAGACGGATACGCAGTGCGCCCAGCGCCTCGGAAACGATCTTCGCCTTGTCTGCGCCAAAGAACACGATATCGCCATCAACAGCACCGACGCGGTCGAGAATGACGTTCAGGTTATCTTCAGGGATGAACTTGACGATCGGCGACTGCAGACCCTCGACACCCTTGGCGCGCTCGTTGACCTTGATATAGGCCAGACCCTTGGCACCATAGATACCGACGTACTTGGTGTAGTCGTCAATCTGCTTGCGCGGCATGGACGCACCGCCCGGCACACGCAACGCGGCGACACGGCCCTTGGGATCACTTGCCGGACCACTGAACACCTTGAAGTCCACTTCGGTCAGTTGGTCTGCAACGTCAACCAGCTCCAGCGGGTTACGCAGGTCGGGCTTGTCCGAACCGTAACGGCGCATGGCCTCGTCCCAGGTCATGTGCGGGAAGTCAGCCAGATCCACATCCAGCACTTCCTTGAACAGACCGCGGATCATGCCTTCGGTCAGCCCCATGATGTCGCTTTCATCGAGGAAGCTGGTCTCGATATCAATCTGGGTGAATTCGGGCTGGCGATCAGCGCGCAGGTCTTCGTCACGGAAGCACTTGGCAATCTGATAGTAGCGGTCAAAACCGGACACCATCAGCAATTGCTTGAACAGCTGGGGCGACTGCGGCAGGGCAAAGAAGCTGCCGGGATGGGTGCGGCTGGGCACCAGATAGTCGCGGGCACCTTCGGGTGTAGCGCGGGTCAGAATCGGCGTTTCAACGTCAAGAAAACCGTTGTCGTCCAGGTAGCGGCGGATGCTGCTGGTAATGCGCGAGCGCAACTTCAGCTTGGCAGCCATTTCCGGACGGCGCAGGTCAATGAAACGGAAACGCAGACGGGTTTCTTCGCCCACGTCAGAGTATTCATCCAGAGGAAACGGCGGAGTCTCGGCCTGGTTCAGTACTTCAAGATCGTAGCCCAGCACTTCAATGGCACCGGAGGCCATGTTCGGGTTGACCGCACCGGCCGGACGCGGACGCACTTTACCGCGCACCTTGACCACATATTCGCTGCGCACGCGATCGGCCAGGGCAAAGGTGTCTTCGCGATCCGGATCGAAAACCACCTGAGCCAGGCCCTCACGATCACGGATATCAAGAAAGATCACCCCACCATGGTCACGGCGGCGGTGAACCCAGCCGCAGAGTGTCACTTCCTGGTCTGCCAGCGTTTCGTTCAACTGGCCGCAATAGTGGGTACGCATCATGAGTGTGGAGTCCTGTTGTCGACAGAGCGACTGCATCGTGCCCGGATGGCCTTGCAGCGCGGATAGATAAAAGCGCCATAATATACCCGAAGTGACCCGCCTCAAGCGAGCGTTGCCCGTGCATTGCGTCTGTCATAGGCAAGCCCAATGGCGGTAATTAGCAAACAGGGCTTGAGCAGCGGGCACCGCGGCATATACTGGGTGAACATTTTTCACTGCTAGCTGGAGATCATAATGAAGATTGATATCGGTATCAGCCAGACGGATCGGGAACAGATAGCCAAGGGGCTGGCCCATTTGCTGGCTGACACTTACACGCTGTATCTGAAGACGCACAATTTCCACTGGAACGTAAAAGGCCCCATGTTCCAGACCTTGCACACCATGTTCGAGGGTCAGTACAACGAACTGGCTCTGGCGGTGGACGAGATTGCCGAGCGCATCCGCACTCTGGGCTTCCCAGCACCGGGCACCTACAAGGCCTTCGCTGAGCTGAGCTCGATCAAGGAAGAAGATGGCGTACCGGTTGCCACCGACATGATCCGCCTCTTGGTCGAAGGTCATGAAACCTGTGCCCGCACCGCCCGCGAGGCATTCCCGGCCTGCGACAAAGCCAGCGACGAGCCCAGTGCCGACCTGCTGACCCAGCGCATGCAGGAGCACGAGAAAACAGCCTGGATGTTGCGCAGCCTGTTGGAGAAGTAGATCCGTCCGGGGCAGGTATCTCTGCCTGCCCCTTCCCTCCTCGCTGTCCGCTTTGTGACTATCCGCTTTTCAGGTTAGAGTGCGCTCCCGGCCACGACACTTGTACAGCCGGAATTCCATCTAGTCATAGTCACAATAGGATGAAATACCTTGAATAAACTCCGTTATCTTCATTTGATCGTCGGTCTGGCAGCACTGTTATGTGGTTTGTATGCCAGCATGCCCTTTTTTACCCAGAATGGCCCCATTGATCTTGCCGCGATTACCGCCATGTTACTGGGTCTGGTCAATATCCAACAGATCAACAGCCACACCGGCTATCGCCAAGGTCTGAGCAAAGGCTTGACTGTACTTGCTTCGGTACTGGTTCTGATCGGCGCCCTGATTCCGCTCGCCACCATAGTAGTCACGCCTTTAGCCGGCCCCTGGCTGACATGGGCGGTTGGCATCAGCGTGGGCGGCGTATGCTTGCTTGCCGTTCTGACTCTGATCGGTATGCTGCCCCCGACGCGCAAACAACAAGGCCAGAGCAGCGACGGCCCCCGTGAAGCCGGCACCGTCAAATGGTTCAACACCAGCAAGGGCTTTGGTTTCATCTCCCGGGATCAGGGTGAGGATGTGTTCGTCCACTTCCGTGCTATCCGGGGCGAAGGCCACCGGGTATTGGAAGAAGGACAGCGGGTCGAGTTCATCGTTGCCCGCCGCGAAAAAGGCCTGCAGGCTGAGGACGTCGACCCTCTGGACTGATTTACCGGCTCAGTAATGGGGCGGAGGCTGGTCGTCCTCCGCTCCCCCTGGAATCGAAGCAGCCAGATCCGCCTGCCGACGAGCCAATAACACCAACGCCCTCTCCAGCTTTTCCAATGCCAACTCCTGGCGAGTTACTACCTCATTCAAAGCTTCAATAGTGTCATCCTGAAACGCCAGTCGCGTTTCCAGATCATCCAACCGTGCTGCCAATTCATTACTCATTGCTGAAACTGCTCCGCGTATGTCAGGTTGGACGTCAATACGGTCTGTAAGCGCGCAACACACTCAACCAATTGCTCCTGCGTATAAGGCACAGCTGGCAACTTTCCCCAGACCGGACCAGGCCAGGCCGGATCTTCGCGATACCGCGCTATATGATGAATATGCAACTGGCTGACCATATTGCCCAATGCAGCCACGTTGACCTTGTGTGCCGCGAAGGCGTCCTTGAGCGCTTCAGCCAACCAACAGGACTCCCTGGTCAATTGATCCCGGTCGGCCTGATCCAGCTGAAACACCTCGGAAACATCCGCCCGCTGCGGAACCAGAATGAACCAGGGAAACTGCCGGTCATTCATTAACAGAAGTGTAGACAACTTGAATTGACCAATGACAATGCAGTCACTGGCCAGTTGGGGATGAAGTTCGAACATGATCAGTTCCTGCCGCTAACGAGTGGGCTTTAAAAGCACAATGACATCATGATGTATATCAACGAAACAATTTCCAGCTACGCTGTATCAACGGAATAATAATACACCGGCCGGCTCAAGACCCTGCTTTATGCGAAATAGCGGCGGCCGCAAGAACTGAGTGCAACACCTGACCATTCCGGTATGGTGTCGCCAT
>CAYYUQ010000015.1:0-48394 GCA_964474945.1 uncultured Halopseudomonas sp. | reverse complement strand
GGGGTGGAGAAGAGTTCCTTCTGGTCATGCCCGATACCGACATGACCCGTGCCCGCCAGGCATTGGAGCGGCTCAAGACCAACGGCCTGGGTAGCCGTCCCGATGGCACACCGCTGACCGCCAGTATCGGTCTGGCGGAGCGCTTCTTTGATCAGATCAAAAACCCTGAGGATCTGTTGGAACTGGCTGACCAGCGTATGTACAAGGCAAAGGCGGCAGGCCGTAACCGGATCCATGTGTTGTAACAGCGCAGCGCCGATGGAGCGTTTACCCAGGCGCAGCCCGCCACGACCTACTCCGCTCGTTGCAGATCCTCCACCAGCGCCTGGAGAAAGCGCGCAGCTTCGCCACCGGTTACTCGGAAAGGTTACCGACTACGGTACCGCTGTCCTCACCAGCGCCTTCAAACTCCACCAGCGGCGTGCCGACATGCAACAGATTCCCCGCTGCCCCAAAGCAACGGCTGATCACTCCTGCCCGTGGCGCCCGGGTGTGGGCATTGGCGATGACAGCACAACTGCTTCCGCAAGCAGTATAGGTCAGGATTCTGGCCGCGGGCCCGGTCAGCGCTCTGGAGAATCTTCTCCCGTTACCGGCTGCAAACCGACCCGCTGGCGCCGCAGGTGGCGCAGCCCCTCAAACACCAGCACGGCTACCGCCAACCAGATCGGGATATATGTCAGCCACTCATCCCGGGCTATGTGCTCACCCAGTACCAGCGCTACCATGACCAATAACACCGGCTCCACGTAGCCGAGCAGACCGAATAGCGTGAACGTCAGCAGGCGGCTGGCAACGATAAAACAGATCAAAGCCGCAGCACTGAACAGCCCCAGCAAGGCAACCAGCAGATAGAGCCGTGGGTGATCCGCAAACTGCTCGACAGCCGCTCCCCCATCCCAGGCAAACCAACAGGCCACCGGCAACAGAAACAGCATATCGAACCAGAAACCACCCAGGTGGTTGGTTCCACGGGCCCGGCGCAGGATGAAGTACAACGGATACCCGATCGCCACTACCAGGGTTTCCCAAGCGAACGTGCCAGCCTGAATCAGGGCATGGCCGACGCCGAACACGGCAAAGACAATCGCCAGTTGCTGGAGCCGCGAGGGGTGCTCCCGATAGAGCAGAAAGCCCGCCAGCACCATGCTCAGCGGCAATAGAAAGTAGCCGAGCGAGACCTCCAGTGCGCGGCCGTTGAGCGGTGCCCACATGAACAACCACAGCTGAATACCCATCAGCGCAGTACTGAGCAGTTGCATCAGCAACAGCACCGGACGGCGACGCAGACGCCCGGCAATCTCCCGCGCCAGCGGCCAGTAACCAAACCACAACATGAACAGGGTGACACAGGGAAAAGTCAGCAGCATCCGCCAACCGAAGATCTGCTCACCGTTCAGCGGCGCCAGCAGGGTCGAGAAGTAGTACAGCCCGCCAAACAACATGGAGGCCAGCACGGACAGAATGACACCAACGGACAAGGGAGCCTCCCGGGCAAATCCAGAAGGGCGATTGTAGGCGTTCAGTGTGACGGAAAGACAGTCGCGAATGATCGCAGGGGCACAGAAAACGAAAGGAAATGAAGCAACCGCAAGACATTGGGCAGACCCGAAGGCCTGCCCAACGAACCGATCTTAGAAGAAATTGATCGGCATATCGACGAAGATGCGTACTTCGTTGCCGTCGGCGTTGTAGCCGTTGGTGGTACGCAGGACGGAGCTGCGCAGGCGGACGCTCAGGTCTTTGGCAGCGCCGCTTTGCACAACGTACTTGACCTGGTTGAAGATCTCGCGCTCACCAGCGCGCTCACCGCCACCCATATTGATATCGGTACCATAGATATAGGCAACGTTGTAGCTCAACCCAGGAATACCGTACTGGGTGAAGTCATGGCCATAACCCAGCTGCCAGGAACGCTCGTCTTCGCCATTGAAGTCGGACCAGAAGGAGTTGGCGACCCATATGGTGGTACCGCCGTCGCCTACCGCACCTGCGTTCTGGTAGAAGCCGTAGTTGTATCCTGTGTCTCCGCTGCTGCGCTGGTAGGCCAGCGTGAAGTCATGCGGACCGGTTGCATAATTGGCCGACAGGCTCCAGAGATTGTTGCGGGCACCCTCGCCATCCCATTCTTTATCCTGCTTGGTGCGATAGCCACTGAAATCCAGTGTCAGAGTGTCGTCCTGGTCCATCGGCACCACATAGTTCAGGTTCACATACTGACGCTTGAGCACATCTTCCACGTCCGAGGCGTACAGCGCGGCACGGACATTGTCATTGAACTGATAGCTGCCACCCAATACCTCGATGGTTTTCAGCCCACCGCTGTCACGACCTTCGTCACTCTTACGATGCTGGGCGTGGAAACGACCGGCATGCACGGTCAGACCGTCGATCTCGTTGGAGGTGATCATGGTGCCGGTAAAGGTTTCCGGCAGCAGACGACTGTTGTCATGGCTCAGTACCGGCAGCGCGGGCTGCTGATCGCCATAGCTCAGAACAGTATTGGAGAAGCGCGCCTTGACTGCCGCACCGGCATGAGCGACATCCTTCTCCACGTCGTCATTTCTATCGACCATAAAGAAGTCGATGCCAGGGGCACCAGCACGGCCCCGGCCACTATCCAAGCGTACTGCGTACTGCCCGAAGACATCAACACCGAAACCAACGGTGCCCTGGGTAAAGCCGGACTTGTAAGTCAGAACCGCGCCCTGCCCCCATTCAGCCTTGTCGTCTTCACCATCTTTAATATCACGGTTCATATAGGCATTGCGCAGGAACAGATCAAGACTGCTGTCCTCAACAAAACCATTGGATTGCGCCTGGCTGGCAGCCAGAGCGGGAACGGAGGTCATCAGGGCCAATGCAATGGCGCTCAATTTGTACTTGGTCATTTTGGATGCCTGGATGCTGTTTTAATTAATGTTGCTTAACCCATCACCCATCCGAGGGATGCTGTAATGGGATGGTCATGCATTATCCATATTCTAACAGGTTTGCCTAGCGTCACGCTTGTCGCACCCTATGTACCCGGCCTGGTAAAAGCCAGAAATGTGACGCAGAAACTGCGCAGCTTTATATACCCAATCAGACTTAAACAAGAAGATTCCATATCAATACAAGCCTTGTATTTTACCACCCATTACTGACATCAAAATAAAATCAAAATTGATACAGGCTATTCGGCAAAGTGCGGACAGGTTCGCAGAAGCGATATTTATAACTTTTATAACCCGACTCAAGCAGCTGTGTTAGAAGGCGGAAAATCATGGCAGATTATAGATAATTATCGAAAACGACAAGCACCTAACACAATACTACTTGTCCTATCCGAACATGGGAATTAGAGTTCGAAACTTCAAATAATCATCGCGAAATAAGTTGCAAACAAGGTCTTCTGAAGCCTTTAACCGACCGCTTCTCTTATAAAAGACGACTATTACTCTAATCCCCAAGGAAAGCCATGCAGTCTCGCCGTAAATAGATTATTACGGACTATTTTCTCTACATGCTTACTACTCGGTATATATCACTGGCGTCCAGGCCGATCACGGCGGACGATTTCGCCGGGCCGGATGTTCGTTATTCCAGCGAGTTCGAGGCAATCGAAGCGATGTTGGAAAAGGAGAGCTCCATGCACCGTATTGTCGGGCCCGATTGGCAGTCAGTTGTTACTCAAAGCGAGCAGCCTTTGCACACCCAATCAAAGGATCTGCGTGTGGCTTGCTGGCTCAGCTGGGGGCTTTATCGCTGCGAAGGGATGAATGGGTTGCAGGCCGGCCTGAACCCTGCTCAGCAGTCTGCTGGAACATTGGGATGTGCTGCATCCGCGCAAGATCAGAACCCGCGCCGCGGCCATTGGCTGGTTGGCAAATCGGCTTGAAATGGCTGTTCCTGAGCTGGTCGCATCGGCTTTCAACGAGTGGGAAGCCCAGCAGCTGCATAACCAACTCGCACAGCTGGACAAGCTTCTGACCCGCCTACTGGCCGATCAGGCGCCCACGCTTGAACCACTGTGCAGACAATTGAATACCCGGATCAACAGCAAGCCTGACGCAGATACACCCACAGCTGCGTTATCCAGCCCGGCCACCGCTTCCACTGCGGCACTCACGCCCACTGCCCAGTCAAGCACACCGTTGTCCGTGGACGCTATCGCCACTCCGCGCGACGCGCAAAAAGCATTGAGAGCGTTGCAGGAGCAAGCCCGCAATCCATGCCAATGGTGGCGCGGTCAATCGGTTCTTGATGAGCGCGCAATTAGCCTGTCTCGCATCACGCTGTGGTTACCCATTGAGACCCTTCCGGAACATGACAACAGCGGCAAAACCGGGCTGCGCGGGTTACCGGGTGATCGTCTGAATGCCTGTCAGGAACGCTTGAATCAGAACCAGCCCGCTGAGCTGCGGCGTGACATCGAAACCAGCGTCGCCCGGGCTCCATTCTGGCTGGATGGTCAATACCTGGCCTGGCGTTGCCTACAGGGATCTCAAGGCTGACAGCGGCCAGCGGCAACTGGAACAGCAACTGCGGAGCTATCTGTTACGCCTGCCAAGTATTGAGAGCCTGCAGTTTTTTGACGGCACACCCTTCGCTGATCAATCAACCCTCGGTTGGATCAATAGCACAGTGCTGGTGAAGGCCGCCCTGATCACCACCTCATAAGTTCAGATAACGATGCCCCAGATGAGCCCTGGGAAGTCGCCTTTCGCGAAGCCAGGGAGTTATTACGCGGCAATGAACTGAGGGTCGCCATGGCACCCCTGCAAGCCGGAATCCGCAGCGCACAGGGTGGCCGAGCGCATCTGCACTGGCAGTTGGCTACCGCGCGGTTATGCCTACAGGCCGGCAAGCATGACCTCGCTCGCAATATTCTTGAGGGGCTGGAACAGAGGCTGTACGAAGCGCAATTGACCTATTGGGAACCACAGCTGTTGGTACGGGTAATGCGGTTGCTATTCAAGAGTCACGAGCAATCCGGCGGAAAGGCTACCCGCCAGCGTCGCGATGAAATTTTTCAACGGTTGTGGCACCTCGATTTCGACGTGGTGCTGGAGCAGGCCTTAGGGCCATAACAGAAACGGAGACTAACATGGCCAAAGAAGGCTCGGTAGCACCCAAGGAGCGCATCAACGTCACCTTCATCCCGGACACCAATGGTGCTCAGGAAGAGATCGAGCTGCCGCTGAAGCTGATGGTCCTGGGCGATTTCACACAACGGGAAAACGGACGCAAGATTGAGAATCGTAAGCCCATTTCTATCGATAAGAACAACTTTGATGAGGTATTGGCCAAACAGGAATTCAGTCTCAACGTCAATGTTCCCAATCGTCTGCAGGATGACGAGCATTGCGAAGATCTGGCGGTCAATCTGCAGATCAATTCGATGAACGACTTCAGCCCGGCAAGTCTGGTTGATCTGGTGCCTGAGCTACGCAAGCTGATGGAGCTACGTGATGCGCTGGTTGCCCTCAAAAGCCCTCTGGGCAATGCCCCAGCCTTTCGCAAAGCCATCGAAAGCGTGCTCAGCGACGATGATTCACGCGAACGCATTCTGAATGAGTTGGGCCTTGCTGCTCAGCAACAACCCGACTCCTGACACCATCTAGGACACCCACCATGACCACCCAGACAGCACTGGACAGCACCCGGCAGAACAGCGAAGGACAGCATTCTTGATCGCATTATCGCTGAAACTCGATTGAACCCTGAAGATGAGGCCTACGGCATTGCCAAGCGAGGCGTCTCGGCCTTTATCGAGGAACTGCTGAAGCGCGATGAACCAAAAGAATGGCCCAGGATCAAACGCTTAAACGCCCCCCGCCCGCGACTACCGGCTCATTGTTGGCCCGCATTACGCCAGGCGCTGGCGTTTGATCACCAACAGCGCCCCGATAGCCAGAGCCTGCTGAACGCTTTCAGCGCCTCGCCACCCACGCTCCTGATGCGATTGCTTGGACGCACACCCTGAACGTTCACCTCACCCAGACCACTCCTGTACATGACCCGAACATCACACATCCCGTAGCAATTCCTTGCCCGCTGCTGCTTCCATTCGTCCTGCTGCCATGTCAGCTTCATTAAAGCTGGTTCATACTCAAAACGATGATCCTGATCTGTTCGGTACAGCTTTTTTCAGAGGTTATGACCCATGTGGTACAACGGTTTACTTGATCTTTCCGCCTGGCAGTTATTGGCTGTCACGCTGGTATTGACCCACATCACCATCGTCAGCGTGACGGTGTACTTGCACCGTTATTCAGCACACCGCTCGTTGGAATTGCACCCGGCACTGAAGCATTTCTTCCGTTTCTGGTTGTGGCTGGCAACCAGTATGAATACCCGTGAGTGGACGGCGATTCACCGGAAGCATCATGCCAAGTGTGAGACTCCTGAAGATCCGCACAGCCCGGTACAAAAAGGATTGTCCACCGTGCTGCGCAAGGGCGCAGAGCTTTATATGGAGGAAGCGAAGAATCAGGAGACGCTGCGTATCTATGGCAAGAACTGCCCGGATGACTGGATCGAGCGAAACCTCTACGGGCGCTTTCGCAATGCCGGCATCGTCTTGATGTTGCTGATTGACCTGGCGTTGTTTGGGGTACTGGGCCTGACAGTCTGGGCGGTACAAATGGTCTGGATTCCGCTGTTTGCTGCCGGCGTGGTGAATGGTCTGGGGCATGCCGTGGGCTATCGCAACTTCGAGTGCAAGGATGCCGCCACCAATATTTTGCCCTGGGGCATCCTTATTGGCGGTGAAGAGCTGCACAACAATCACCATACCTACCCGAATTCAGCCAAACTCTCGGTAAAAAAATGGGAGTTCGACATGGGCTGGTTCTGGATCCGCGTATTCAGCCTGCTGGGCCTGGCCAGGGTGCGCCGCGTTGCACCAACGCCACACCGTATCGAGGGCAAACAGACGCTGGATCTGGATACGGCCAGGGCGATCCTGAACAACCGCTTCCAGGTCATGGCGCAATACCGCAAGACCGTCATACGTCCGCTGGTGCGGCAGGAAATGCAGCGGGTAGATGATTCCATGCGCCACCTGCTCCGCCGCGCCAAACGGCTGCTGGGTCGCGAAGCCAGTTTGCTGAAGCCTCAGCAACAGGCGCGGGTGCAAACCCTGCTGGAACAAAGCCAGACGTTGCGCGTGATGCACGAGAAACAAGTGGCTCTTCAGCAGATATGGGGACGCACCAGCAGCAACGGTCATGAAATGGTGCAAGCCCTGATGGAATGGTGCGCGCAGGCAGAGGCCACCCGTATTCGCGTATTGGCCGATTTTGCTGCCCATCTGCGCACCTACACCCTGCAACCTACCACCGCTTGAGCCACTGCCCTCCAGCCGAAACCGGGGGGCACACTGCTGCCGCCTCGCTGGCGGGCCAGCGGTGCTGCACTACACTGGGCAGGCATGAGGCCGATGTGTTTCCGTAGCTAAACGGGATCACACGCCCGGCGAGTCACGTTGGGTCGGTCTCTACCATTGACCGACTACAAGGAAACCCCAGTGACTTCCATTTCCGTGCATGCCCGTCCCGCCCCCCTCCATCCTTTGCACGCGCTGCTACTGGGCGGCAGCCTGCCCCTGTTTCTCGGCGCTCTGCTCAGTGATATCGCCTATTTCAACAGTTACCAGATTCAGTGGAGCAACTTCGCTTCCTGGTTGATTGCCGGTGCTCTGTTACTCAGTGGCTTTGCATTGCTTTGCGCGGTTATCGGATTGTTCCGCAGCACTCGCCGCCAGGGATCTGCATTGGTTTATTTCCTGCTGTTGCTGGCCGGCTGGATGCTGGGCTTGCTCAATGCGCTGGTTCATGCCAAGGATGCATGGGCGGTGATGCCTGCAGGTCTGGTGCTGTCAGTAGTGGTTGCCCTGTTGATGCTCGCCGCGACCTGCCTTGGTTTCTTCGCTATGCGTACTGGAGGTGTCCAATGAATCGTTCATACCTCTGTTGTGTATTTGCCTTGTCTACCCTGTTAGTGGCTTGCGGTAATGACTCTGACGCGCCTCAAATGTATGGCGCCGAACCGGATCTGCCAAAACTCCAGCGCGGCCTGCTGCCGAGCATGACCATTGCCGAACCGGCCGAGTGGGGTGATCAACAACCGAGGGTACCCGATGACTACACCGTCACAGCAATCGCTACCGATTTACAGATTCCACGCCAGACGCTGGTCCTGCCCAATGGCGATATTCTGGTCGCTGAAGGCCGTGGCGGCGGCGCGCCAGCACTCAAACCCAAGGATGTAATAGCGGGTTACATCAAGGCTCAGGGCAATACGTCCGTGGACAGCGGTGACCGATTGACCCTGCTTCGTGATGCCGATGGCGATGGCAGCTATGAGCTGCAGACGTTATTTGCTGAAGATCTGAACGCGCCTTATGGTCTTGCTCTGATCGGCGATGATCTTTACGTTGCCAATCAGGACGCCCTGGTGCGCTTTGACTATACGGAAGGGCAAACCCGAGCCAGGGGCGCTCCCGAGAAAATCATCGATTTACCTTCGGAGATAAATCACCACTGGACCAAGGCGATGACCGCCAGCGAGGATGGTCAGTATCTGTACGTCGGTATCGGCTCCAACAGCAATATCACCGAACGTGGTTTGGCAGCGGAAGTGGATCGCGCCCTGGTGTGGCAGATCAGCGTTGAAACCGGTCATTACAAACCCTACGCCACGGGCCTGCGCAACCCGACCGCATTAGCCATTCAGCCCGGCACCGGCCAGCTGTGGGCCGTAGTCAATGAACGGGATGAGATGGGTGAAGACCTGGTACCGGACTATCTGACTGCGGTGCGCGAGGGCGGGTTCTATGGTTGGCCTTACGCCTACTGGGGCCAGCATGAGGATCCCCGCGTCAAACCACAGGATACGGAAAAGGTGGCAGCTTCGATCACCCCGGACTATGCGTTGGGTGCCCACGTAGCAGCTCTGGGCCTGGATTTCTCGACTGCTGCGATGGGCAGCGAATTCGCCG
The DNA here is from genome assembly GCA_964474945.1 of uncultured Halopseudomonas sp. Taxonomy (GTDB): domain Bacteria; phylum Pseudomonadota; class Gammaproteobacteria; order Pseudomonadales; family Pseudomonadaceae; genus Halopseudomonas. The sequence continues at coordinate 39,408 of CAYYUQ010000015.1, read as the reverse complement.
ATGGTGTGTTTGTCGGCGAGCATGGCAGCTGGAACCGCGAGAATCCGGTCGGTTACAAGGTAGTGTTCGTGCCCTTCAGTAACGGTAGCCCCAGCGGTGAGCCCATCGACTTCGTCTATAACTTCCTTGGCGAAGACGGCAAGACCCGGGGTCGCCCGGTCGGTGTCACGGTCGACCCGGCAGGTGCGCTGATTGTTGCGGATGATTTATCCAATACTGTGTGGCGAGTCACACCCAGCCGCTGACGAACGGTTAGCGTAACCCGTTTAGTGGGTCGCTTTAGCGAGCAGCACGGTTTATCCTTGGCAATCTGTCATGCCTTGAATGGTTGCAATGGATGCGTACCTATTTATTGGGGCTTGCCTTGCTGCTCGCCAGTCCGGCGCTGCTCGGCTCGACCATTTACAAATACACTGATGCCAATGGCGTAACGACCTATACCGACCAACGGGTAGCGGGCGCTGCCGTATTCGTTTTCAACGACAATATCGTTGAAGACAACGACCGCCAGGTCTATGTCACCACCCGCTCGCATGCGGGTGGTGACACGCTGGTGGTGAAAAACGATCTGTACGCTCCCGTGGAAATTGAGCTGGAAATAACCCGCGCCGAGCATGTGCGGGGAGTCCCTTCCAAACCCATACGCTGGGTACTGCAACCTCGCAGCGAGATTCGCCTGCTGACCCTGGCTCCCACCGGCACGGGTACGCCCCGCCATGAGCACAAGTTGCGCTACGCTCTGGGCGACCCAAGAGCGCAGCATCTTACCTCGACTTATCCACTACCCTGGCGCGGCGGCCCATTCCGCATGACCCAGGGCCCTGGCGGGCGCTACAGCCACACCGGCCCCAAGGGACGCTACGCGGTCGACATCGCCATGCCCATCGGCACGCCCATCGTCGCAGCCCGACCGGGAGTGGTGATCAAAACCGAGAACAATCAGAGTGGACGGGGAAGCAACCCGGCGGGTAACTTTGTGCGCATGCTGCATGACGATGGCACCATGGGTGTCTATCTGCATTTGAAACGCGGTTCAGTACAGGTTCGCGAGGGTCAGCGGGTACGCGCAGGCGAGTTGCTGGCGCAGTCCGGCAATACCGGCAACAGCACCGGTCCGCATCTGCACTTTGTGATACAGAAGAATGCCGGCCTGAATACGGTGTCCATTCCCTTCGAGTTTGCCCAGCCGGTTAACGCGATGCCCAACTTTGCTGTGGGTGGGGATCGTTAAGCAACCGTTTCAAATATTTTTGCCTGAGACGGAACTTCACCTGTAAACCCCAGTCAGAAACTGTGAACGGCTCGTCAAGCCCTTCATGCTCCTTGGATGTGATTTAGTGTTGGCAGAATATCGGGCGTCCTTCCTAGCACAGCCCGATTGTTGAACCCCGAACTTTCCCTCCCCATAGGAGTTCGGGGTTTTTTTATTGCTGCTTGATACCCGCCTCAATCCTCCGGCGCTGTATCCGACTCAACCGGGAACAGCCAATCCTCCAGCACCGCATGCGCCTCATCCACTCCCAACCGCTTGGGCGAGGAGAACAGCTGCACGGTAGCCCGATTACCAAACTCCCTGCGCACCCGGTTCTGCACCTTGAGCAGTTCGCCCTTGGCCGCACCGTAGGACAATTTATCTGCCTTGCTCAGCAGGATGTGCACTGGCAGGCCGGTCTTGTCGGCCCATTCAAGCATCATGCAATCAAAGGGGGAAAGAGGGTGGCGAATATCCATCACCAACACCACACCCGCCAGCGAATGCCGTCTGGTCAGATAGGCATCCAGATGCTGTTTCCAGTGCTCCTTCAGCTCCAGCGGCACCTTGGCATAACCATAGCCGGGTAAATCCACCAACCGACGCTGCTCATCAAGTCCAAAGAAGTTGATCAACTGAGTGCGTCCGGGCGTTTTGGATGTACGCGCCAACCGAGCGTGAGTCAGCGTATTCAGAGCGCTGGATTTGCCCGCATTGGAGCGACCGGCAAAAGCCACTTCCAGCCCCTGATCAGCGGGACATTGCTCAACCTGGCTGGCGCTTTTGATAAAACTGGCGGTCTGGCAGAGAATGGCCAGAGGTGTTACTGGGGGCATGGAGAGGATTATCCGGTTCGGTGGCTTGATGCATTCACGTGAGCCGCTAGCTTAGTATATAATGCCGCAGTTTTATATCGTGACAGTGCACTGCGACAGAATGACCATTGCGCTGCCTTCGGGTGGCCGCTAGCATGAGCGCTCATTTGTGCCGGCAGCTGGAATCTCTGTCGACAAACGCGAGGCGGCCTGCATAGAACGCGGTCAACAAGACCGGACGCAGACCAGACCTGTTATTTTTAGCCGTAATTGGATTAGCCGATGAATAAATTACTTGTAAGTCTGGTGTTATCCCTCGGTGTGGCCGGTTCGGCCCATGCGCTGCAGGGTGATGCCGCTGCTGGTGAAGGCAAGGTGGCAATCTGTTCAGCCTGTCATGGTGCAGATGGTAACAGCATGATGCCCAACTGGCCGAAGCTGGCTGGTCAGGGCGAACGCTACCTGCTCAAGCAACTGATGGACATCAAGGAAGGCGTTCGCGTTGTTCCCGAGATGACCGGCATGCTGACCAACCTGAGCGAGCAGGATCTGGCTGATATCGCCGCATACTATCAATCACAAACGCTGGCTGGCGGTGTGGCTGATGCCGACCTGGCTGCGCGTGGCGAAGCTATCTATCGTGGTGGCAACCTGAAAACCGGCCTGCCTGCCTGTACCGGCTGCCATTCGCCAACCGGTCAAGGTAACGAGCCTGCAGGTTACCCGCATCTGGCGGGCCAGCACGCTGCTTATACCATCAAGCAGCTGACTGATTTCCGTGAGGGCGATCGTACCAACGATGGCGACATCATGGTCATGCGCACCATCGCTGAGCGCCTGAGCAACAAGGATATCCAAGCGGTTGCTGAGTACATCCAGGGTCTGCGTTGATGCCTGAATGGACTTGCAATAGCTGGTGATAAAAAAAGGGTGGCCTTGGCCACCCTTTTTTGCGACTGTTGAAAACCCAACGGCAGGAAGGATCAGCCTGCCGGGAACCTTTTTGCCATCACTGTGGCCTTAATGGCAGCCACATTCGTTCGGAGAATTACATGCGCAAGTTATTCGCTATTGGTTTGGTCTGGGTGCTGGGCAGCCTGTCGCTGGCACAGGCTCAAAGTGCTCAATATCAGGCAGGTGTACATTACGTCGAGCTACCATCTGCCGCCCCGACGCAGAACCCCGAGAAGGTCGAAGTCGCCGAACTGTTCTGGTATGGCTGCGGTCACTGCTTCACCTTTGAACCGATCATCAGCGACTGGAAGCAGAGCCTGCCTGAGCATGCCTACTTCCGCCCGGTACCGGCTTTCTTTGGTGGCAGCTGGGATACCCATGGTCAACTGTTCTACACTCTGGAGAGCATGAATAAGCTGGATGACGCCCATGCGGCAATATTCCAGGCCATTCATAATCAGGGCAACCGTCTGGCCGATGTTGACGCCATGGTCAAACTGCTCAAACAGTATGGTGTGGATGAGGACGAGTTTCGCAAGACCTGGGCCTCTCCCGGCGTGAAGCTCAAGATCGCTCAGGCCAAGCGGCTGGCCCGGGACTACCGTGCTACCGGGGTACCGACGCTGATCGTAAATGGCAAGTACCGCATCGAAGGCGGCATGGCCGGCAGTTTTGAAAATATGCTCAGCATCGCCGAATATCTGGTGGAGCGGGAACGTCCCTGACCGAGGATACAACTCATGATCGCGACGGGTAATATTCCATGGCGACGCGCCACTCAAGGCTCAATGGCGCCCGCCTGCATGCAGACCAACCCGAACTGGGCCTGTAACGAGCAGCCGCCAATGCTGCCGGAGGTACTGAAGCTGCTCAGCTTCAACATTCAGGTCGGTATCAATACCCAACGCTATCATCACTATCTGACCCGTGGCTGGCAGCATCTGCTGCCCCACGCCCGCCGGCAGCAGACCCTGGGGCAGATTGCCCAGCTGCTGAACGACTTCGACGTGGTTGCACTACAGGAGGTTGATGGCGGCAGCATTCGCTCCGGCTTTATCAATCAGGTAGAACACCTGGCCCGGGAAAGTCAGTTCCCCTACTGGTATCAGCAGCTGAACCGTAACCTCGGACGCTTTGCCCAGCATTCCAACGGGTTCCTCAGCCGTTACCAACCACAGTTGCTGGAAGATCATAAACTGCCAGGGATGCTGCCAGGCCGTGGTGCCATTCTCACCAGCTTTGGGCAGGGCCCGGATAGCCTGTTAGTGGTCATGATGCACCTGGCTCTGAGCACCCGTACCCGCGCCAACCAGCTTGCCTATATACGTGAGCGGATCGCTGATCATGCCCATGTGGTGTTGATGGGCGACATGAATACCCACGCCGAGGATCTGCTCGTACACTCGCCGCTGAGCAGCAGCAATCTGCATACCGCGAGTCTGCCGGGCACCTATCCCAGTTGGAAACCGGCCCGAGTACTTGATCATATTCTGCTCAGCCCGAGCCTGAGTATCGAGCAGGTAGATGTGTTGCCACAGCCGATTTCCGACCACTTGCCGGTAGCCATGCATATCCGCCTGCCTCCGAGCATGTGCAGCCTGCCCGCCGCCAAGCAATAATGCACCACCGTTGGCACCCATCGCTGCGCTACCTGAGCCTGCTCCTGGCATTTGCCTTCATGGCCGGGTGCAGCAACGGGCTGCGTATTGATACCAGCCATCAGGCACTGGGGCATGACAGCCGGGTGCAGTATGTCATCCTGCATTACACCTCCTCCAACGCAGCCCGGGCCTTGAATACGCTGACCCGGGGCGAAGTCAGCAGCCACTATCTGATCAATGATAATCCGCCCACCATCTACCGGTTGGTTGATGAGGATCGTCGTGCCTGGCACGCTGGGGATAGCAGTTGGCAAGGACGTACCTGGTTGAATACCAGCTCGATTGGCATCGAGATTGTGCATCCCGGTTATCGGGACACCGCTGATGGTCGGCACTGGTATCCCTGGAATCAGCAGCAAATCGAACAGCTTATTCCGCTGCTGCAGGACATTCTCCAGCGCCATGATCTGCCACCCGAGCGCGTACTCGGCCACAGCGACATCGCCCCCCAACGCAAGGTTGACCCTGGCCCACTGTTTCCCTGGCAACAACTGGCCGAGGCCGGCGTAGCCATCTGGCCAGATACCGCCCAGGTGGCGCAGTATGAATACCTGTTGGCCGGACAAACCCCGCCACTGGCCTGGTTCGAGGCGACGCTACAACGCTTTGGCTACAACGTAGTTGGCCGCCCGGGGCAAACCAATACGCTCAGCAATGTGATTGCCGCCTTCCAGATGCGCTTTCGCCCGGCCCACCACGACGGCGAACCTGATGCGCAAACCGCTGCCATACTGGCGGCAATGGTGCCCGATAGCTTTAACCAGATCAGTCAATTCGGTGGCCTGACTGAGGCCATCGATGAGCTGACACCACCCTAACCAAGGTCTGGTCATCCTATGCTGAATGGAATCTGGCTGAGCTTTTTCCTTGCTGCCTTCGCCGCCGCTCTCTGGCAGTGGCTGGGCATGGGCGACAGCGAAGTTTTCAGTCGGATGGTCGCCGCACTATTCGATATGGCGCGTTTGAGCGTCGATATCATTCTCGTACTGGTCGGCACCATGACCCTCTGGCTGGGCTTTCTGGCGATTGCCGAGAAGGCCGGGCTGATTCGACTGCTGGCAAAACTACTCGATCCGCTGTTCCGCCGCCTGATGCCGGACGTGCCCAGCGGGCATCCAGCATTGGGCCATATCAGCATGAACTTCGCGGCCAATATTCTCGGTCTGGACAACGCCGCTACACCGATCGGCATCAAGGCCATGCACTCACTGCAGGAGCTGAACCCGCAAAAGGACACGGCAACCAACGCGCAAATCCTGTTTCTGGTGCTCAACAGTTCATCGCTGACCCTGCTGCCGGTCACCATCTTCATGTATCGTGCGCAACAGGGCGCCACCGATCCGACCCTGGTGTTTCTGCCTATCCTGCTGGCCACCAGCGCCTCCAGTCTGGTCGGCCTGCTGACCGTCGCCTTCATGCAACGCCTGCGTCTGCATGATCCTGTGGTGCTGGCCTACCTGCTGGCCGCTGCGGCGGGTATGGGGCTTCTTCTGACCAGCCTTGCCGGCATGTCCGCCCAAGCCTTGGCCGCCACCTCATCGCTGGTAGGCAACCTTACCTTGTTCGGGATCATCATCCTGTTCCTCGGCGTCGCAGCACTACGCAAGGTGCAGGTCTATGACACCTTCATCGCCGGCGCAAAGGAAGGCTTCAGCTTTACCATCTCGCTACTGCCGTTCCTGATTGCCATGCTGGTCGCTATTGGCGTACTGCGCGCCAGCGGCATCCTGGACGCGGGCCTTGAGGGCATTCGCTGGCTGATCGAGGGTGCCGGCTGGGATACCCGCTTCATTGATGCCCTGCCCACCGCCTTCATGAAGCCGCTTTCGGGCAGCGGCGCCCGGGCGATGATGATCGAGACCATGAATAACTTCGGCGTCGACAGCTTCCCGGCCCTGCTTGCAGCGACGTTCCAGGGCAGTACAGAAACGACTTTCTATGTACTGGCCGTGTATTTTGGTGCCGTCGGCATAACCCGCATCCGCCACGGGCTCGGCTGCGCACTGATTGCTGATCTGGCCGGTATGCTGACCGCTATCGGGGTGTGTTATTGGTTCTTTGGATAAAATCCGCACCTCGCCAGGCCATCTCTGTATCGACCCGACGCAGTAAAACTGCTGAAGCCAGTTACAACACGCTGATTTCACTGCTCGATGGACACAGCCTGTTAAGCTGTATGACAGAGTCCTCAGAGGAGTCACCATGCCTGCACCACGTTTTGACCAATTACATAATCAACCGGGCCCTTTTTTCTGCGCACTTGGTGGTGCCGGTATGTTCGGTGCCAATCTGTATGTGTATGGCTCGGGTGGGCAGTGGATTGGTATCGATTGTGGTCTGGCCCTGGAATCCACGCCCAGTGGTGACAGCCGGGTTTCCATTCCCAGTATCAGCGCGCTGGAAAAGCATGATATCCAGTTGAGCGCATTGTTGATTACCCATGGGCATGAGGATCATATCGGCGCGATCCCTTACCTGTGGCGGCAGCTGAACTGCCCGCTGTATACCAGCCCCTTCACTGCGCAACTGGTTCGCAGCAAGCTGGGATCAAACCTGAGCTGGCCGCCGCTGCATGAAATCAAACCTCTGCAACCCATCGGCCTGGGGCATTTTCAGGCCGAGTGGATACCGGTCACCCATTCGATTCCCGAGTCACATGGCATCCTGTTGCAGGTCGCCGATAAGCGGCTTTATCACAGTGGCGACTGGAAACTGGATACACGCCCCCTGGTGGGCGAACTGACGGCGGAAGGGCGACTTCGCAGCCTGGGTCAGCAGGGTATTGATGTGGTGATAGGCGACTCCACCAATGCGCCGAATACCGGTGCAAGCCGTTCAGAAGCAGCGGTGCAGAACGGCCTGTCTGACGCGATACGTCCCTGCCGCGGGCGGGTCATCGTGACCTGCTTCGCCAGTAACCTGGCCCGTCTGCACAGCCTTGCCGAGATTGCCATGGATACCGGGCGCTACGCTGGGCTGCTCGGTCGTAGTCTGCTGAGAATGCAGAGTCATGGCCGCGCCCATGGCTACCTGCGCAGCCGCCCCGGCTTTATCGGTGCATGGGAGCTGGGCTTTCTGCCAAGGGAGCAGCAACTATGGGTCTGCACGGGTAGCCAGGGCGAGCCGGCTGCGGCGCTGGGCCGACTGGCCGCCGGCAGCCACCCGCAGCTGACGCTCGAGGCGGGTGATACCGTGCTGTTCTCATCCAGATTGATCCCCGGTAATGAGCTGCCACTGGAGCGCATCCGCGCGCAATTGTTGGGGCAGGGCGTGCATATCATCGATGACGACATGGCCCCCATTCATGCGTCGGGCCATCCGCCGCAGGAGGATCTGCGGCAACTCTACAACTGGCTACGTCCGCGCTATCTGTTGCCTGTGCATGGTGAGCGCTGTCACCAGCAGGCTCATCTGGCGTTTGCCCGCAGCCTGGGCATCAGCGGGCTGGTACCTGCCAATGGTGATCTGATTAATTTGAGCGGCCAACCCTGTCGGGTGGCGGACATGCCGTGGGGGTTGCTGGAGGTGGAGCGCTGAGGCAGACCCTCAGAAGCTCCCTTCCCTGATCTTCTGCCAGAGCATTCCCAGCGCCAACAAGGGCGCACGCAAGCGTTCACCACCGGGGAAGGCAACATGGGACACCTGGCTGAACAGATCAAAACCACGGCTGGCCTGGCCGGTAATCGCTTCGGCAAGAATCCTCGCAGCCAGGTGCGTAGCGTTCACCCCGTGCCCCGAATAAGCCTGGGCGTAGAACACGTTAGGCTGATCCGGCAGACGACCGATCTGCGGGAGCCGGTTGGCACCGATACCGATCATGCCGCCCCATTGGTAGTCGATGCGGGTGTGGGCCAGTTGCGGGAAGACCTTGAGCATCTTCGGTCGCATATAGGCGGCAATATCCGCCGGATCGCGTCCCGAGTAATGGCAGGCACCGCCAAACAGCAAGCGCCGATCCGCCGTCAGTCGGTAGTAGTCCAGCGCCACGCGCTGATCACACAGCGCCATGTTCTGCGGAATCAACTCCTCAACCAGCGCCTGCGGCAGCGGCTCGGTAGTGATGACATAGCTACCCGCAGCGATAACGCGGCTGGCCAGTTGAGGCTGTATCCCGGTGTGATAGGCGTTACAACCGAGCACCAGCTGCCCCGCGTTAACCCGGCCGTGGGCGGTATGCACGGTGATCCGGCTACCATAATCGATTGCCGTTACCGCTGAACGCTCAAACAGACGCACGCCCAGTGAACGCGCCGCGGCCGCCTCGCCCAGCACCAGATTCAACGGGTGCAGGTGTCCCGAACCCATATCTATCATGCCGCCCACGTACTGATCGGAACCCACCACGCTGTGCATCTGGCCGGGTTCGATCAATTTCAGTTCGTGGGGATAACCCAGCGCCAACAGTTCTTCACGATCGGCACGGAAGCCGTCCATATGCCGAGGCTTGTTTGCCAGGTCACAGTAACCCCAGGTCAGATCGCACTCAATCTGGAACTGTTCGATGCGTTGACGTACCAGCTGTACCGCTTCGATGCCCATCAACTTGAGATCACGCACGCCGTCGCTGCCAAGCGTGTTGGCAAACTGATCGACATCGTGGCCCACGCCACGAATCAGTTGTCCACCGTTGCGGCCGCTGGCGCCCCAGCCAATGCGGTGCGCTTCCAACAGCACCACGGTGAGACCGCGCTGGGCCAGCTCAATGGCGGTGTTGATGCCGGTAAAACCGCCACCAATCACACATACATCGGCCTGCACCTCGCCCTGCAGAAAGTCGAGTTCAAGCTCTCGGTTACACGAGGCCAGATACCAGGAGTTGGGGTAATCGTTTGAATGAATGGCTTGGCTGGACATGCATACCCCATCAGCAGAATGACAATTCCACAGCATAACGGCATTCAGGATCAGGCAGAAGAGGGCGCGTATTTCCGCCCTGCAGGCGACCAATGTCGACGACGCTGGAATGGAGAATCTGGTATTCTTGCACCCGGCGTTCCGCCACCTCTGATCCCTTTAGATACCGTAACTCCTGTGGATTACCATGCGTCCAGCCCGTGCTTTGATAGATTTATCCGCCCTGCGTCATAATTACCGTTTGGCCAAGAGCCTGACTGGCTGCCGTGCATTGGCGGTGGTCAAGGCCAATGCCTATGGTCATGGTGCTCTGGAATGTGCCGCCGCGCTGGCTGATGAGGCTGACGGCTTTGCCGTTTCTGCTATTGAAGAGGCGCTGGAGTTACGCGAAGCGGGGCATCGCCAGCCGATCGTGCTGCTCGAAGGCTGGTTCGAGGCCAGTGAGCTGGAGCTGATCTGCCGTCACGACCTGTGGCCGGTGATCCATCATCACGGGCAACTGCAGGATCTACAACAGGCCAATCTGCTCAAGCCTCTGCACGCCTGGCTGAAGCTCGACAGCGGCATGCATCGCACCGGTTTCAGCCCGGCGGAGTACCCGCAGGTATGGCAACAGCTGCAGACCAGCGGAAAGGTCGCCAGTCTCACCAGCATCACCCACTTTGCTCGCGCTGATGAACCCGAAACCGGCCGCACTGAACAGCAGCTGGAGGCCTTTCATGCGGCCACCCGAGCGCTGCAAGGCTCGGTCAGCCTGTGCAACTCAGCGGGCGTGTTGGCCTGGCCGCAGGCCCACGGCGATTGGGCAAGGCCTGGCATCATGCTGTATGGCTCCAGCCCCTTTGGTTTTACCCAGCCACAGGCCAGCGAGTTGCAACCGGTCATGCAGCTGGATTCACGGATCATTGCAGTCCATCAGGTACCCGCCGGGGAACCGATCGGCTATGGCTCACGCTTCATGACCCACCGCCCCAGCCGTATCGGGCTGGTGGCAATGGGCTATGCCGACGGTTATCCACGCCATGCTCCGGACGGCACCCCGGTGTTGGTCGATGGCCAGCGCACCACGCTGGCAGGCCGGGTATCCATGGATATGCTGACGGTGGATCTGACCGATCTGCCCGGCAGCGGGCTGGGGAGTCATGTGCGCCTGTGGGGCAAGGGTCTGGATGCGGGTGAAGTCGCCCACTGCGCCGGCACCATTTCATACCAGCTATTCTGCAATCTGAACCGGGTGCCGCGGGATTATCTGAACTGATCGACACCCGCGCTGCGTTGAAGATAATGCACAGCCGTGCAACAATACGAGCCAGCTGTCACCTCACGACAGCCTGCTCAGTTGCCCTGCTGGAGGATCTCGACCTTGGATGTTGGCGCCCGACTGAAGACCATCCGTAAACTCAAGGGCCTGTCCCAGCGAGAGCTGGCAAAACGCGCCGGCGTGACCAACAGCACGATTTCCATGATCGAGAAGAACAGCGTCAGCCCCTCGGTCAGTTCACTGAAAAAAGTGCTCGGCGGCATTCCCATGTCGCTGGTCGAGTTCTTTTCGCTGGAAGCACCCCAGGCGCAACCTCCCAAGGCCATCTATCGCGCTGATGAATTGCTGGATATCGGTAGCAATCAGGTGATCATGCAATTGGTCGGCAAGGATCATCCACAACGGCATCTGTCGTTCCTGCGGGAAGTCTATCCTCCCGCCGCCGATACCGGTCCGGATATGTTGCAGCACGACGGCGAAGAAGCCGGCATGGTAGTCAAGGGGCGACTGGAACTGACCGTGGGTACCGAAGTACACGTTCTCGATACCGGCGACAGTTACTACTTCGAGAGCAGCTTACCCCATCGTTTCAATAATCCGTTCAATGAACCCTGCGAACTGATCAGCGCGACCACACCGGCCAACTTTTAGATCTCTATTAATGAGGCGGATAGTTGGCCAGTATGCGTGCTACTCGCTCATGCATTTCGCGACTGCGATCAATTGGCGAAAGACGCTCATTGATAACGTCGCTATCGCTTCCGCGCCATACCAACCGACCATCATTGGCATCCATCAGGTCAATCTGCAGGGTCATGACCTGATAATCCACCGTACGGGTCTGGCTGTAGCCGGGCCCACCCCAATACGGTCCCCAATAACCCCAGCCGCCGCCGTAGTGGGTGGTAATATCGTCCCGGCGGGTTTCCACCACCACAGACGTACGCACCTGTAAATCAGCTCCACCTGCCTCTGTGGTCGGCCGCAGCCCACGCACATCCAGCTGCGCAGCGACCGCGTCCTCTATGCGTTGCGTGGTCAAGTCACTGGTCAAACGGGGATCATTGGCGGGCGCATACGTCACTGCCGGCTCGGCCCATGCCCAGGTCTGATATTGGCTGAAATCACGGTTCAGATCGAAGTCGGCACGGGGCCCAGAAGTCTGACATGCGCCCAGTACCAATAATAGCGGTAACAACATCAGTGAACGAAACATGGCAACCTCTGCGGAAATCGGCGGTCTATCACTTCAGACTGTCCTGAGAATTGATGATTCTATATTACTCCTCGCTGAGGATTGTTGTATTGGAATCGCCGGGCTCAGGAGCAGTCAAACGTTCTGAAGGGAGCTGAACCAATGCGTGAATTAAAAAGAATCGCTATTGCTACCGCCACTATCAGCGTACTCGTCATGGGCCCCCTGTCGGCCCTCGCCGCTGATGGAGACACCAGCCGGCAACTGACCGAAGCGCGTCAGGAAGGCTCGGTATGGACCGCCTTTGCGCTCAACCGTCATCTCAGCCCGTTTGCCATTGATGTCGATATCGAGCACGGCGTGGCTACCCTTACCGGCGAAGTGGAGTCGGAAGTAGAGCGTGATCTCGCCGCACAGGTAGCTCTGGGTGTGGAAGGAGTGACCGAAGTAGACAACCAATTGCGGGTGACCGGTGAACAGGTTCAGCGTAACACTGATAGCGACCGCAGCTTCTCCGCGCGCTTCGACGATGCAACCACCACGGCTACGGTCAAATCCAAACTGCTGTGGAATCGTAATACCGAGGGTCTGGATATCAAGGTATCTACCCGCAACGGTGTCGTCACCCTGGATGGACAGGCAGCAAGCTCAGCGGCCAGCGAGCTGGCAGAGCGTCTGGCCCGCAATACCGAGGGTGTACGTCAGGTCGATAATAATCTGAAGGTGAGCGCTGATGCCGGCACAGCTGACCGGGCAAAAGCGCGCGTTGACGATGCCGGTAATGCCATCAGCGACGCCTGGATTACCAGCAAGGTGAAATCCAGCTTCCTGTTCAACAGCAATCTGGATGGTCTGGATATCTCCGTAGACACGAAGGACGGACAAGTGACCCTGAGTGGTCAGGTCGCCAGCGAGACAGAGAAGTCGCTGGCCGTCGAGACCGCCGAGAACATTCGCGGAGTACGCGATGTGAACGCCAATTCGCTCCGGGTTGGCGGCGTGGAGAGCTGAGATCGGCGCCCCGAGTGCTGAAACCTGAAAATGAACCGAGGAGAAAGACCATGCTGAGCTGGGCTATTACCTTTCTGATCATTGCCATCATCGCTGCCGTTCTGGGCTTCGGTGGTATCGCCGGCACCGCCACCGGTATCGCCAAGATACTCTTTGTCGTGTTTCTGGTGCTGTTTATCGTGTCCTTTATCATGGGGCGTCGTCCGCGACTCTGACCACCGCCCCGTAGCACGACACCATACCGGCTGACACTCTGGCTGGTATGGGATTGTCGTTCTTTGTAACAGCGACTTTCAGCCCCTTGCTCCGGCTCGCCTGCAACGTTTAGCCTTGATGGTTTGTTCATTCAAGGAGCGCTTCTGCCGTGCGGATTACAGTCTGGGATCTTCCCCTGCGGTTGTTTCACTGGTTACTGGTATTGGCGGTGGCCGGGGCACTGATCACGATCAACCTGGGAGTCAGCTGGATTGAATGGCATGGGCGCTTCGGGCTGGCCGTGGTCGGCCTGATCAGCTTTCGCCTAGCCTGGGGCGTTCTGGGCTCCACCCATTCGCGGTTCTGCAGTTTCTTCCCCACCCCCGGCAAGATCGGCCGTTATCTACGCGGGCAATGGCATCAACCCGGGCATAACCCGCTGGGTGCCCTGTCGGTCTATGCGCTACTGGTATTGTTCGGATTTCAGGCAGTAAGCGGCCTGTTCACTACCGACGAAATTGCGTTCAGTGGCCCCCTGACCCGGGCGGTATCCAGCGATATGATCAATACCCTGAGCCGCCTGCACCGGCAGACCGAGCTGTGGCTGTATCTGCTGCTGGGGCTGCACGTGTTGGCGATAGCGGTATATCGGCTATGCGGCAAGAACCTGGTCGGTCCCATGCTGCACGGTCAGCTGGAAGTGGATGCGTCGGCAGACAAACCCCGGGGCGGTGGCCTGCTGGCTTTCATTATCGCTGTGCTGATTGCTGCGGCCGCGGTATGGCTGGCCAATGGCAGCTGGATCCCGGTACCGCCACCGGCGCCGGCTCCGAGCTGGTAAGACTGTGCGGGCAAGCCCGCACAGCAACGGCTCAGTCCATGCGGTACTTGTCGTGGCAGGACTTGCAGCTTGCGCCAACGGCAGCGAAGGCAGTGCGAATGGCACCCTGGTCATCGGTATTGGCTGCCGCTACCAGCTGGGCTGTGGCCTGGACCATTTCACCCGAAATTTTCGCTACATCGTCGAAATTATCGAACATCTCCGGCTTGACGCGGGTGGTCTGCGAACCGACCTGCTTGTCGGTGCCCGGCCCGTAAAGTGCGCCCATACCGGAATTGGCAATAGCATCCAGAGTGTTGGCCGCCGCCAGAATCTGTTGCTGGTTATAAGCAACGCTCTGATCGATGACCTGAGCCTTGATCTTGCCCATGTTCCAGGACATATAACTGTAGCCCGCCTTGCGCAGTTTGATCTGGTCTTCGGGGGACACAGCCTCGGCTTGCGCGGTCAGGCTGGCACCCGCCACAACCATAGCCAGTGCACCAGCCAATACGGATTTAATCACGTCGGTACTCCTTGTTTGCTTGAACAACCCTGACAGTCAATCACTGCCATCCGCACTTTATAACGGCTGGATAAGGCAAAAACCAGTGACTAATAGTATCAGGCTGTTTGCGCAGCCCCGTCCGTGACGGGCCGGGCTGCATCACCGAGGGTATTGAATGCGATATGGGTACTGGGAAAGACCTCACCCACCAGGGTCGTCAGCCAGTCGGTATCGGTCAGCCGATCCATCACCGGCCCCTTCACCTCGGCCAGGTGAATGGTAATACCCTTGTCCCGAAGGCCCAGACTCAGCTCGCTGAGCATGTCCAGTCCGGTACTGTCGATATGGTTGACCGCCGACAGGATCAGCAGCAGCGTGCGGGTGTCGGGATACTCGTCCAGCGCCTGCAGTATGGCCCGTTCGATCGCCCGGGTATTGGCAAAGAAGATATTCTCATCAATACGGATCGCCAGCAGTTGCGGCTCGATCTCCACCAGATGGCGCCGGGTATTGCGAAAATAATGGGTGCCGGGTACCCGCCCGACCACGGCCACATGCGGGCGGCTGCCACGCCAGAGCTGGGTGACAATGGAGAGCCCTACGCCGAGCACGATACCGCCCTCGATGCCCAATACCACCACCCCTATCGCCGTCGCCAGCAGCGTCACCCCTTCACGCCGGTCATAGCGCCAGATGCGCCGCAGGCCAGCAATATCGATCAATGGCGTCACCGCCACCAGAATAACCACTGCCAGCACCACCAGCGGCAGGACGGCAAACAGGGGGGCGATGGTGATCAGAATCAATGCAATAACGGCGGCGGATATGACGCCAGCCAACGGTGTGTTGGCGCCCGCCTCAATATTCACCCCGGAGCGAGAGAAGCCACCACACACGGCAAAGCCGCCAGTCAGCGCGGAGCCGATATTAGCGGTACCAAGCGCCAGCAGCTCAGCGTCCGGATTGATATTCTGCCGTTTGCGCCGGGCCAGTGATTGGGCGATGGAGACGCTTTCGACAAAGCTGACCAGACTGATCAGCGCCGCCGGTAATAACAGCGCGCCAAGCGTGCCCAGCCCTGGCGTGCTCCATACCAGCGCAGGTAAACCCGCCGGAATATTGCCTACCACCGGCACGCCCAGCTCGTCCAGATTCCACAGCGAGGTGACAACCAATCCGAGCACCACCACCAGAATCGGTGCCAGCCGCGCCATCAGCGTGGCCAGCGCAGCGCCGATACCCAAACGCTGCAGATGCCCGCTGAACCAGGTGCGCGCATAGATCAACCAGACCAAGGCGACCAGGCCCATTATCAACACCAGGCTATTGGCTGGCTGCCATTGGGAAGCCAGCTGCGCCGGAGAGGCTGGCACAGTCTCCAGCCCGAGCATGTGTCGTAATTGGCTGAGTACGATAAGAATGGAGGCACCGCTGATAAATCCGCTGATCACCGGGTGGCTGAGGAAATTCGCCAGAAATCCCATGCGCAGCAAACCAAGAGCAAACAGCAGCACTCCGGACAACAATGCCAACCAGATGGCCAACTGCATATACTCGGCGCTGCCCAGCGCCGCCAGCGGTGCCAGCAGTGCAGCGGTCATCAGGGCGGTCACCGCCACCGGCCCCACCGACATGACCATGCTGCTGCCGAACAGCGTGTAGCCGATCAATGGCAACAGGCTGGCGTACAAACCAATCTGCACCGGCAAACCAGCCAGCATGGCATAAGCCATACTTTGCGGAATGATCATGATGGCGGTTACCAGGCCGGCAACCAGGTCGCCGTTCAACCAGGCTATTCGATAATTGCGCAGCCAGGCCAGCCAGCCATCACCACCCGGGGGTTGTAGCCGAGGATTATCCAGCATCAGTAACCATCCACCACAAACAAGCCTCCATTACCGCAAGCCGCCGCACCGACGGAGTTGGCCACAGTGTAGCGCCGAGCGCGCGGCCCTGCATGTCTCGCCGCCATCAGAGACGATGCGCTGCTGGAGTGCCGCGGCCGGATCAGAGATACTCAACCCAACGCCAATATAAGAAGGAAGCAGGTAATGGTTCAGCAATGTTTCGATCTGTCCGGTAAAACCGCTCTGGTAACCGGTGCATCCAGCGGCCTGGGTGCCCACTTTGCCCGTACTCTGGCTGCTGCCGGTGCCCGCGTAGTGGTGACCGCACGGCGAACCGAACGTCTGGAAGCTCTGGTAGCTGATCTGCAAGCAAGCGGTTACCAGGCGCTGGCAGTATCGATGGATGTAACCGATACGGACAGCGTCAACCTGGCCTTTGATCAGGCAGAACAACACTGGGGGGTCATTAACGTGCTGGTCAACAATGCAGGCATTGGCGATCCGGTGATGTTTCTCAATATGACCGAAGGCAACTGGCGCAGCATGATGGATACCAATCTGGACGGTGCCTGGCGTGTCGCTCACCGTGCCAGTCTGGCCATGGCAAAGTCAGGTCAGGGCGGATGCATCGTCAATATCGCCTCGATTCTCGGATTACGCGTGGGTACCGCCTTGAGTCATTACGCTGTAGCCAAAGCCGGCGTGGTACAGCTGACCAAAGCCATGGCCATGGAACTGGCGCGCAACGAGATCCGCGTTAATGCCATCGCCCCCGGCTATTTCCGCACCGAAATGAACAGCGACTATTTCGCGACCCAGCAGGGTCAGGACTATATTCGCAGCAAGGTGCCCATGCGTCGCCTTGGTCAACTCGACGAACTGGACGGCCCGCTGCTGCTGTTGGCCAGTGATGCCGGCTCATTCATCACCGGTACCGTTATCAATGTGGATGGCGGCCACCTGAACAATAGCCTGTAACAGCATTCGGAGAGAAAATGAACGCGTCTCGAGCTGGCTGGATAATCGTACTGACGCTTGGCCTGAGCCTGACCGCTCAGGCCTCCATGCGCTGCGGCTCGCAGTCGGTCGATACCGGCATGCTGGCAGACGAGGTGCTGGAGCAATGCGGAGAGCCTCAACTGCGCTCGGTTGAAGAGCCGGTGGATGAGTATGGCTATCAGATTCGCGGCGCGGTACGGGTGGAGAACTGGCGCTACGGGCCGGATCACGGCATGTATCGCCACCTTCGATTTATTGATGGTCGCCTGGTCGAGATCCGCTCCAGGCGCTATTGAGTTATTGGCGCAGCGCAGCCAGTACCGGTGCCGTATCCGGGCGCACACCGCGCCACAGCAGGAAAGCTTCCGCGGCCTGCTCTACCAACATACCCAACCCATCCAGACAACGAGCGGCGCCCTGTTGCTGTGCCCAACGATTGAAAACGGTTGTTTCGCTGGCGTACATCATGTCGTAACACCAGGTCTGACCGGGGCTGATCAACCGGGGCGAGATCGGTGGTAATTTGCCATCCAGGCTGGCCGAGGTCGCGTTGATGATCAGATCCACTGATTCCTCGATCCACTCGAATCCGGCGGCACTGATCGGCCCCTGATCCTTGAACAGCATGGCCAGTTGCTCGGCCTTCTCCACGGTACGGTTGACCACACAGAGCTGCGCTGGCCGCGCTTCAAGCAGCGGCTGGATCACACCCCGTGCTGCGCCACCTGCGCCGACCAGCAGAATACGCTTGCCGGTCAGACTGAAGCCGGCATTATGTTGGATATCCCGCACCAGCCCCTTGCCGTCGGTGTTGTCGCCCAGCAGGCGACCATCATCCAGCCGCTGGATGGTATTCACCGCCCCAGCCAATTCTGCGGCCGGGGTATGTTGGTCAACCAGTTCCCATGCCTGCTCCTTGAAGGGCACGGTGACATTGACCCCATGCCCCTCGCGCAGGAAGGCACGAAGGGTGCCGGCAAAATCCTCCAGCGGTGCCAGCAGAGCTTCATAACTCAGCTGCTCTCCGGTCTGCTGGGCAAACAGGCGGTGGATAAGCGGGGATTTACTGTGACTGATCGGGTTACCGATGACGGCATACTTGTCCATCAGTTGGCCTCCTTCAGCCAATCACGCGGTGGCAGAAATTCTTCAACCAGACGCGCCTCGGCGCTCCCCGGTTCGGCTTGCCAATTGTAGCCCCAGCGCACCGTCGGTGGCAGCGACATGAGGATCGATTCGGTGCGCCCGCCGGATTGCAAACCAAACAGAGTGCCGCGATCCCAGACCAGATTGAACTCCACGTAGCGACCCCGGCGGTATTCCTGAAAGGCTTTCTGTTGTTCGTTCCAGGGTAGATGCCGTCGCCGCTCGATGATGGGCAAGTAGGCTTCAAGATAGGCATCACCGATGGCACGCATGAAGGCGAAGCAACGCTCAAATCCCCACTCATTGAGGTCATCAAAGAACAGCCCACCTATACCCCGCGCCTCCTGACGGTGCTTGAGATAGAAATACTCATCACACCATTTCTTGTAGCGAGGATAGACGTCTTCACCAAAAGGCGCACAGACTTGCCGAGCCACGCGGTGCCAGTGGATACAATCTTCTTCGTTGGCGTAATAGGGCGTCAGGTCAAAACCACCACCGAACCACCAGACCGGATCAGCGCCTTCCTTCTCGGCGATAAAGAAACGCACGTTGGCGTGGGATGTCGGCACATGGGGATTGTCCGGGTGCATGACCAGCGACACGCCCAGAGCCTGAAAACGCCGGCCCGCCAGTTCCGGCCGATGCGCCGTGGCCGAAGGCGGCATCCCGTCGCCGTAGACATGGGAGAAGCCCACGCCGCCCTTCTCCAGCAATTTGCCCTGCTCAAGGATGCGCGAGCGTCCGCCGCCGCCACCTGGGCGCTGCCAATCATCCTCAACGAAAGGCGAACGCCCGTCCGCCTGCTCCAGCGCAGTACAGATGCGCTCCTGCAGATCCATCAGGTACGCCTTGACGGCAGCTATATCGACGGCAGTTGGGATTGAACTCACAGGAACCTCTTACGCGGGACGAATGACAGAGTCGGTTTGCAGATCCCGGATGATACTGGGATTGCGCTGACTACCCAACGAGCCCGGCACCACATCATCCAGCTCGCCATGAAAATACTGCTCAACACGTAAGCGGCTACGTGCTGGCGGCCGCCCCGCAGGATTGGCTGAGGTTGATACCAGCGGGCCGCAGGCATTACACAGCTGGCGCACCACCGGATGAGCACTGACGCGCAGCGCTACCGTGGCATGATTGCCAGTAATCCATGGCGGCAGGCGGCCCTGATGGGGTACCAACCAGGTATTGGGCCCCGGCCAGGACAATTGCAGTTTGGCCATTTGCCCGGCGGGAAGATCCCATAACAGGAAGTCGAACTGCCGAATATCACCAGCGACCAATATCAGGCCCTTCTCCACCGGACGCTGTTTGAGTTCCAGCAGCCGCTTTACCGCCGCGCTGTGCAGCGGATTACAACCCAGTCCCCAAACCGCTTCGGTCGGGTAAGCAATTACGCCCCCGGAGAACAGCACTCGTCGTAGCTGCCCTAAACGCCAATCCGCCAGCATAGTGTCCCCTTATATCTGCGAGTGGCGACATTAGCTGAGCCGCCACGATCGCTCAAGGTCAGCGTACGTTTGCCCGACAATATCCCTGCGGCGTATGCAGTACATGGCCGTCCAGTTCCAGCTCCATCAGGTTCTGCAAAACCTGATGGATGGGCAGATCGCTCCGGTTAGCGAGCCAGTCCGCCGTGACTGGATCCTGCCCGAGCCACCGCCATAGCGGGTTCTTGACCGAGACGACAGTCGCCGGGGCCGCCTCGCTCAGCGCTGCCTGTAACGGTAAGTGCAGCGCCTGCAGCAGCTCCTGCACCGTTTCTACCAGGGTGGCACCATCCCGCAGCAGACGGTGACAACCGCGCGCCTGCGGATTATGGATCGAGCCCGGCATGGCGAACACGTCCCGATTCTGCTCCATGGCCAGACGGGCGGTGATCAGCGAGCCGCTGTTGAGACTCGCCTCGACCACCAGAGTACCTAGACTCAAGCCGCTGATAATACGGTTACGCAGCGGAAACAATCCTGCATGGGGGCTGGTATCAGGCAACTGCTCCGACACCAGGGCACCGCCTTCAGCCACTATGCTGTCCGCCAGTTTGCGATGGCGACGTGGATAACAATTGGCGAGCCCGGTGCCCCACACCGCAATCGTCTGCCCGCCGACATCCAGCGCACCCTGATGGCAGGCACCATCAATGCCCAGCGCCATACCGCTGGTTACCGTAAGACCATGTTCGGTAAAGCTGCGGGCAAAGGCACGGGCAGTATCAGCACCGTAGGGGCCGGGATGGCGTGTGCCTACCATGGCAATTTGCGGATCAGCCAATAGCGCCGGATTACCTCGCACAAACAATAGCCAGGGCGGATCACTGATTTCACGCAGTAATTCAGGGTAATGCTCACTATCCAACGTCAACAGATGACAGTCCGGCTGCTCCAGCCAACTGAGACTCTGCTCAACAGCCAGGCGGATACGTTCATCACCTTGCTGAAATTGCAGGATGCCGTGCTGGATACGGGCGTTCAGCCCGACGGCGGAGAGGGAAAGTAGATCGGCGTCGAGGAGCGCTGGCGGATCGTCAACCTGCTCCAGTAGTTGCCGCCGTGCCGCTGGCCCCAGCCCGTCGATAAGACTCAACGCCAGCCAGGCCTGACGGCGGTCGCTCAGGTCAATGGGCATGACTCGGCAACTCGCAAAGGCAATGCGGGAGCGGCGCCACTCATTGGCTGGGCAGCGCCGCTATGCATCAGGGGTTACGGATCTTGTCCATGATTGCCAACTGACGCTGGGCATTCAGCACAATACCGTAGCTCATACGGTCGTAGACGCGGAACACCATCAGCAGACCGGCGCGCTCGTCGGGCAGACGCACACGCTCGTTCTGGATGCGGTCACGTACCAGCTCACCGGTCTTGTAGATCGCCAGTACGTTACCTTCTTTCAGGTTGTCCCGGGCGCCCTTGTTCAGAATAACCACGTCGTACTGACCGATCTGGGTCACGCCGTTGGGTACGTCCAGAATCAAACCGTCAATTTCGTCCTCAGGATCGCTGGGGAAGAAGGTCGAGGCTACCGCACGCTCTTCGCTTTCCAGCAGGCGGTCACCCACCCGGATTTCCTGGCGGCTGCGATTGACCATCAGCGTGGTGATATCGCCCTCGTTGGCCAGCACTTCGACGTTACCGACTTCTTGGGCATGCAGACCGAGGAACTCGCCGGTTTGCGGATCAGTGTAGGCTTTGCCACGGCGGTACAGACCGAAGGCCTGGCTGTCTTCATCAACCTCACCGCGAGCGTATACCCGGTTGCCGGCACCGGCGATCACGCTTTCTGCCTCACCACCGATGATATAGGGGGCCGCTTCCAGCTCGTCAGCGCTGTCCATGAGACGACCCGCATTGAGGAATGCATTGAGCGCTTCCAGCGGAATGGTCTGGATGGCTTCCGCCATGGGCGTTGTGCGCACGCTCGGCGACAGTTTGATGGTTTCGCCCTGACCACGATTGACCGTCAGACGCGGCTGACCATCGATATACACCAGCGAGATGATGTCGCCGGGATAGATAAGGTGGGGGTTATTGATCTGCGGGTTGGCATGCCAGATTTCTGGCCACTTCCACGGCAAATTGAGAAATCGACCAGCGATGCCCCACAGGGTATCGCCCTTCACGACCTCATACCGCTGCGGGTGATTATCCTTGAACACTGACTCCTGCGCCTGCACTACAAAGCTCACCGAGAGTAGCAACAGGCCGAGTAATGTTTTCCTCATGACACGAATCCCTTTATTATAGAGGTCAGCACCCAAATGCTCCGCCAAAACCGGCGCGAGAACCAGCTATACTGCCAAGCTGTCTGCATATTAGCAGCACCTTTCATTCCAGTTCTACAAGTGCATCACAAACCGACATGGCTATATTGAATATTCTTGAGTTTCCCGATCCCCGATTGCGCACCATTGCGAAGCCGGTAGCTGTGGTTGACGACCGCATTCGCCAATTGGTGGATGATATGTTCGAGACCATGTACGCCGCGCCCGGCATTGGCCTGGCAGCGACCCAAGTGAATGAGCATGAGCGGGTCATCGTTATTGACCTCTCCGAAGAACACGACGAACCGCTGGTATTCATCAATCCGGAGCTGGAAATCCTCACTGAAGAGCTGGAAGAGATGCAGGAAGGCTGCCTCTCGGTTCCGGGCTTCTACGAAACGGTAACCCGCCCCGAACGGGTACGAGTCAAGGCGCTGGGCCGCGATGGCGAGCCCTTCGAGATGCTGTGTGAAGGCCTGTTGGCCGTGTGCATTCAGCATGAATGCGATCACCTCAACGGCAAGCTGTTTGTGGATTACCTGTCCAATCTCAAGCGTGACCGTATTCGCAAGAAGTTGGAAAAAATGCACAAGGCCCAGGCCAACGTCTGAGCCTGATCAGCCTTGAAGGCTTGCTGCGGCAAGCCTTTTTTCTTTACGCAGGGGTTATCGGTGATGAATAGCACTGATTTACGCATCGTTTTTGCTGGCACCCCGGAGTTCGCCGCTGCACACCTGCAGGCATTACTCCAAGCCGGTCTGAATGTGGTTGCCGTCTACACCCAACCGGATCGTCCTGCCGGCCGCGGTCATAAATTGACGCCCAGCGCAGTCAAACAGTTGGCCTTGCAGCATGATCTGCCGGTTTTTCAGCCGCAGACGCTACGGGCCGAGGAGGCCCAGGCCGAGCTGGCCGCATTGCACGCGGATCTGATGGTGGTGGTGGCCTACGGCTTGATTCTGCCGCAAGCGGTGCTCGATATGCCGCGACTGGGCTGCATCAACAGCCATGCTTCGCTGCTCCCTCGCTGGCGCGGTGCGGCACCCATCCAGCGTACCATCGAAGCCGGGGATGGGGAGACCGGCGTGACTGTGATGCAAATGGAAGCCGGCCTGGATACCGGCCCCATGTTGCTCAAGTCCATCACCCCGATCCGACCCGATGACACCGGTGGCAGTTTGCATGATCGACTGGCAGAAATGGGCCCGCCAGCGGTACTGCAAGCCATCGAAGGATTGGCCACCAATGCCCTGCATGGCCAGGTACAGGATGACAGTCTGGCGACTTATGCGCATAAACTGGACAAGCAGGATGCGCGCATCGACTGGTCGCGTCCGGCCAGCGAATTGGCCTTGATGATCCGTGCCTTCAATCCCTGGCCGCTGGCTCACGCCCGGTGGCAGGAACAGCCGCTCAAGGTATGGGGTGCCGACGTGGCCGACGGCAACGGCTCACCCGGCGAGATTCTGGATTGCGATAAACAGGGGCTGCTGGTCGCCTGTGGTGAGCAGGCCCTGCGCCTGACCCGTCTGCAACTGCCTGGCGGCAAGCCGCTGGCCTTTGCTGATCTCTACAATGCCCGCCGCGACCAGTTCGTTGTCGGCCAGACGTTGGCAAACGGCCAATGAGTCCGCGCTTGGCAGCAGCCAATGCGCTGGCGGTGGTCATGGCTGGCAAGGCTTCGCTGGGCAGCAGCCTGCCGCCACAGCTGTCTCAGGTGGCGCCGCGGGATCAAGCACTGGCGAGGGAACTGGCATTTGGTACCTCACGCTGGCTGCCACGATTACAGGGGCTGGCTGATCGACTCCTGCAGAAGCCGCTGAAAGCCGCTGATCGCGATTTGCAGGCCCTGCTGTTGGTGGGCATCTATCAACTTTTATACACCCGCATTCCCGCCCATGCGGCGATCGCGGAAACGGTGGACGTCGCTAACAGCATGAAGAAAACCTGGGCCAAGGGCATGCTGAATGCTGTCCTGCGCCGGGT
Source organism: uncultured Halopseudomonas sp. (assembly GCA_964474945.1). Classification (GTDB taxonomy): domain Bacteria; phylum Pseudomonadota; class Gammaproteobacteria; order Pseudomonadales; family Pseudomonadaceae; genus Halopseudomonas. The sequence continues at coordinate 15,135 of CAYYUQ010000015.1, read as the reverse complement.
GCAGCGGGAAGGTGCAGAGTTGCTGGTGGAGCTGGAACACGATCCAGTGATTCGCGTTGCCCACCCGCGCTGGTTGCAGAAGCGCCTCAAGTTGGATTGGCCGCAACACTGGGAAGCCATCTGTGCTGCCAATAACATGCATCCGCCGATGAGCCTGCGGGTCAACCGTCTGCAGGGTTCACGGGACGCCTATCTGGATCGGCTGGCCGCTGCAGATATTGCCGCGGTAGCCAGCCCCTTCAGTGCGGATGGTCTGACCCTGGCTGAGCCCCGGGATGTGCATCAATTGCCCGGCTTCGCCGACGGTGCCGTCAGCGTGCAGGACGAAGCCGCGCAACTCGCCGCTCCGTTATTGGAACTCAATCCCGGCCAACGGGTACTGGACGCCTGCTGCGCCCCCGGTGGCAAGACCTGCCATATTCTCGAACTGGAGCCGGGACTGCAGGAGCTGGTGGCGCTGGATCTGGAACCGGCGCGCCTTGAACGGGTGCGCGACAACCTGCAGCGGCTGAAATTGAGCGCTACACTCAAGGCTGCTGATGGCCGTGCGCTGGCGGATTGGTGGGATGGCCAGCCATTCCAACGCATTTTGCTGGACGCACCCTGCTCTGCCACCGGGGTCATTCGGCGGCATCCGGATATCAAGTTGACCCGCCAGCCCGACGATATTGCCGCGCTGGCCAAACTGCAGGGGGAGTTGCTTGACCAGCTATGGCAAACCCTCGACGTGGGCGGCATTCTGGTCTATGCCACCTGTTCGGTATTGCCCGAGGAAAATACCCGGGTGATGGAAGCTTTCCTGCAGCGTCAGAGCGGCGCACGGCAATTACCCATTGCCGGCGAATATGGTGTGGAACAACCCTGCGGCCGCCAATTATTACCGCAACCGGGTGGCCATGATGGCTTCTACCTGGCCCGGCTGATGAAGCTCGACAAGGGCACAGCGCCATGTAACGGGATGGGTGCATGAAAATCATCATTCTTGGTGCTGGACAGGTAGGCGGTAGCCTGGCAGCCGAGTTGGCCAGCGAAGCCAACGATATTACCGTGGTCGATGTGGATGCCCCGCGCTTGCGCGCACTGGGCGACCGGTTGGACATTCGCACCGTGCAAGGCCGCGGCTCTCTGCCAACGGTCATGCGACAGGCCGGCGCAGACGACGCGGACATGTTGATCGCTGTGACCAGCAGCGATGAAACCAACATGATTGCCTGTCAGGTAGCCTATTCGCTGTTTCGTACTCCTACCAAGATTGCCCGTATCCGAGAGTCAGCTTACCTGACGCGCAATACGCTGTTCTGCAACGAAGATATCCCGATCGACGTACTGATCAGTCCAGAACAAGCCGTCACCACCTATATCAAGCGCCTGATCCAGAACCCCGGTGCGCTGCAGGTATTGGACTTTGCCGGCGGCAAGGTGCAGCTGGTTGCGGTACGCGCATACCATGGAGGGCCGTTGGTTGGTCAGGAGCTACGCTACCTGCGCCAGCACATGCCCAGTGTGGAAACCCGTGTGGCAGCCATTTTCCGCCGGGATCGGTCAATCATTCCGCAGGGCGATACCATCATCGAAGCGGATGACGAGGTGTTCTTTATTGCCGCCTCGGAGGATATCCGTGCGGTGATGAGCGAATTACGCCGGGTCGAGAAAAACAACAAGACGGTGATGATTGCGGGCGGTGGCAACATCGGTGAACGGCTGGCCGAGGCCATAGAAACCCAATATCGCGTCAAGATCATCGAGAACAACCGGGCCCGGGCTGATTACCTGTCGCAGAACCTGGACAAGGCTATCGTACTGTACGGTAGCGCCTCCGATCGCGAGCTGCTGGTCGATGAGAATATCGAGGAAGTGGATATTTTCTGCGCAGTAACCAACGACGACGAAGCCAACATCATGTCCTCGTTGCTGGCCAAGCGGCTGGGTGCGCGCCGGGTGATGGCGCTGATCAATAACCCGGCCTATGTGGATCTGGTACAGGGTGGGCAGATAGAAATCGCTATTTCCCCCTCATCGGCGACCATCGGCACACTGCTGGCCCATGTACGCAGGGGCGATATCGTCAATGTGTATTCCCTGCGCCGCGGCGCGGCCGAAGCTATCGAGATCATCGCCCATGGCGACATCCGCTCCTCCAAGGTTGTCGGTCGCGCCATCATCGACATCAAGCTGCCTCCCGGCACTACGATAGGCGCAGTGGTACGCAATGAAGAGGTGCTGATCGCCCATGACAGTACCGTGATCGAATCCAATGATCACGTCATCCTGTTCGTCATCGACAAGAAACATATTCGCGATGTCGAGCGACTGTTTCAGGTCGGCCTGACATTCCTCTGAGCCATGGACAGGTAGCGCGCCATGCAGTATTCCCAGATCCAGCGCATTATCGGCATTCTGTTGATGCTGTTCTCTCTCGCCATGCTGCCGGCGGCGGCCGTGGGCTTGTATTACGGGGAGCAAGCACACGCCTCCTTTTTTACCGGCTTTGCCATTACCCTGATCGTCGGTTTTCTGACCTGGTTACCGGTACGTAAACAGCGCAATGAATTGCGCACCCGCGATGGCTATCTGATTACCGTACTGTTCTGGCTGGTACTGGGATTATTCGGTGCGATACCGCTGTATCTGCTGGAATTGCCTGACCTGACGGTGGCGGATGCGGTGTTCGAGTCGTTCTCTGGGCTGACGACTACCGGCGCCACCGTGATCACCGGATTGGACACCCTGCCACGTGCGTTATTGTTCTACCGTCAGCAACTGCAATGGTTTGGCGGTATGGGCATCATCGTGCTGGCGGTGGCGATATTGCCCCTGCTCGGCGTCGGCGGCATGCAGTTGTACCGCGCAGAAATGCCCGGCCCGCTGAAGGAGAACAAGCTCACCCCGCGCATTGCTGAAACCGCCAAGGTGCTGTGGTTTATCTATTCCGGTTTGACCCTGGCCTGCGCCTGCGCCTACTGGCTGGCCGGCATGAACCTGTTCGATGCCATCGGGCACAGCTTCTCAACTGTAGCCATCGGCGGCTTTTCCACTCATGACACCAGCATCGGTTACTACAACAGTCCGATGATCGAAATGATCTGTCTGGTGTTCATGGTGTTCTCCGGGATCAATTTTGCCCTGCACTTTACCGTCTGGCGGTTCCGCTCGATCAGCAGTTACTGGCGGGATCCGGAGTGCCGCAGCTATCTGCTGATCCTGCTCGGTCTGGTACTGGTAACAGCGGTCATATTGATCGCTTACCAGTATTACAGTCCGCTATCGGCCATCCGCTTTGCCGCTTTCCAGGCCGTGTCCATCGCTACCACCACCGGCTTCACGGTCACCGATTTCTCGGTCTGGCCTTCGGTTCTGCCGTTCCTGCTGTTATATGCCAGTTTCGCGGGAGCCTGCGCCGGATCCACCGGTGGCGGCATGAAAATCATCCGGGTGGTGCTGGTATTCAAACAGGGCGTGCGGGAGATCAAGCGGCTGCTGCATACCAACGGCGTCTTTCCAGTCAAACTCGGCCAGCACGCAGTAGGTGACCGGGTGGTGGAAGCAGTGTGGGGCTTCTGTTCGGTATACGTATTCACCTTTGCCGTGCTGTTCTTGTTATTGCTGGGTACCGGGCTGGATTTCGTTACCGCATTCTCGGCATTGACCGCCTGCATCAACAACCTCGGGCCTGGTCTGGGCGACGTGACGGCGCACTATGGTGAACTCAGTGCCTCGGTGAAATGGCTGTTGAGCTTCGCCATGCTGCTCGGACGATTGGAGGTGTTCACCCTGCTGGTACTACTGACTCCGATGTTCTGGCGCCGCTGAGCGCAAGCAGTAGACAGGGTCAGTCGTCTAGAAACGCCAGGCCGACGCCTTCGCCTGGCACCACCCGCTGGATGACCATACGCAGTACCGGCGCCTCGAAGGGCATATCCTGCACCTGCCCCTCGACTTCGGTACCCGCGGCCAGACTGGTCAGGTCAGGATTTTCCACAAATACGCCGCCATCAGAGAGATCACGCGTCAGACCAAATACCTCCCCCAGTTCCGGGTGGCTGATCTTTATGCGGGCCTTCATCATCGCCCGCGGATAAACTCGCTTGTTGCTCATGGCTGCGTCCCTTCATTTTTAAAGCCGCCGGTCGATCAGTACCACCTTTTCTCGCCAACGGGGCGCTTCTTGAAGCGCTTCATGCTCCACATGTATTGACTTGGCCAACGCCGCACGTAATCTTCAATGGTGTTACTCAATGCAGCGACTGCTTCCTGTTCGTTGTCACTGTATAACGCCTCCGGCGCCGACTCGACAATCACTTTGAAGCCACTGTGATCCGGCAGTCGCACGCAATGCAGAAAAACCCCGTTGGCCGCACCGCCCTTGAGCAGGCCAGGGACAAACTTGCTGGTCAATGCCTGAGTGGCGAAAAACGGCACGAATCGGCCACTCTTGAGCGAGGGCTCCGGATCAGCCGGAATGCCTACCGCGCCGCCACGGCGAACTTCTCGCATGACACTGATGATGCCTTCCCGGGTAGACGCCGCCACCTTGTTGCCCAGCTGGGTGCGCTTCTCCTGGAGCAGTTCGTCGACCGCCTTCTGTTTGGGAGGACGGTAGAAAATGATCGGCGAGCATTTCTGGCAATACCAATGGTTGAGCACTTCCCAGTTACCCAGGTGACTGGTGATGCCGACCAGCCCTTTCCCCTCGGCCAGCGCTTCATCCAGCAGGTGTTCACCTTCCACTTCCTTGATCAGCGCCACGGTCTTCTGCGGGCTCCACATCCAGGCGCAGGCGCTTTCGGCAAAGCTGCGGCCGATATTGATCAGGGTTTCGCCCACCAGTTTTTCGCGCTCGACAGCGGACAGCTCGGGGAAGCAATGACTGAGGTTGATACGCACCACATCCCGAGAGCGATTTGGCAGTTTCCACATCAGCCAACCTGCAGCGGCGCCCATACGCTGCGCCACACCAAACGGCAGCCGCGCGAACAGCTTGAGTGCACCTACCACCATAGCGCTCTTGAGCTTTTCCACTCACCACTCTCCCAACCGGTCAAAGAGGGCATTGTAGCCTGCACGCCTGCATCAGCCCACAGGCTTCGAACAACGCCACAGTTCCACCGCCGGGCGCTGCGGGGTCGGCGGCCCCAGCCAATCGGCAAGCGGCTGGCATCCCGCCTCGCTGCACAGATGGTAATCGCCCGCTTCCGGGGCGCTGCTGCGCCCCAGTCGCAGCGGCTGGAGCACCGGCAGTTGCGGCCGATAATGCCAGCTACCGTTGCGCAGCACGGCGCCGTCGGGAATCTCCATGCCGGCACCGCTGCCACGCACCCGGGCCTCGCGCAGCAGCAGACCCTCGGCGGTGAGCTGATAATCCTCCTCCCAACGTACCTTCTCCACACTGTGCTGCCAGGCCAGGGTGAATCGATCCAGCGGCAACTGCGTCCAGATCACCCCGGCCAGCCCCAGGCACAGCAGGTTCATGCCAGACTCAACGCCCGCCGCGCCCGCCACCAGTGCTGCGCGAGAAAAAGCACTCCCAGCGCGAAGCCCAGTTCATCGGTGACCGGCAGGGCCATGATCATCAGCGCACCCGCGGCAAAGCCCAGCAGCCTTTCCCACCATGACAGCGAACGCATGCAGTATCCGGTAAACACGATGCCCCACAGACCGATGGCGAAAGCCGCCTTGATCAGCATGTACAACACGGCCTGCCAGTCACCGCCCTGCATCATCAATGCCGGGCTGTAGACGGCCATGAAAGGCACAACGAAGCCGGCCACCGCAATGCGCACAGCCCAGAGACTGATCTTCAGACCGTTTTCCCGAGCGATCGGCGCGGCAGCAAAGCAAGCCAATGCCACAGGGGGTGTGAGATCGGCCATGATGCCGAAGTAGAAGACGAACATATGCGAGACGATCAGCGGCACGCCCAGATCCAGCAGCGCCGGAGCCGCAATGGAGCTGGTGATGATGTAGTTGGGAATGGTCGGAATGCCCATGCCCAGTACCAGACAGGTCAGCATGGTCAACAGCAGCGACAGGAACAGGTTATCCTGGCCGATGGCGAGAATATAACCCGCAAATGTCGAGGCCACCCCGGTCAGCGAAACCACCCCGATAATCACCCCAACCAGCACACAGGCAATTCCCACCGGCACCGCATGACGTGCGCCTTCGACCAGGGCATGCAGACAGATACGCAGGGTATCGCGCCCACCCTTGACGAACCAGCAGGCAAGAACCAGCGCACCGATCACACCGAAGATCACCCCTATGCCCAGCTGGAAGAAGCCGGCACAAAGAACCCCCAGGGCTACCCAGAACAGCACCCGCAGGGCGGTGGATGACAGTCGCAGGATTAACGCCGAGCCCAGAATGACAATGGCGGTCAGCGCCAGCCCCACCGTGCCGGCAAACATCGGCGTACGGCCGGAGAACAGCAGCCAGATCAGGATCATCAGCGGAATCAGCAGGAACCAGCGCTGCCGCACGGCTGCCCAGGCGCTTGGGCATTCATCCTTTGGCAGACCATTGAGATTCGAGCGCTTGGCTTCCAGGTGCACCATCCAGAACACCGAGCCGAAATACAGCAACGCCGGTATCAATGCCGCCTTGGCGACCTCGACATAGGGCACGTTGATGGTTTCCGCCATGATGAAGGCCACCGCACCCATGACCGGCGGCATGACCTGGCTCCCCATACTCGCGGTTGCCTCGACACCTCCGGCAAAGGCTGACCGGTAGCCGAAGCGCTTCATCAACGGGATGGTGAACTGCCCGGTGGTCACCACGTTGGCTACCCCGGAGCCGGTGATGGTACCCATCAGCGCGGAAGACACCACCGACACCTTGGCCGGCCCACCGGCGCGATGACCGAACAGGCCCATGGCAAAATCGGTAAACAGACGAATCATGCCGGCCTGCTCGAGAAAAGAACCGAACAGGATGAACAGGAAGATATAGGTGGCCGACACATAGGTTGGCGTGCCGTACAGACCTTCGGTGCCGAAGGACAGCTGGTTGACCAGCTGGTCGAGCCCATAGCCACGGTGCGCCAACTCGCCCGGCAGGTAGTTGCCGAACAGGCCGTAAGCCAGAAACAGCCCGCAGATAATCGGCAGGGCGATACCCATCACCCGCCGTGCCGCTTCGAATACCAGGGCGATAAGCACCAGGCCGATCACCATATCCAGGGTGGTCAGCTCCCCCGAACGCTGGATCAGATCCGCCTCAAAATACCACTGATAGAAGAAGGTCGCCATACCCGCCAGCGCCAATACCCAGGCCAGTGGCTGCCAGGGCCGTGCGTTGCCCCGCAGGGGATAGCTCAGATACACCAGCATCAGCAGAAAACCCACGTGGCCAGCCCGCATGACCTGGGTGGACAAGGGGTGAAAGGCGGCGGTGATGATCTGATAGGTGGAAAACAACAGCGCTACGTAAAACAGCGCTCTGGGCCAGTCGGCGGGGCTCGCATGGAGCCCCTGATATTCGCTCATGGGCTACTCCTGTGCCTGCACTTATTGCAGAATGCCCGCTTCCCTGTAAAACCGCTCGGCTCCCGGATGCAGAGGGATCGGCAGGTTGTCCGCGGCGGTTTCCAGCTTGATCGCCTTGGCCGCAGAGTGGGCATTGCCCAATGCTGCCAGGTTGTCGAAGATCAGTTTGGTCATCTGATAAGCGATCTCCTCGTCGACCCCTTCATGGCTGACCAGGATATTGGTGATGCCGACCGTGGGCACGTCTGCATCCTGACCTTCGTAAGTGCCGGCAGGAATCACATCCGGCTGGTAGGCCGCGTTATCGATCTTCTGCACCACCTCTTCCGGAATGGCCACGAAGTTCACCGGCATGGTGCTGGCCAGGTCCCGGATCGCCGCCATCCCCAGGCCGGACGATTGCAGGGTGGCATCAAGCTGGCGGTTCTTGATCAGCTCGACCGACTCGGCATAGGGCAGAAACTCGACCCGGCGCATATCGTCATAGCTCAGGCCGGCGGCAGCAAAGATGGCCCGGGCATTGAGCTCGGTACCGGATTTGGGTGCCCCCACTGAGATACGCTTGCCCTTGAGATCGTCCAGCGTCTTGATGCCCGATTCTGCACTGGCAACCACCTGGATATAGTTGTTATAGGTGCCGGCAATCGCCCGCAGCTTCTTGAGCGGCACCCGGAAACCCGCGTCCTCGACGCCATTCCAGGCATCGGCAACCGAATCGCCCAAGGCAAAGGCCAGCTCCCCGCGGCCGGCCTGCAACAGGTTGAGGTTTTCCACCGAGGCTTTGGTTGCCTGCACGGAAGGCCGGGCGTCATCAATCTGCCCATAGAGCTGGGAAATGGCCACACCAATCGGGTAATACACGCCACTGGTGCCACCGGTAAGCACGTTGATATAGGTAGGGGCGGCAAATACCGCGGTGGTAGCTGTCAACGCCGCGGCAGCAGCGAACAGGCCCAGTCGTTTGGTCAATTGCATGGATGTTCTCCATTATTGTTGTTTAACGGCAGCTCCCGCAGCCAGTTCGGCATGGCGGAAACAATCCAGAGTATGGTCCATAACCATACCGGTTGCCTGCATGAATGCATAACAGATAGTCGGCCCCACAAAACTGAAACCCGCTTTCTTGAGCGCCTTGCTCATGGCCTCGGCCTGCGGCGTGCTGGCCGGCACCTCAGCGCTGCTGGCAAACGTATTGATCCGCGGCTGGCCGGCAGCAAACTGCCAGAGCCACTCAGCCGGGTCCTGCTGCCCGGCCAATGCCAGCCAGGCACGGGCATTCTGCCGTGCCGCGCGCAACTTGAGTCGATTGCGAATGATGCCCGGATCCTGCGCCAGCTGGTGAAAATCCTCATCGCTCTGGTTCGCCATGAAGCTGATATCAAAGCCATGATAAACCTGACGATACCGCTCACGTTTGCGCAATACCGTGATCCATGACAAACCGGCCTGAAGCCCTTCAAGAATCAGCATCTCGAACAGATGCTGCGGGTCATGACTGGGCACGCCCCACTCCTGGTCGTGGTATTGCTGGTAAAGCGGATCCTGGTTGCACCACTGGCAACGGGGAAGCGAAGCAAGATCAGTGGTCATCGGCTGGCACCTGCACAGAGTAGGTAGCGACATCCTAGCGCCCCTGTAGCCGCTGCGCATCCGTCGGCCTTTGCCTCTCCGCTTCGGCAATGGCGTAAGATGGGCAGTCCTGTTCAACCGGAAGACATAATGCCTGCACACACCGTCAACGTTTCAGTTACCCCACGGGGGAGTATGGAACTTCTGTCCCAGCGTGAAGTTCGCAATCTGCGCCAAATCGATTCTGGCAGTACCTACCAACTGTTCCGGCAATGCGCGCTGGCGATTCTGAATACCGGCGCGCGGGTGGATGATGCGCGCAGCATCCTCGAGGCCTACTCCGATTTCGAGATGCATATCCACCAGCTGGATCGCGGCGTCAGCCTGGAGCTGCGCAATGCACCGGCGGACGCTTTTGTTGACGGGCATATGATCACCAGCGTCCGCGAGATGCTGTTCAGCGCCCTGCGCGATATCGTCTATACCGAAAGCGAGCTGCATAACGACCGCGCTGATCTGAGCTCCTCCAGCGGCATCACCGATTACGTTTTCCACTTGCTGCGTAACGCCCGGACACTGACACCCGGTGTCGAGCCGAAAATGGTGGTGTGCTGGGGCGGCCATTCGATCAACGAAGAAGAATACAAATACAGCAAGCGGGTCGGCCATGAACTGGGACTGCGCAACCTAGATATCTGTACCGGATGTGGCCCCGGGGTGATGAAAGGCCCCATGAAAGGCGCCACCATTGCCCACGCCAAACAGCGGGTGCTGGATGCCCGCTATCTGGGGCTGACCGAGCCGGGGATCATTGCCGCCGAGGCACCGAACCCGATCGTCAATGAACTGGTGATACTTCCGGATATCGAAAAACGTCTGGAAGCCTTTATCCGCGTCGGCCATGGCATCATCATTTTCCCTGGCGGTGCGGGTACAGCCGAGGAATTCCTTTACCTGCTGGGCATTCTGCTGCACCCGGATAATGCTGACTTGCCCTTCCCGCTGATTCTGTCCGGCCCACGCTCTACCGCCGATTACATCCAGCAGCTGCACAAGTTCGTCGGTGCTACCCTCGGGGAGCAGGCGCAGTTGCGCTACGAGATCATCATCGAGGATCCGGTACGGGTGGCGCGCAAGATGAAGCAGGGACTGGCCGAGGTGGAACACTTCCGCCGTGAGCGCAACGATGCCTTCCACTTCAACTGGCTGTTGAAAATCGAAGAGGAATTTCAGCTGCCCTTCGATCCGACCCATGAAAACATGGCTGCGCTGGAACTGCGCCGCGATACCCCGCCACACCAGCTGGCGGCCAACCTGCGCCGTGCCTTCTCCGGTATTGTGGCCGGTAACGTCAAGGAGCAGAGTATCCGCCTGATCGAAGAGTTGGGGCCGTACGAACTGCATGGCGATGCCCAGATCATGCAACCGCTGGGTGATCTGCTTCAGGCATTCGTCACCCAGCAGCGTATGAAATTACCCAACGGCACGGCCTACAAGCCCTGCTATCGGGTGATCAGTTGAGCTTACAGCTCGTCAGGATGGCCTCAAGGGCGACCAGTAAACACAATCCGGCATGCTCAAGCTGTATGCCGTCCCGCCAGGATTGTATACTTCGCCCTTTCTTCACAGTTGACCGGTGAAAAACGTGACACAGACAAACCCTGCTACCCAGACCTTCCAGGGCCTGATTCTCGCCCTGCAAAGCTATTGGGCTGAGCGAGGCTGCGTAATCCTGCAGCCCTATGACATGGAGGTGGGTGCGGGTACCTTCCATACCGCTACCTTCCTGCGCTCCATCGGCCCCGAGATCTGGAACGCAGCCTATGTCCAGCCCAGCCGTCGCCCGGCTGACGGCCGCTATGGCGAAAACCCCAATCGCCTGCAGCACTACTATCAGTTCCAGGTGGTGCTCAAGCCGAACCCGGACAATATCCAGGAGCTCTACCTGGACTCGCTGCGCCATATAGGTATCGATCCGCTGGTGCACGATATCCGCTTCGTCGAGGACAACTGGGAATCGCCAACCCTCGGCGCCTGGGGACTGGGCTGGGAAGTCTGGCTCAACGGCATGGAAGTCACCCAGTTCACTTACTTCCAGCAGGTCGGTGGCGTCGAGTGCTACCCGGTCACCGGTGAGATCACCTACGGTCTCGAACGCCTGGCCATGTACCTGCAGGGTGTGGATTCGGTCTATGACCTGGTGTATTCCGACGGCCCGTTCGGCAAGGTTACCTATGGCGACGTGTTCCATCAGAACGAAGTGGAACAATCGACCTACAACTTCGAACATGCCAACGTTGAGAAGTTGTTCGACCTGTTCAGTTTCTATGAAAGCGAAGCCAACCGGCTGATCGAGGCCGAGCTGCCGCTGCCGGCCTATGAAATGGTGATGAAGGCCTCGCATACCTTCAACCTGCTGGATGCCCGCCGCGCCATCTCGGTAACCGAACGCCAGCGTTACATCCTGCGCGTACGCACCCTGGCCCGCGCCATCGCCCATGCCTATCTGCACGCCCGCGCCCGCCTCGGTTTCCCCATGGCCACCCCGGAGCTGCGTGATGAAGTACTGGCCAAACTGAAGGAGGCCGAATGATGCAGGCTCAGGATTTTCTGGTTGAACTGGGCACCGAAGAGCTGCCCCCCAAGGCGCTGAAGCAGCTGGCTGAAGCCTTCCTTGCCGGTGTTGAGAAAGGGTTGGCCGATGCCGGACTGGCCTTCCAGTCCGCTCGTTACTATGCCGCGCCACGTCGCCTGGCCGTACTGGTCGAACAACTGGCCACCGAGCAGCCTGACCGAACCCAGCAGATGGACGGCCCGCCAGTAAAGGCGGCCTTTGATGCCGAAGGCAAGCCGACCCAGGCCGCGCTGGGTTTTGCCCGCAAATGCGGCGTGGATCTGAGCGAGCTGGATCAGAGTGGTCCGCGGCTGCGTTTCGTACAGAACATTCCCGGCCAGCCGGCCAGCGAACTGCTGCCCGGTATTGTAGATCAGGCACTGGCTGACCTGCCGATTCCCAAGCGCATGCGCTGGGGTGCCGGCAAGACCGAGTTTGTCCGTCCGACCCAATGGCTGGTCATGTTATTGGGCGACCAGGTCGTCCCCTGCGAGATTCTGTCCCAGCAGGCTGGACAGCAATCGCGCGGCCACCGCTTCCATCATCCCGAAGCCGTCACCATCGGCAGTCCCGCCAGCTATGTGGACGACCTGCGCAAGGCCCATGTGGTTACCGACTTTGCCGAGCGTCGCGCATTGATCAGCCAGCGGGTAGCCGAGTTGGCCGCCGAGCAGCAAGGCACCGCGATTGTGCCGGACAGCCTGCTGGACGAAGTCACCGCACTGGTCGAATGGCCCGTGCCGCTGGTGTGCAGCTTCGAGGAACGCTTCCTTGATGTACCCCAGGAAGCGCTGATCTCCACCATGCAGGACAACCAGAAGTACTTCTGCCTGCTGGATGCCAAGGGCACGCTGCTGCCACGTTTCATTACCGTTGCCAATATCGACAGCCGGGACCCGGCGCAGATCATTGCCGGTAACGAAAAGGTCGTACGTCCACGTCTGACCGACGCCGAGTTCTTCTACCAGCAGGATCTGAAACACCCGCTGCAGGACAACAACCAGCGGCTGGCCAATGTGGTATTCCAGGCCGAACTGGGCAGCGTGTATGACAAGGCACTGCGGGTTTCCAGCCTGGCGGCCTTTATTGCCGAATGCACCGGCGGCAACCCGGCCAATGCGGCCCGCGCCGGTCTGTTGAGCAAATGTGACCTGGCCAGTGAAATGGTCGGCGAATTCCCCGAGCTGCAGGGCATTGCCGGTTACTACTATGCGCAACACGACGGCGAAGCCGAGGATGTGGCGCTGGCGCTGAACGAGCAGTACATGCCCCGTGGCGCCGGTGCCGAACTGCCCGGCACCCTGACCGGTGCCGCCGTGGCGCTGGCCGACAAGCTGGATACCCTGGCCGGCATCTTCGGTATCGGCATGCTGCCCACCGGCAGCAAGGACCCCTATGCCCTGCGTCGCGCTGCGCTGGGTGTGCTGCGCATCCTGATCGAGAAAAAACTCGAACTGGACCTGCACACGGCCCTGCAGACCGCCGTGAACCAGTACGGCACCGCCGTGAAGAGCGAAGGGCTGGTCGATCAGGTCCAGGACTTCATCTTCGACCGTCTGCGCGCCCGCTACGAAGACGAGGGCATCGACATCGCCGTGTACCAGTCGGTACGTGCCGTGCATCCCGATTCGCCGCTGGACTTTGACCAGCGCGTGCAGGCAGTCCAGGCCTTCCGCCGTCTGCCGGAAGCCGAAGCCCTGGCCGCAGCTAACAAGCGGGTGGCAAACATTCTGGCCAAGGCCGGTAGTGAATTGCCCGGCGAGATAGACCATGCGTTGCTGACCGAAGCAGCCGAACAAGCTCTGGCGGCAGCGGTAATGGCGGCTGAAGAGGCGGTACGCCCGCTGGCACAGCAACGTCAGTACGATGCCACACTGAACCGTCTGGCGGCCCTGCGTGAACCGGTTGATGCCTTCTTTGATCAGGTACTGGTCAATGCAGACGATACCCGGGTCAAGGCCAACCGCTATGCACTGCTGGCCCGCCTGCGCGGCCTGTTCCTTGGCGTTGCTGATATTTCGCTGATCGGATGAAGCTGATCATCCTGGACCGCGACGGCGTCATCAATGAAGACTCCGACGCCTTCGTCAAATCAGTCGAGGAATGGATTCCGCTGCCGGGCTCCATTGACGCAATTGCCCGGCTGAGCAAGGCGGGCTGGACGGTCGCGGTAGCGACCAACCAGTCCGGCCTGGCCCGTGGCTACTTCAGCGAACAAACGCTGGATGCCATGCATCAGCGCCTGCGCGAACTGGTTGCAGAGCAGGGTGGTCAGGTGGGTCTCATCCGCCATTGTCCCCACGGCCCGGATGACGGCTGCGATTGCCGCAAGCCGCTGTCCGGACTGTTCCGCTCCATTGCCGAGCATTACCAGATCAGTCTGGATGATGTGCCCACCGTCGGCGACAGCCTGCGTGATCTACAGGCCGGTGCATCCATGGGCTGCCAGCCCTATCTGGTGCGTACCGGTAAAGGTCGGGCGACCGAAGGCAAACCACTGCCTGCCGGTACCCGTGTATTCGACAATCTGGCTGCCGTAGCCGATTACCTGCTGGAAAACTGATCATGTCCCTGTTGATGGCCCTGCGTATCGCTCTGTTCTATCTGCTTCTGTCTGCCAGTGCCATCCTCTGGGCCATTCCCATGTTGTTGATTGGCCCCTTTCTGCCGTATCGCATGCGCTTTACCGTGATCCTTGAATGGTGGTGCAGAATGGCCATCTGGCTGACGCGGCATATGGTGGGTATCCGCTATGAAGTCACCGGCATGGAAAACATTCCGGATCAGCCGGGCGTGATTCTGGCAAACCACCAAAGCACCTGGGAAACCTTTTTCCTGCAATTGATCTTCAAGCCCCAGACCCAGCTGATCAAGAAGGAGCTTTTGTACGTACCCTTTTTCGGCTGGGCCTTTGCCCTGCTCAAGCCCATCGCCATTGACCGTCGCAAGGCGCGCAGCTCGCTGCAGCAGCTCAACCGCATTGGCGGGCAACGGCTGCGCTCGGGCATGTGGGTACTGGTGTTTCCTGAGGGCACCCGGGTGCTGCCCGGCCAGCCGATCAAGTTCACCCGTGGCGGCAGTGCCCTGGCCTGTGCCAATAATGCACCGGTAATCCCGGTGGCCCACAATGCCGGCGAATTCTGGCCGCGCCATGGCTGGGGCAAGCGCCCCGGTACGGTGCAGGTGAGAATCGGGCCGACCATCTACCCCAAAGGGCAGGATCCGCGCTCCATCGTCGAGGTCAACAAACAGGCCGAAGCCTGGGTCAACCAGGCCATGCTGGAAATCCGGGCGGGCTAATCCAACCGCACCGGAATACACTACTTCGATCGGGCTTGCCCTCCTTCCTCTCGCCGATGCCGTTTAACGGCACCCCGTCCAGTAACATTGATTGGCATGACAGGAATCAATGGGCGGCCGCAAGAACTGAGTGCAACACCTGACCATTCCGGTATGGTGTCGCCA